>CAZMOD010000004.1:59409-66491 GCA_964567885.1 uncultured Christensenella sp.
CTTCGGCGTTTAAATTACCGTAAAATTTTTTAAAGGAGCATAAAATCAAAATGCAACTTATCATAGTAGAATCCCCGTCCAAGGCGAAAACCATCGAAAAGTACCTTGGCGGAAGAATAAAAGTCGACGCAAGCGGCGGACACGTAAGAGATTTACCCGAAAAGCGTTTAGGCGTTAACGTCGCCGATAATTACGAACCTAATTACGTTATAACGGCGGATAAACGTTCCGTTATCAAACGTTTACAAGATAAATGCGACAAAAGCGACAAAATATATCTCGCAACCGACCCCGACCGCGAAGGCGAGGCAATTTCTTGGCACTTACAAGAAGTTTTGGGAATAAAAGGAAAGTCGCAAAGAATAGTTTTCAACGAAATCAGCGAAAGAGCCGTTAAAAACGCCTTGGCAAATCCGAGGGATATAAACTACAATTTAGTAGATTCCCAACAAGCGCGCCGCGTTTTAGATAGACTCGTCGGCTACAAATTAAGTCCGTTTTTATGTAAAAAGATTAAAGACGGTTTATCGGCGGGAAGGGTACAATCGGTCGCTTTACGCTTAGTCGTCGATAGGGAAAGAGAAATTCAAGCCTTCGTCGCCAAAGAGTATTGGAATATTTACGGAGAGTTTAAATCGGGCAAACAATCTTTTAAAGCCCTTCTTTCCGAAAAGAAAGGTAAAAAATACCGTCCCGAAAACGCCGCCGAAGCCCAAAAGGTGTACGACGAGGTCTTGTCCGCCCCCGCTACCGTCAAGGAAGTTAAAAAATCGTTAACCAAAACGCACGCGCTTCCGCCTTTCACGACGAGTACCTTGCAACAAGACGCGTCGGCTAAATTAGGTCTTTCCTCTCCTCAGGTAATGGCTATCGCGCAGTACCTTTACGAAGGTTTAGATACCCCCGAAGGGCACATTGCTTTCGTAACCTACATTAGAACCGACTCGGTGCGCATCTCCAAAGAAGCGCAAGCGGCAGCGTTAAAACACGTAAGAGAAAAGTACGGCGAGGAATACGTTCCCGAAAAGCCTAACTTTTACAAATCTAAAAAATCGGCGCAAGACGCGCACGAGGCAATCCGCCCGATAGATTTATCGCTCACCCCCGAACAAGCCAAAAAACTTTTGGATAAAAATCATTACGGGGTATATAAACTTATCTACGACAGATTTATCGCTTCGCAAATGGCGGACGCAAAATACGAAAACGTTAATATTTCGGTCGGCGTAAAAGATTATACCTTCAAAACGAGCGGAAGAACGGTCTTATTTAAAGGCTTTACCGCCGTTTACGACGATTACACAAAGCTTTCCGACGAGGACGAAGTGGTTACCAAGCGTATTCCTAAACTCGAAGAAGGCGAAAGTTTGACGACCGAAAAGATTGAAAAAGAACAAAAATTCACCAAGCCGCCCGTAAGATACACCGACGCCACTTTGGTAAAAGCAATGGAAGACAAAGGCATCGGCAGACCGAGTACTTATTCCAGCATAATCGGCGTATTAAGCAAACGCAAATACACCAAAAAGGAAAGTAAATATATCGTTCCCACCTCTATCGCTTTCGAGATGACCGACGTTTTATGTAAATACTTCCCCGACGTTATGAACGTTTCCTTTACCGCGAATATGGAAGACCAACTCGACGACATCGAAAACGGCGGAAAAGACTGGCGCGAACTTATCGCGGAATTTTATCCCGGATTTTTAGAACAATTAAAAACCGCTTCCCAAGACGGCGACGAAATCACCGACGTGATTTGCGAAAAATGCGGCGCTCCTATGGTAAGAAAGAAAGGTAAATACGGTAAATTTTTGGCGTGCTCTAACTATCCGCAATGTTCCAACATTAAGTCGGAAAACGAAGAAGTATCCGACGTGGTGTGCGAAAAATGCGGCGCGCTTATGGTATACAAAACGGGTAAGTACGGTAAGTTTTTGGCTTGTCCCAACTATCCTAAATGTTCCAATATAAAATCGCTTAGCGAAGAAAAAACCGCTGAAAGATGCGAAAAATGCGGCGGCGAAATGACCGTTAAAACCGGTAAATTCGGAAAATACCTCCATTGCGAGGCTTGCGGCGAAACCAAGAGTTTAACCGAAAAAGCGGGAATTTGCCCCGACTGCGGCAGACCTACGCAAAAGATGACTTCCAAAAAGGGTAAGACTTTCTACGGATGCTCCGGCTACCCCGATTGCAAGTTTATGAGTTGGGATATTCCCACCGGGGGAAAATGCCCCGACTGCGGAAAATACTTGGTTTTATCCAAGGACGGCAAATACGAACGCTGTTCGGATTCCGACTGCGGTTATAAGAAAAAACATGAAAAAAGTTAAAGTAATAGGCGGCGGTTTGGCGGGCTCGGAAGCCGCGTACTATTTGGCTAAAAAAGGCTACGACGTATACCTATACGATATAAAGCCGAACGCCTATACGCCCGCCCACCAAAACCCTAATTACGGCGAATTGGTTTGTTCCAATTCCTTAAAAAGCAACGACGTTTACGGTAACGCTTGCGGGCTACTTAAGCAAGAATTACGTCTTTTAGGCTCGATGGTTATAAGCGCCGCGGACGAGAATAAAGTCCCAGCGGGCAACGCTTTGGCGGTGGATAGAGAACTTTTCGCTAAAAAAATCACCGACAACTTGAAATCTTGCAAAAATATTACTTTGGTTTGCGAGGACGTTTCCAAAATAGACTTTGACGTACCAACCATCGTCGCTACGGGGCCTTTAACCACCGACGGATTAAGTAAATTCATCACCGAAAATATCGCGGGCGGACTTTACTTTTACGACGCGGCGGCGCCTATAGTTTCCGCCGATTCGATAGATATGAAGGAAGCCTTTATATCCGACCGTTACGGCGAAGAAGGCGTAGGCGATTACGTTAACTGCCCCATCGACAAAGCGGGGTACGAGGAGTTTTACAACGCCCTTATCACCGCAAAAACCGCCGAAAAGCACTCGTTTGAAAAAACCGAGGTTTTCGAAGGCTGTATGCCCGTTGAAATTATGGCGGCGCGAGGAATCGATACTTTAAGATTCGGTCCTTTAAAACCCGTGGGATTAACCGATCCGAAAACGGGGCGTTGGGCGTACGCGTGTATGCAACTGAGAAAAGAGAACGAAGAAGGGACCATGTACAACCTCGTCGGTTTTCAAACCAACCTTTTATGGGGAGAGCAAAAAAGAGTTTTTTCCATCTTCCCCGCCCTTAAAAACGCGGAATTTTTGCGTTACGGCGTAATGCACAGAAACACGTATTTGCGTTCGCCGGGGGTCCTTGACGGCAGTTACGCGGTTATAGGAAAGCCTTATACCTATTTCGCGGGGCAAATAACGGGGGTAGAGGGCTACGTGGAAAGCGTCGCTTCGGGACTTACCGCCGCAATATCTTTGGATAGGCGGTTAAAGGGAAAGACGGATGTAGACTTTACCGACTTAACCGTTATAGGCGCGTTAGCCAAGCACTGTTCAACCGTTTGCGACGACTTCCAACCGATGAACGCCAATTACGGAATATTAAGCCCGATAGGAAGGATGAAAGACAAAGCCGAAAAGAAACGTTTTTTATCCGAAAGGGCGTTAGACACGATTAAACGAATAATGGAGATTATAAATGAGTAACGAATTTAGAGGAACTACTATTTGCGCCGTAAAACGTAACGGCGTAACCGCAATCGCCGGCGACGGGCAAGTCACCTTCGGCGAGAACGTAATTTTCAAAAACAACGCGGTGAAAGTCCGCAGAATATACGACGACAGAGTAATTATCGGGTTTGCCGGTTCCGTTTCCGACGCTTTTTCGTTAAGCGAACGTTTCGAAGGAATGCTCAACAAGTTTTCCGGCAATCTTTTAAGAAGCGCGGTGGAACTTGCCGAATTATGGCGCAACGACAAAGCGGGTAGAAAATTGGAAGCAATGCTCATATGCGCCGATAAAGATACTTTGCTTATAGTATCGGGCTCGGGTGAAGTAATAGAACCCGACGGCGACGTTTGCGCTATCGGAAGCGGCGGCAACTACGCTTTGGCGGCGGCGCGCGCTTTATACGAAGAAACCGATTATTCCGCAGACGAAATCGCTAAAAAAGCCCTTAATATAGCAAGCAGAATTTGCATATTCACTAACGACAATATTCGCGTTGAAACGGTAAAGGAGGATAACTGATGAATTGTTTTTCCCCAAGGCAAATAGTAGCGGAATTAGATAAGTATATCATCGGTCAAGACAAGGCCAAAAGGGAAGTCGCGGTAGCGCTTCGCAACCGTTATAGAAGAAGTATGCTTCCCGTCGAAGCCCAAGACGAAATCACCCCTAAAAACATTATCATGAAGGGACCTACGGGCGTCGGTAAAACGGAAATTGCAAGACGGCTTGCGAAACTCGTCAAAGCGCCTTTCGTAAAGGTGGAAGCGACTAAATTTACCGAAGTCGGCTACGTCGGCAGAGATTGCGAATCGATGATACGCGATTTAACCGAATACAGCGTAAGAATGGTTAGGGAAGAGCGTAAGCGCGACGTTTATGTCAAAGCCTCCGCCGTCGCCGAAAAAAAGGTTTTAAAGTGCTTATACGATGCGTTAAAGAACGAAAAAGGCGAAACGCCCGACGATATTTTCAAGGAAGAGATTAAAAAACGCTTTGAAAACGCCGAACTCAACGATATCGTCATCGAAATAGAAATCGCCGTTCAACCCAAGGCTATGGAATTAGTCCCCGGTTCCGGTACCGAAATCAATCTCGGGTCTATTTTCGAAGGCATAATGCCCAATAAAACCAAGCGTAAAAAATACACCGTCAAAGAGGCTATGAAACTTTTAACCGACGAAGAAGCCTCCAAACTTATCGACGAGGACGCCGTAGTCGAAGAAGGCGTTCGCCGTGCCGAGCAGGAAGGTATTATTTTTATCGACGAGATAGATAAAATCGCGTCCAAAGGTAAAACCAACGGCACCGACGTCTCTCGCGAGGGCGTTCAACGCGATATTTTACCCATAGTCGAAGGTTCGACGGTAAACACCAAGTACGGCACGGTAAAAACCGATTATATTTTATTCATCGCCGCCGGTGCTTTCCACGTTTCCGCGGTCGAAGATTTGATTCCCGAACTTCAAGGCAGATTCCCCATAATCGTCGAACTTTCAAGTTTGTCTAAAGAAGATTTCGTAAGAATTTTAACCGTTCCCGAAAACGCTTTGACCAAGCAATACGCGACGCTTCTCGCGGTGGATAAAATCGACCTTAGTTTTTCCGACGACGCTATAGAAGAAATTGCGCTTTTGTGCGTTGAAATGAACGCCACGCAAGAGGATATAGGAGCAAGAAGATTGCATACGATTATGGAAAATTTACTCGAAGACATATCCTTTAACGCCGACGGTACGCATCCCGTAATTCCGCTTACCATCGACAAAAAGTACGTGGACGAGCATTTATCGGAAATCGTCAGCAAACGCAATCTTAAAAAGTTCATTTTATAACGCGGACCGTTTAACCGCGAAATTATTTACGAGAGGTAAATATTATGATTAACGTACCTAAAGGAACGAAAGACGTTTTGCCTTACGAATCGTACAAGTGGCACTACGTCGAAAATATCGTAAGAGAGGTCGCAAGCGCTTTCGGCGCCGACGAAATAAGAACGCCTACTTTCGAACATACCGAACTTTTCCTTCGCGGGGTAGGCGAAACTACCGACGTCGTCAATAAGGAAATGTACACCTTCGAGGACAAAGGTAAAAGAAGCATAACCTTAAAGCCGGAAGGCACCGCCGGGGTTGCAAGGAGTTTTATCGAAAACGGACTTAGCAATCGCGCAATGCCTTTAAAAATGTACTATATTACCCCCGTTTTCCGTTACGAAAGACCGCAAGCGGGAAGACTAAGAGAACACCACCAATTCGGTATAGAGTTTTACGGCGCAAAGGGCGCGGACACCGACGCGGAAGTTATTTTACTTGCTTATACGGTGCTGACCAAACTCGGCTTAAACGTTAAACTTAATATCAATAGTATGGGGTGTAAGGAGTGCCGCAAGGCTTACAACGAAGCGTTAAGAGAATACTTAAAGGATAATATCGACGGCTTATGCGAAACTTGCAAAGTCCGTTACGAAAAGAATCCTTTAAGAATTTTAGACTGTAAAGTGGAAAGTTGTAAAAAACTAGTTGAAAACGCTCCAAAAATCACCGATTATCTTTGCGACGATTGCAAAACGCACTTTAATAAAGTTCAAAAACTTTTGGACGTAGCGGGCTTGGAATACGCCGTAAATCCTTTAATCGTAAGAGGTTTAGACTATTACACTAAAACCGTTTTCGAGTTCGTAACCGCCGATTTAGGCTCTCAAGGCACCGTGTGCGGCGGCGGTAGATACGATAATTTAATTTCCGAACTCGGCGGCGGCTCGGTACCGGGCGTCGGCTTCGGTATGGGGTTAGAACGTATTTTGATGCTTATGGAAGCCAAAGGCGTGGTTATTCCCGAACCGAAGCGTTGTAAATTGTTTATCGCGACTATGGGCGAAGCCGCTTACGAAAAAGCCTTCGAGATAGTTTCCGATTTAAGAAAACACGGCGTGAAAGCCGACCTTGATCATATGGAAAGAGGCGTAAAAGCGCAATTTAAATACGCCGATAAAATATCCGCCGAATACGTCGCGACGATAGGCGAAAACGAATTGTCCTTAGGTACCGTAACCGTTAAAAAAATGTCCGACGGCTCCGCTGAAACCCTTTCCATCGCATCCCTCGTCTCTAAATTTTTATAATTTAAACCTTGAAAGGCTTCCTTGATTGTAAAGAAAAAAGTATCCGTTGAGTTGCAAAAAAAGGCTCTCCCTTGGGAGAGCTCCGCCGTAGGCGGTGAGAGGGTACCGACGACAGTCGGTATAGCACTAAATAGGTAAGGACGAGGCTTGCACCGTCCGTAAAAAAACGTCCCTCAAGTTAAAAAAGGCTCTCCCTTGTGAGAGCTCCGCCGTAGGCGGTGAGAGGGTACCGACGACAGTCGGTATAGCAATAAATAGGTAAGGACGAGGCTTGCACCGTCCGTAAAAAAACGTCCCTCAAGTTAA
>CAZMOD010000004.1:66591-72769 GCA_964567885.1 uncultured Christensenella sp.
AAAAGGCTCTCCCTTGGGAGAGCTGTCGCGCAGCGACTGAGAGGGTTCATAGTCAATCTCAAATCCTTGCTTTATCTCTTTCCGCAAGGAAAATGTTGGCGAAAAGGGTTGGTTTGCAAAAAACTTGCGAACCAACCCTTTTCAAATACGAAAACGGATATTCAACCCCTTTAAAAATGCTTATATTTCCCGTGATTTTATTCGGTTACGACCGATAAAACGTTTAAAAAAATACTTCTTTTGATTTTCGTTAACCGTTTTAAACTGAATTGCCGTATTTATTTTCGGTATAAACGGTAAAAAGTGAAAGAAAATTCATGTTTTCGCCTTGTTTTTTTGCTGCAAAATACTAAAATAATAGAGAAGTTTTCAATTTCAACGATACAAAAATCGCGTTTATATAACGAAAATTGCATATCCGAAAATTCGCGCCTTAAATAATCGCCCCTCGAAGATTATTTACGGAATTTTTGCCGTCAAAATATTGACAAGTTTTATTAGGTGTGATATAATAAATCCAAGCGTATTTATACGCTTCACTTTTTCTACCTATTACGGAGGATTTTGTATGAAAAAAATCGTTTTACCCTTCGACGGCACGCCCGAGCAAGAAATTCAATTAAAAAAAGAACTTGCCGAACTCGTTAAAGTGCCCGGCGGGCTAATGCCGGCGCTTCAAAAGGCGCAGGAAATCTACGGCTATTTACCTAAAGAAGTGCAAGTTATGATAGCGGAGGCTTTCAACGTTCCGTTATCGGAAGTCTACGGCGTCGCAACCTTCTATTCTCAATTTTCCCTCTACCCGAAGGGCAAATACCAAGTTAGCGTGTGCTTAGGCACCGCTTGCTACGTAAAAGGCTCCGGGGAGATTTTCGACGAGATTTCTAAGATTTTAGGAATCGACAACGGGGAAGTTACCGCGGATAGAAAATTCTCGTTAGACGCCACGCGTTGCGTAGGTTGCTGCGGTTTAGCGCCCGTTATGAGCGTTAACGGCGAAGTTTACGGAAGAATTACCGCTAAAGACGTCGCGGGTATTTTGGCTAAATACAACTAATATATGACGGTAAAAGAACTTCGCAGACTTTTATCCGCCGAAAAGATAAATATCGCGGACGAAAATAGAGAAATAACTTGCGGTTACGCCGGCGATTTATTAAGTCACGTAATGCGATACGCACCAAAAAATTCTTGTTGGCTCACCGTTATGACTAACGTCAACGTTTGCGCCGTCGCGACTTTGGCGGATATTGCCGTAGTGGTTATATGCGACGGCTGTCGACTTATCGGAAGCGTACGAGAAACGGCGGAAGAAAAAGGCGTGAATATTATAAGAACCGACTTGGATATTTTTAGCGCCGCGAAAGTCGTTTCCGACGCACTGCGAAAATAACCTTAATTTACGACGAAACCGTCAAAAAAATAATAAATAAATTAAACAATGAGAGAACTTTCACTCCACGTTTTAGATATCGCTGAAAATTCGTTCGAGGCAAACGCGACCTTAGTAGATATTTCGATTACGCAGCACGACGATTATCTAACGATATTTACGTACGACGACGGCGACGGTATGGATAAGGAGTTTTTAGAAACGGTGACTAGCCCTTATCAAACGACTAAAAAAGGAAAAAAGGTCGGTATGGGCATTCCGCTTTTAAAAGCCTCGGCGGAAAGAAGCGGCGGAATTTTTGAAATCACTTCCGACAAAGGCAAGGGAACTTTGGTTACCGCGACTTTTAAAATCGACGCAATAGACCGTCCGCCCCTCGGCGATATAGCCGAAACGTTAGTTACTCTATTAGGAAACTTAGGCGATAGAGAGTTGTTTTTTTACTACGAAGTTTACGACTGTGAATTTTTATTGGACAGTTGCGAGATTAAAGAAGAACTCGGCTCGGTACCGCTTAACTCGCCGGAAGTTTTAGTATTTCTGCGCGAAATGATAAAGGAAAATATAAAAACAAATTTCAGAGGTGTTTCATTATGAAAAGTATAGCCGATATTCAGGCGATTAGAGAGAAAATGCAATCGGAAATCATTATGAGAGACAATAAGGACGTAGATGAGATTAAAGTCGTCGTCGGAATGGGAACTTGCGGTCTTGCCGCGGGCTCTCGCTCCGTTTACAACGCTTTGGTCGACGAAGTTTTAACGAGGAACTTAAGAAACGTAAAGATTTCCAGATCCGGCTGCTTAGGCAGTTGCAACCAAGAGCCTATCGTGGAAGTCCACGAACCTAATAAAGAAAAGGTTACTTACTGCAAAGTTACCCCCGAAAAGGTCGTAGATATAGTCGTAAACCATTTGGTAGGCGGTAAGGTATGCGCCGACTATTTACTCGGCGACGGCGAATAAGGAGAAGATGAAAATGTTTAGAAGTCACGTTTTAGTATGCGGCGGCACCGGCTGCCACTCCAATAACAGTGCTAAGATTTTGCAAGAGTTTAACGCTCAAATAAAGGCTAACGGTTTAGAAGAAGACGTTATGACCGTTCAAACCGGTTGTTTCGGTCTTTGCGCGGTAGGTCCCGTCGTAATCGTTTACCCCGAAGGCGCGTTCTATTGCAAAATTACCGTCGACGACGTTAAAGAAATCGTCGAAGAACACCTCGTTAAAGGTCGTATCGTCGAAAGACTTTTACATAAAGACGACCACGAAACCGCAAGTCATAAAGTTTCCGCTTTATCGGAAACCAATTTCTATAAAAAACAAACCCGCGTCGCGCTTCGTAACTGCGGCGTAATAGATCCCGAAAACATCGACGAATACATCGCTTACGACGGTTATCAAGCCCTTATCAAAGTTTTGACTTCGATGAGCAGTCAAGAAGTAATCGACGTCGTGCTTAAATCGGGCTTAAGAGGCCGTGGCGGCGCAGGATTCCCGACCGGCAGAAAATGGCAATTCACCAAAGACGCCGTAGGCGACGAAAAGTACGTTTGCTGTAACGCCGATGAAGGCGACCCCGGCGCGTTCATGGATAGGTCCATTTTAGAGGGCGATCCCCACGCTATAATCGAGGCTATGACTATCGCCGCTTACGCGGTAGGTTCCAAGCAAGGTTACGTTTACGTCCGCGCGGAGTATCCTATCGCGGTACACAGACTTCAAACGGCTATCAATCAGGCTAGGGAATACGGCTTATTAGGCGATAATATTTTAGGCACGGGCTTTAGTTTTAACCTTGAAATCCGTCTTGGCGCCGGCGCTTTCGTTTGCGGTGAAGAAACCGCGCTTATGACCTCTATCGAAGGCAAACGCGGCGAACCCCGTCCCCGTCCTCCTTTCCCCGCAGTTAAAGGTTTGTTCGGTAAGCCGACGCTTTTAAACAACGTAGAAACTTACGCCAATATTTGTCAAATCATCCTTAAAGGTCCCGAATGGTTTGCCGCCATGGGTACCGAAAAGAGTAAAGGCACCAAAGTTTTCGCGTTGGGCGGAAAAATCGTCAACACCGGCTTAGTTGAAATCCCTATGGGCACCACTTTAAGAACGGTTATCGAAGACGTAGGCGGCGGTATTCCTAACGGCAAAAAGTTTAAAGCCGCTCAAACGGGCGGTCCTTCCGGCGGTTGTATTCCTGCGGAACACCTCGATATTCCCATCGACTACGACAACTTGGTTTCCATCGGTTCGATGATGGGTTCCGGCGGTCTTATCGTTATGGACGAAGACAACTGTATGGTTGACATCGCTAAATTCTTCTTAGAATTCACCGTCGACGAATCTTGCGGTAAATGCACTCCTTGCCGTATCGGCAACAAGCGCTTGTTAGAACTTCTAACTAAAGTTACCGACGGAACGGCTACCTTAGAAGATATAGACAAGATGGAAAAGCTTTGCTATTACATAAAAGCCAACTCTCTTTGCGGTTTAGGTCAAACGGCGCCCAACCCCGTACTTTCCACTCTTCGTTATTTTAGGGACGAATATATCGCTCACGTCGTAGACAAAACCTGCCCCGCGGGCGTATGCAAAAAACTTCTTAACTTTACCATAGATAAGGATAAATGTATCGGTTGCGGTATGTGCGCAAGGAACTGCCCTGCAAGCGCTATCGTAAGAACCGATTACGTTGCTACGGGTCACAAGCTCGCGTCGTTCGCTATCGATAAAAACAAATGCGTTAAATGCGGCGCTTGTATTTCCGGATGTAAATTCGGCGCAATAAGCAAAGGTTAAAAGGTGAAAACGATGATAAACTTAAAAATTAACAATATTCCCGTAAGCGTTCCCGAAGGAACTACCATATTGGAAGCGGCAAAGGTCGCGGGCGTTAAAATCCCCACGCTTTGCTATATGAAGGATATAAACGCTATCGGCGCTTGCCGTATTTGCGTCGTAGAAGTTAAAGGCGCAAGGGGATACGCCGCCGCGTGCGTCTATCCCGTTACGGAAGGTATGGAAGTCTTTACCGACACCCCCAAGATTAGAGAATCGAGAAAGACTACCTTGGAACTCATTCTTTCCGACCACAAAAAGGAATGTTTGTCTTGCGACAGAAACCTTCATTGCGAACTCCAATCTCTTGCCTACGAATACGGTTGCGACGCGTCTTTCTATAAAGGCGTTGAAAACAAATTCGATATCGACGATACCACTCCGTATTTGGTAAGGGATAACGAAAAATGTATTTTATGCAGACGCTGTATCGCGGTATGCAATAAAGTTCAACACTGCGGCGTTATAAACGCGTTAAACCGTGGTTTTGCGACTCACGTCGGTCAAGCGTTCGAAGACGATTTAGTAGATACCGCGTGCGCGGGTTGCGGACAATGTATTAACGTTTGTCCTACCGGCGCGCTTACCGAAAAGAGTGAAATCGACCAAGTTTTGGCGGCTATAGCCGATCCCGACAAAGTGGTTATCGCGGGCGTCGCGCCTTCGGTAAGGGCGGCTTTAGGTGAAGAATTCGGTTACGATATCGGCACCAACGTAGAAGGCAAGATGGTTAGAGCGATGAAGATGCTCAACTTTGATAAAGTTTTCGACGTAAACGTTACGGCGGACCTCACTATTTTGGAAGAAGCAAACGAATTGGTTGAGAGAATATCGAACGGCGGAAAACTTCCGATGATTACGAGTTGTTCTCCCGGTTGGGTTAGATTTTTGGAATACTATTATCCCGATTTAACGGATAATCTTTCCTCTTGCAAATCTCCTCAACAAATGTTCGGTGCCATAGTAAAAACCTATTACGCCAAAAAGGCGGGTATCGATCCCGAAAATATCTACGTAGTATCCGTAATGCCTTGCGTCGCTAAAAAGTTTGAAAAGACGAGGGACGACCAAGCGGCTTCCGGTTACCCCGATATCGACGCGGCTATCACCACGCGTGAACTTGCTAAGATGATTAAACGCGCGGGTATCTTGTTTAAAGAAATCCCCGATGCCGAGTTTGATAATCCTTTGGGCGAATACACCGGTGCCGGCGTAATTTTCGGCGCGACGGGCGGCGTAATGGAAGCGGCGCTTCGTACGGCGGTTGAAACTATTACCGGTAAAGAACTTCCTAACCCTGAATTCACCGAAGTACGCGGAAACAAGGGTATCAAGGAAGCGGCGTATAAAGTTGGCGATTTAGAAGTTAAAGTCGCGGTTGCTTCCGGTTTGGAAAACGCAAGAACTTTGTGCGACCAAATTAAAAACGGAACTTCGCCTTATCAATTTATCGAAATCATGGCTTGCCCCGGCGGTTGCGTAAACGGCGGCGGTCAACCGATAGTCGACGCTTACACTCGTAGGAACGTTGACGTTCAAAGTTTAAGGGCTAAGGTTTTATACGACATCGACGCTCACGCTCCTTTAAGAAAGAGCCACGATAGTCCCGTCGTCAAAGCCATCTACGGCGATTATTTAGGAAAGCCGGGTAGCCACGAAGCCCATAAAGTTTTACATACTTCTTACGTAAAAAGAAAGAAATATTAAGCGATTAAAGCGTGTAAAGCCTTAGGGCAACATAAAAATAACGCGATTATCAAACGCGAATATTAAGTTTATTGTGAACTAAAATAATCAAAAAGTCCGCCTATAGGTCGGTTAACGACCTATTTGCGGGCTTTTTTACGTAATCTAATAGGCGACCGCGTCAAAATAAAGCCTATCCATTAATTGTAAAAAAAGGCTTCCCCTTGAGCAACGAGGGGCAACTTGTGTTGAAAGGCTTCCCCTTGA
>CAZMOD010000005.1:0-35889 GCA_964567885.1 uncultured Christensenella sp.
GGGAGCCTTGCAAAAGAAAGCCTTCCACGCGAAAACTGCCAAAAGAAAGCCTCTCACTTGGGAGAGGTGGCGGCGTATGCCGCTAATCTAAAACAAAAAAGCCGAACTTTCATTCGACTTCACCTCATCACCGTCTACGGCGGAGCTTCCCCTCAAGGGGAAGCCTATATTTAATGCAACGCGGGCGAAAAAATGGAAAGCGGAG
Source organism: uncultured Christensenella sp. (assembly GCA_964567885.1). Lineage (GTDB taxonomy): Bacteria > Bacillota > Clostridia > Christensenellales > Borkfalkiaceae > UBA4636. The sequence goes on from CAZMOD010000005.1 coordinate 206, forward strand.
CCGTCTAAGACGGCTCCGCTATGCGTTTTTCCGAAATAAATCGGAAAAGAGTTTTTAGTTGTATGACTTTACAAGTTATATTTTGATTTAATAATTCTATAAAAACTTTTTCAAGTAATTTTTCATTTCAAAATAATTATACTTGTATAATCATTTTTATAGTGAATTATTCTGCAATGTAGGAAACTTCAAGAGATTTTACTCTAACTTGACCACTTAACACATCTATTTTGAAAGTATCAACTTTACTACTAAATATTACAGTAACTTCACTGCCAGAAATAGATACGGTCAAGCCATCTCCTGATATACTGTTGTTCAAGCTTGAAGCATAGTCATTAGAAGAACACTTAAAAACAATCTTAGTCATTCCTACACACGATATTTCAAGACTTGAACTTTTATAAAATCTAGCCGGCTCTGTGTAATCAGCTACATTACTAGTGCTACTGCCCTTTTTGTTTACTAGTTCAATAGCGCCCGATTTCCAAGTTTGTTGTTGTGCGTCATGTGACGTACGATTTGCTGCAATAAAAGTTAAAGTTTCAGTAATTTGATCGGCAGCGCCTTCTTCCTTAGTTTCAACGAGAACGGTGGTAGGACCGGCGATAGTTCCGGAGTAAACACCTTCAACGGCGGTAACTGCAGTGCCGTTAACTTTTACGGAAACCATTTCATAACCGGTGGTAACAGTTACGGTGAAAGTAAAAGTAGAACCGTTTAATCCGCTATTAGCACTTAAAGCAACGGTAGCCTTATCGCTAGAAGTAGTCGCAACGGAAATCGAAGAAGTACCGGCAGTTCTCGCGATAAATTGAGGATTTTGAGTATCCTTCTTGGTTATTTCTAACGTAGTGCCACTATAATTCTGTAAATATCCGTAAACAATAACCGTATCGTTAATATACGCGGCTTTTACGTCATCGGTATAATAACAAGTATACACTAAAAGTTCTGATGCGGAGTTGTTAATATCAACTATATACATCTGATAAGCATTGCTGGACTTATTATCCGAATAACTCTTAATAATACCTTGTACGTAAACGGCGTTAGCGCTATATTCGTTAGCACCAAGCGTTCCGGCAATTTCTAAAGCCTCGGCTACGGTATAAGGATTTTCCTTAGTGCCTTTATCGGTAGAAGTGCTTAAATCAGCGTTGCAAACGTCGCATACGTTGTTGTTGTCGGTGTCGGTGTGACCAGCGGCATCTATTTTTTCCGTTTTGGTTAAGGAACATTTAGAGCAAGTGTAAGTTCTTACGCCGTCTGTCGTGCAGGTTGCACTGGTGGTAACTTCGCCGTCATCCCAATCGTGATCGCAACCGGTTTCTCCGCCGGTAGATTCGGATATGGAAACTAAAGTAGCAGGGAATTGGGTTACGCCAACGTTTACTGCGTTATCGCCACTAATGCGATATGTTTCACTTACACTAAACGTACTTCTATTATACCAAGAACCGTCACTGTTTTGAGTACTATAGGTACCGATATAATAAACTTTGTTGTTGAATGTATAAGTTAAAACACCTAAATTTTCATTCCATACCCAAACGGAAGTCGCTTCATCAACGAGTGCTAAATTAGTATAAGTACCGCTTAAAACTAATTCTACGTACTTACCGTCAGTAGTAATCGTATATCCGCCTTCAACTGCGGTAACTACAAATCTTGCAGCATCCGCTACGTCTTCGGTAGACTTAAACGCACCCTTGTCAATAGTCGAAGTTGCGTAATAAGTTTTTTCTGCTTTTGCTTGGTATAAGGTTATTACGTATTCGCCAGTAGCGGGAGCGGGGGTTTCGACGACAGTTTTTTCAGCGGGGATAGTGATAACTACTTCTGTAGTTGCAACGATAGCGTTACCGTCGGCGTCTTTGCCGTAAGTTACGGTTACGATTAAGGTTGCGGTTTGGTCGGCAGCGGTTTGGGTAACCTTTGCGGTTAAGCCGTCGAGTTCAAGACCGTTGCTGCCTTCTTTAAGCTCGTAAGAAGCCTTAAAGTCAAGCGCGAAATCTTCAGTAGCGGAAGTAGGTATAGAAGCTACGATACCGTCTAAAAGGTCTTGTGCCGTTTGCGTTTGAACTTCAGAAACAAGTCTTGCAGGGAAGGATGTGCCAATTTTGTCAATCGTGCTGGCAGAAACGGTATTATAAGTATTATAAGTACCTACGTATAAAGTCATTTCGTCTATCGTAGTTTGGAAAGTTTTGTTGTCAGCGTTCCAAGTCCATGCGAAACCTTCGGTAGCGGTGTCTCTAAGTTTAACGTTTTTATAACTACCTGAAATCTCAATTTCAAAATACTTGCCACCAAGTTGAATGGTATATCCGCCTTCAACTGCAGTTAAAACTACACGTGCAGCTGCCGTATAATCTTCAGTAGTAGCAATGTAGAAACCACTCATTTGATTCGTTGCATACAAAGTCTTGGATAAGTTTTCTTGATATATTGCTAAAGCAAGATAAGTACCAGCTTGGGGGGCAGTTTCAACGTAGATAGGCTCCTTAGCGTCGTACGCGGAAACTTTTACGAAGTAATCTCTCGTAGCAGTAGCCGTTCCAACGGTAACCGTAGCGGTGAGTTTGAGAACCTTAACGGTTAAAGGAAGACTTACGGTTAAAACGGTTCCTTTAACTACGGCAAAGTTTTCGGCTGAAGTCCAAACAACGGACGCGTTTTCAAAGAAAGAGGTATCGGGAAGATCAACGTCGCCCGCAGCGGTTATTTCGGTTGGAACATCGAAGTTCTTGATTTCCCAATCGGCTTTGCCTTGATCGTCTAACTTTTCGGCACGAACGCTGTAGAATTTATGAGTAACGTAGTCACCCATCTTGAAGGTAACGTCGATATTGGCAACTTCTGCGAAATCAGGCGTGAACTTTAAGGCTTTTTTGCCGTCTGCTTCAGTAAGTGCGATAGTAGTACGGGTACCGATAAGTCTATAAGAAATTTCTACGGAATTGTCGGAAGGAAGTTCGTAAGATTGGGTTCCTTCAACCGCAACTATAGCGGGGATTTTACCAAATGCTTCGTCAACTTTCGCGATAGCGGATTTAACCGCTTTACCAATAACTTCGTCGTTTTCACCAACGTTACCACCGATAACGATATCGTCCGCTGATAAGGGTAAGATTTGGTGTCCTTTATAGTAACCCAAAATACCGGTTACGGAAACTACGTCACCTTCCTTGATCGTTTTATATTTTTCGTAAAGTGCGGTATATACGGGATCCGTTGCACTTGCATATTCGCCTTTTAAGTATTTGGAAATACCTACGGTTACCTTGACGTCGCCTTTCTTTAAAGTAAATAAAGTGGCATTAGTAAATTCTACATTTTCGGCAACGCTGTCAACCGTCCAATTAGTAAGGGATACTAAACGGGATTGATTGTATACGGTTGCGTAAGAACCGGAAAGAACGTCGTTATCGAGAGCGTATACCAATCTCGGATCATCCATTTCGATAGTCTTAGTTTCGTCAACGGCAACGATATTACCCTTTTTTTGAGTGGTCTCATACAAACCACCGTTGTATAGCGTATTTACGGTGCCTTCTGCAGTTACGAATACACCCGGTCGAATCTTTGCACCCAACGTTTTGTCACAAACGACTTGGTATAAGTAGTAACCGCAGCAGAAATCTTCGTCAACGATATATAAGGATATATTGCCGAATTGTTCATAACTAGGATCTGCTATTGCAACGACGTAACCTTGTAAAGTGACGGAAACACCAGTGTTTGTATACCAATGGTTAACTTGTTGTAAGTGTTCCATTTCTTCAGAAACGGTAAAGGTATAAACCTTAGTCGCAACTTCCCCTTTGTAGGAGAATTCCGCTTTAATGGAAACAGTGGGGTTTAAAGAAGAAGGAACGACGATACATTCGTCACCGTCTTCGCCGATAGAAATATTGTTTCCGTTTACGACAGTCCAAGTAATATCGGCAGCCCTGCCCTTATAAGAAGCAACGAGGTCAAGATCGAAACTTGCGTATACGACTTGTTTATCTTGCCTAAAGGTGAAATTGTCCGCGATATCTTGTACAGTGATTGCTTTTACCCTTACGGTATAAGTATCGCTTACTCCGCGAAGATCAACCGTTAAGTTAACGGTAACTTGACCTTCTTCAGGAAGAACGGGAGTAGCAAGATAATCGTCGTCTCTGTCTTGAAGAACGACGTATTTGCTGTCGGAAGTCCAAGTAGCGCGATATCCGCCGATTTTTTTCGGCAAAGTGAATTCTTCGCTAACGAGTGAATCTTCGTGTTCAAAAATGTACTTTTTGAGTGCTTCTTCTTTCGTCATTACCGTGCCGCCGGTAGAACCGCTACCGATATTACAAGCGGCGAACGAAAGACATAATACCGCAATAATTGCAAGTATAATTACGCCAAACTTACGATTCATAATTTAATTCTCCTATGAATTTTTTATTATTAATTTTTGAAATTAATTTTGTAATAAAGTAAGTGCGCGTTTTCAATAAAAAATTATTAAAAACGAATAATATAAATTTCGTAAACGATCAAACGATTGCTTTTTCAAAAACAACTTATTTTAAGACGATATCCGAAAGTTTAAGGATATCGATAATTTTGCTGTCCTCTTCAAATTGATAGCCTTTTACACTAAAGGTTTCACCTACGTAATACATAGAAGTATTCGTGTCTTCGCTTACTTTAACTTTAAAGGTATAAGTAGAGGGTTGTGCCACGTTGCCGGAAGCAGTACGTTGATAAGTAGTACCTACGATAGTCATAACGCCGCCTTCAACGGAAACGCTATCGATAGTTACGTCGGAATACAAAGTATCTTCGTAATTATTTTGGTAATCTACGGAAGAACTGAAAGTCATATAATAGTCTCTTTGAACTATCTTAGTATAACTTGGTTGATCATATCTCAAACTGAAAATAATGCCCGAAATTTGGTAATGACCATAGTCTTGAACGTTACCGACCACTCTATATAAGTGACCAAGCGGCATACGCGACGCTTCAGACGAAGAGTACATAGCAAACACGGGTATAGAGTACTTTTCACCCGTAACAGGATCGTAAGTAACTGCCGTAAAAGTATACGTACCCGTATTGCTTATAGTCAAAGATTCGAGATAAGCGTAAAAACGAACTTTTGCACCGGAGTTGTTTTCTTTGTTCCAATACACTCTTTCGTCTTCGTTAACGAGTGCCTCGTCCTCCCTTAAAGCCTTAATAGATACGTCCTCGGGATCGGTTTTGAATAAAGGATCGTCCAACTTAGACCATATACGAAGTTGAATATTACGAGCGTTTTCTTGAGCTTTTTCAAAGTAAGAGTTATACGGGAACTTACTGGTGTTAACGCCTTTATTGTCGGAAAAACCGTTTTCAACGAGTTCTAAGTTGAGGTTTTTAAAATCTTCGGTTTCGGAAGTCCTATACCAAACGTAACCGAGATACCTCGAACCGTAAGAATCATGTTCGGCGGGAACGGAGGTAGCCTCTAATACGATTTGAATACCCTCTACGTCTAAGCGTTTTTTTACGAAGTTAGAAGCCGCCACACCCCATTTTTCGATACCGCCAGTAGATTCGGGAGTGTCGATAGAGTGAAAACGTATCGTAACGGTGGTGTTGTCTTTTAACAATCTTGCGGTAAAGGTATCGCCGTCGGTAAACCTAATTACGGAAGCTTCACCAATGCCATCGGTAATAAAATCTTTACCTTCGTACGATTTAGTTAACTTACAAGTATTTGTGATTGTAGATAACTCTTCTTCGTTAGTGGCGACTTTGCCACCGCCGGTAGTTGTATTACAACCGACGAGGCAAAACATAGTCGCCAACACGAAAATAAGAGCAAACGATAAAATTCTTTTCATTATATTGGTTCGCCGTTATATTTTTATAATTTGTTATTTAATGCCTTTGCAATTGTTGTATGCGTCTTGTAACGCCCTCTCACCGGTTTTTTCGCCTTTCATTACGTAAAGTAAAGCTTCGCCTACTTGAACACGAGCAGTGGAAGAACCAAGGAAAGCGGGTGATACGAAGTAATCGTCAACCATTTCTTGTCCGACTAAAATCGCTTTTGCAATAATATCGGTATCGGCTTTAGCGATAAATTTTTGATAATCTTTGTCATTAACTACAGACTTTCTTACCGCGTTATAACCGGACGTTTGAGCAAACTCGGCTTGGAAAGTTGCGTCTAAAAGTTCTTTCAAGAACATGAAAGTCATTTTTTGTTTTTCGGCTTTTTGTTCGCTGGTTAAACCGTATCCGGATTCGAACATAACGAGGGAAGGACCTTGAGAAATAGCTTTTCTTACAACGTTACCTTCATCGTTTAACTTTCCGGGAACGGGAGCGATACCCCAATTAAACGCATTTTCGCCGGTAGGTTTTTGATAAGAAGCGCCGCCGGAAGAACCGATGCAGTATACGCAGCCGGGAGCGTCGTTCGCTACGCCTTGAGTGAAAAGGTTAGAAGTATAAGCGCCGTATGCTTCTTCGGTAGTGATATAGCCAAGTCCGCCGTTATCAGTCGAACGATAATAATTGGTAAGAGAATCTAAGAAAGCAATTTGCTCCTGACCGTTAAATAAATAGTGGTTATCGGAATCGATGCTGGTGTAGCCCCAACCGTTAAGCTCACACATGGTGATGAACCAGTTTGCTTCGGAGTCGTATCCTAAAGGAGTAGAAAGAGGATAAAGTCGTTTGATTTGAGCGCATTGTGCCCAAAGTTCTTCCCAAGTTTCAGCGGGTTTAGCATTGCCTTCGTCGTCAACGAAGCCGCAAGAAACTAAAGCGTCTGCATTATAATATAAAAGTTCGGTAGATTTTACGAAAGGAAGCGTCAACATAGAATCGGCGGTATAACCGTATTTGTCGTAATTGCTATAGTTAGTTGCTTTACCTTCTTCCCAATAAATTTCAACGAAATCGGCAAGTTCTTCAGCAGAATAACCTACGGTGTAACCGTTAACCTTTTCGGTGGAATTGATATATTGGTTAAGATCTAAAACGGTACCGCTCTTTAAATAGCCTGCAACGTGGTCAGCGTAGCAATAAGCGATATCGGGTTGCTTGTCACCTTGAATATCAGTCTTTATTGCACTTTCAACGTCGGTGTAACCGCCCTTAGGAGTATGCTCGACAGTCCAGCCGGGATACTTTGCTTCAAAATTAGCGATGGCGTTAAGCGTCTTCTTTTGCAAAGAGTCACCTTGCGAAGAATAGAAAACGATGGTGTGTGAGTAGTCAGAGGTAGATCCGCCGTTGCCGCCACCAACTTGACAACCGGCAAAAACGGATACTGCACCGCTTAAGCAAACTACTAAAGCAAATACAAGCATTTTGGATAAGATTTTTTTCATAAAACACTCCTGTTTTTTATTTTTTACGCATTTCGCCCTTTTTATCCGCGGCGATAGCGCAGTTTCTAATATTAATAATGATTTTTGATATATGATGTCACGCCGACTGCCGTCGGCTACAATCCCTCTACCCGCTACGGCGGAGCTACCTTTGCAATCAAAGGAGACTTTGTTTCTCGCGACTGACGTCGACCCTCTCACCGCCTTTGGCGGAGCTCCCCCAAGTGGGAGCCTTTGTTTTGTTACGCGGAATTGTCCTTTAAAGAAAGAAAGTTTAAAAGGAAATTTACGAATTGTATATTGCTACGCCGACTTCGTCGGCTACAATCCCCCACAGCCTACGGCGGAGCCCCCTTTACACAATGGAGCCTTTATTTGTTGAGGGGAATTATCTAATAAAGAGGCTTTATTGGGTTATAAAAATATTAGCCTTTGGTACCGCTCTTGGATACGCCTTTCATAATATATTTACGGCAACAAATAAAGAGAATAAGCAACGGCAAAGTAACCATGCAAACTGCTGCCATCTTCAAAGTGGTGAGAGGAAGACTCTGAGAGTATAGACCGTTATATAACGTTCCGTTTCTATCTGTAAACCCTCCGGTTACCCAGCCGGTAATCATTTGCCAATTGGCGTTATTAACAAGCGCCGGCCAAATGTAAGAGTTCCAAGCACCGATGAATTTAAGTAAAGTTATCGATACTAAAGTCGGTGCGGTTAAAGGAACCATAACTTTAATCAAGTAACCCATATCCGATAAACCGTCGACTTTTGCGGCTTGATAAAGGGAATTAGGTATTTGCATAAAGTTGTTTCTTAATAAGTAAATGTAATAAACGCTCACTAAAAAAGGCAAAATCAATACGGTATAAGTATTGTACCAACTACCCATTCCGAGCGTACTCAACTTTGCAACCGTTAAATAGTTAGATAGAGTGTATATTTCGCCCGGAATCATCATAGTTGCAAGCATCAAGGTAAACAATAAGTTTTTACCGTGGAAATTCATCCTTGCTAATGCGTAGGCGGTAATAATCGTTACGACAACCCCTAATAAAGTTGACGTAATACCGACGACTAAAGTGTTTACAAGCACTTGCGTAAAAGAAGTACCGGTTGAATCGGTTTGAGATAAAACAACCGCGTAGTTCTTCCACATTAACGTTTCGGGGAATAAAGTCAATTTAGAGGAACGATATTCGATTTCCGTCATTAAACTAGAAGCAAACATCCAATAGAAAGGGAAAAATGCAACTACAGCGCAAAGCGTCAAAAAGAAGTAAACGAATACGTTTTTAACGATTTTACTGATTTTTTGTCTTCTTTTTTCTCTTTCTACGTTAAAATCCACTTCGGAAGGGGTATTAGTTAAAGCAGCATTGTTTAATTTAGTCATAATCACCCTCCTTTAATAGTGAACCCTTTTCTTGCTAAGTTGTAGATTTATAAGCGTGAAGACCATTATTATTAAGAATAAGACCAAAGATGCCGCAAAAGCGTAGCCTATAACGTGGCTTTTTAAGTTGTAAATGTACCCAACCATAGTACCCATGATAAAGGATCCGCCCATCTCAGTATCAAATAAACCGATGATGGCGTTATATTGCTTCATACCGCCCATAATACCGGTGATTAATAGATAAGAAATCATAGGCATAATCAAGGGGGTTGTAATCTTCCAAAGGGTCGTGGATTTTGAAGCACCGTCGATTTTTGCAGCGTCGTAATATTGTTTGTTGACGCTTTGAAGCGAACTAAATAAAATTAATATTTTGAAAGGTAATCCCGACCAAGTCTCGTATACGATGGTAACGATATATTTCGCCCAAGGTATATACAAAGCGGCGTCGCCTACTTTTCCTATTTCCCAAGCGTTACTTATACCTTTCGCCATCCAATCAATAGGTTTTATGCCGAAAATCCCCAAAAACATATTAACTATACCAATTTGCTTATTTGGGTCGCTGGGCGTACCGACTATGTTGAAAAACGTTGCGAAAACGGCGCCCATAGCCAAAGAGTTGGTCAAATAAGGTAAAAACAAAATAGTTTGATAAGCCTTTTGTAGCGTTTTAATGGAATTTAGCGCAACCGAAATCAAAAGCGCCAAAAGCGTAGATAACGGAACGGAAATAAAAGTTACGATTACGGTATTGATGAGGCATTGCAAAAAGGTCGCGCCGCCTAAATTCATCGTAAATACCATTTTGAAGTTTTCAAAACCCCAGCCGGTATAAGGCTCAAACTTGTTGGTGGGATCGTAATTTTCCATAAACGCACAAACGAACGCGTTGATAATAGGATAAAACGTAAAAATGCTAAGCAAAATCAACGCGGGAAGAACGAATAGCCAACCTTGTTCCGCCTTTAAGAATCTTTTTACCTTTTCACCAAAGGTTAACTCGTGCAAGACAAAAGCCGAAGAGGCTTCGCCGGTCATAGACGCTTCCGCAGCGGAAGCGGTGGCGGTGGCTTCTTTCTTTTTAAATAATCCTAAAAACTTGAACCACAAGTCTTTACACTTTCCGCCGAACGTTATAAAGAAACTTTTAACGGCTTCCAACGCGTTGGCGAAAAAGTTTTTATTTTCGGAATTCGACATTATCTTATCCTCTCCTCGGTTTCGGCGTTAAATAAGAATACTTTGTTCGGTTTTAATTGGAACTTCAGATATTCGGCGTCTCTATCGACCGCGACGTCGGAATCGATAATGGATCTAACGAGGGGTTTTTGAGAGGATGCGTGCTTGGATACTATGGTTTTGTCTCTACCCATAACTTCTATATGATCAAGTTTTAAGGTTAGGTTGCCGTTTTCGGGATCGTGTATAAACCCTTCGGGACGAACACCGACGAAAACGCTTTGATCGAAAACGTCGGTGTCCAAAACCGCTTCGTCGCCGATATAAATCTTTCCGTCCTTAACTTCGCCTTTAAATATATTGATAGGAGGCGTGCCTAAGAAGTTTGCGACGAACAAGTTTGCGGGGTCGTCGTAAATGCCTTGGGGATCGCCGATTTGTTGAACGATGCCGAGCTTCATAACGACCATTATGTCGCAAATACTCATAGCCTCTTCTTGGTCGTGCGTTACGAAGACGGTGGTTATACCCGTTTCGCGTTGGATACGCTTGATTTCTTCACGAGTTTGAAGTCTTAAACGAGCGTCGAGGTTGGATAAAGGTTCGTCAAGCAAAAGAACGTTAGGCATTTTTACCAAAGCACGGGCTATCGCGACGCGTTGTTGTTGACCGCCGGATAATTCGTTAGGCTTTCTTGCCATTAAGTCTTCGATTTGAACGAGTTCCGCCGCCTCTAAAGCCCTTTGTTTTGCTTCGGCTTTGGGTAAACGCATATTGGTGAGCGGGAACATAATATTTTGTTCAACCGTCATATGCGGATATAACGCGTAGTTTTGGAAAACCAAGCCGACGCCTCTTCTTTCAGCCGCCAAAGTCGTAACGTCTTGTTCGTCAAAGAAAATTTTGCCGGAAGTAGGAGCCTCCAAGCCGGATAACATAAACAAACTAGTACTTTTACCGCAGCCGGAAGGGCCTAAAAGACCGACTAACTTACCGGAGGGTATTTCTATATTCATTTTGTTTACCGCAACGACTTCGCTGCCTTTTTTATTCCTTGAAGGGAATATTTTCGTTAAATCTTGAATGGTTATTTTCATAAGCGTTTAATCCTCTCGCCTTACAATTTTCGCTATTATCATTTTTTTGTATCCATCGGCAATAAGCGTTTCGGGAAGTCCGTTTACCGTAAAACCTTCGTTTATATCAACGCTTAAATTGTCGTAAGTACCGGCTTTTACCCTTAGGCACTTTTCATATCCGTTGGGCTTGGTTAAATCAAAAACTATCGCGTTAACGTTTTCGCCGTAGCGTACGGTTACATCTTGGTCGAAGAAGAAGCCTTCGTCTTTTTCTAATTTTAAAGTAACGGCGCAATAATAGTCGTTGCCGAAGTTTTCGTTATGAACCTTCATAGCCACTTCTTTTCGTTTTATTTTGAATACGTCAAACAACAAGAATTTGACGAATTTTATCGTGAATTGAGTGAACAGTAAATCTGCTATCAAGTATACGATGACGAAATATACGATTATCGTTTTCGTAGACTTCTTTTCAGCAAGTTTCTCGGCTTTTTCGTAAGAACTTTTTTCGTACGAAGACGAAAGCGATAAAAACGCGTTTTCTTTGGAAAACAGAACTTCGTCAGCTTCTTCGGCGTTGAAAGCCGTAATCACGTCTTCGGCGTCGACGAAAAACAAATCGCTAAAGTCTAACGGCGTCGAAAAATCTATTTTAAAAACTTCTTTTCCGTCGCAATCGATAAAAGTCATTGCCTCTATCGACGGATAGTCGCTAAACGGAAGTTCCAAAGGGATTACGCCTTTACTTTCGTAAAACGCGATATAGTCGTTTACTTCGTCGGCGTTTGAGTCTGAATCTAACACGGGATGAACTACTTCGTTTCCGTTAACCGTCAATAGCAACTTGGTTTGGTTGTCGTTTTCTTTATAAGTTTTATACGAATCCTTGACGCCGAATAAAAAAACCACATAAGACTTTCTTAAATTTGAAACTTCAACGTCGTCGCCTTCGGAATTCTTCTTAGTTACTGTAAACAACGTAACCGTTTTATAAACGACCAATTTGCCGTCCGCTACCGAACCTTCAAAGGCAACCTCTGAATCGTAATACCCGCCGATGAGTGCTATCGCGTCTCCGTAGTCGCCGTTATATAGCGAATCGGCTAAACAGTTCGGAAGTTCGCTAAGAAGGTACGAGGCAGGCAAAATTACCGCTAAAAAAATGCCGATTAGGAAAGTAAAAACAAAGTAAAGTATTGCAGGAAAAATCTTGCGCTTAGTCATTATTTTTCCTTTACCTCTTCTACTTCCGAAACCGGCGTTTGTTGCTCGGCTTCAATCAAAACGTTACCGTCGTCGTTACTCGTCGTTTCCTCCGTAGCGGCGGAAACAGACGCGCCGACTTGATTCTCGGTACGACCCTTTTTGAACGCAGCCTCGCGTTTTCTTAAATTTTCACGTCTTTCCTCGTACTGCGATTTGTTGAAAATCGGTATGAGAAAATATATCGCAACTATAAGCACTATAATGCCAAGACACACCAAAAAGAACATCGTGTCTACGGGACCAAGCGCATTGAGTAAAAAGTAATTCGTATTCATAATTGCTCCTTGCTGCGTATTTACCCCGAGCACCTCGGTTAAAAGCACTCGTCTCGGCGAGCGCGACCAAAAATACGCGTGGCAAACTTCCTCTATGAATTATTCTAACACAAAAAAAATTTAAATTCAACGTTTTTGAGAATTTATTTTGATTTTTTTTGTAAAGTTTTTATTTTATTTTGATTTTTTTTTGGTGTTTCGTCGAAAAAACGGGAGTTTTAGAAAATTCGTTCTAAATTTTCGTTCTGAAAATTCTAAATTTTCGTTCTAAAAATTCTAAATTTTCGTTCTAAAAATCAAGTTAAAAAATTCGATTGCCGCGGACGAATTTTGCGGATACCGCGCCGGGGATAAGGTCGCAATTTAAATATGCGAACCTTTCCAAGCGTTTTTCGACGGGTAAACGGTCGAGAGCGGGTATCACCGAGTCGTCCAAAACCAAAATATCGGCGTCGTAATCTTTTTTGAAAGTTCCCACGTTTTTGAAAAATTCACCCGCGGTTACGGTGGCGGCGTAAAAGGCTTCCGCAAAAGTAAGCGGTTTTTTGGTATTATCGACCAACCTCCAATAGGCTTTGGAGACTTGAACGCAATAAACCATTACCGAAAACATAGATTTTACGTTGCCCGCGGCGACGTCGGACGCAAGCGTAACCTTTATCCCCTCGTCCAAGTAAGCGCGGATAGGTGCTATGCCGGACGATAAGTTGAGATTGGAAACGGGAGAGTGCGCCACGAAAACGCCGTTATTCTTTATAAGCTTACGCTCGGCTTCACCCGACCAAACGCAATGCGCCATTACAGTATTATATAATACCCCTTTTTTACTTCTTCCGAAAAGTCCTTTGTTATCGTACGTTTGCGCGTAAAAATCCGTTTCCGGATGCAAAGACTTTACGAGTTCTATCTCGCCCAAATTCTCAGACAAATGCGACTGGACGGGAAGGTCGTATTTTTCTTGCAAAACGCGCAATCCGTCTATAAGCACGTCGCTGCAAGCGGGGGTAAAACGCGGCGTTAAAATCGGACGGACGTATTTAAAATCTTTAACCGCTTCGATAAAGGAAACGGTGTCCGCTATCGAGTCTTCCGCACTTGTTTCAATCAGATAATCGGGAGAATTCCTATCCGTGTTCACCTTACCGACGAAGGTAACCAAACGACTTTTTTCAAGTTTATCGCAAAGAAGAACCGTTGCGTCCTTGTGGATAGTCGCAAAAATAATCGCGCGCGTCGTCGCGCTTTTTTTAAGTTCGTCTACAAAAATATCGTAAGCGGCGTTGGCGTATGATAAATCGGCGTATCGCCTTTCTTCGGGGAAAGCAACCCCGTTCAGCCAATCGATAAGTTCGTCGTCCATACCGGTGCCGCAAAAAGCGTATTGAGGCGCGTGCATATGGGTATCGATAAGCCCGGGTATAATCAATTTGTCGGTGAAATCGAGAAATTCCGCGTCGTCGTATTCACCATACTCGTTACGCGGATCGTTTTCGTATACTCCCTCGATTTTTTCGTCTTTTAAAACCAAAAACCCGTTTTTGAGCGTATTAAACTTAGAAGACTCCGTTTGAAAACACAAGTCCCCTTTCAAAATCTTAACCGACACCGTTCGTCGCCCCCTTAATAATCAAAAAACTGTATAAATTACTAAAAAGTTAGGCTATAAGCCCGTTATCGAGCGTTTTAGTCTATTTCGTCCGCAATGCTTTCACACGATAAGACGAAAGGAAATTGCTCTAAAATCTTCGTAACGGCGTCGTCGGAAATTTCCTTATCCGTCTTTACCGTCGCGGTAGAAAGCAGTTTGCCGTCGCGTTTTTCGACACGAAGCCTTGAAAACTTTTCGATACCGAAAAAGTCGAAAAGACTGCTTTTAGCGTCGTCCGTTTCGTAAAAAGCAACCCTATATGAAAAATATCTTTTTTGTCTAAACAATTTAAAGTTAGCGTGTAAAACGATTTGTACGCCTATAATCAAAGCGGTCGAACAAAGCGCGACTTGCCACATCCCCGCAGCCGCAGCCATACCTATACCCGCGGTCGCCCAAATGCCTGCCGCGGTAGTAAGCCCGTGGATAACGTTGCGTTGATGAAGTATCATACCTGCGCCCAAAAAGCCGATACCCGCAACCACTTGCGCCGCAACGCGTGAAGAATCGTGATCTCCTTCGAACCCGTACTTAGATACTATCGTATATAAAGCCGCGCCCACCGCGACTATCGCGTGGGTGCGAATACCCGCTTCCTTCGAGCGCGATTTCCTTTCAAAACCGATGCAAAACCCCAACACGAGCGCGAGAAAAACCCTTAGCATATAAACGACGAAGGGATAATCGTTGAAAAAATCACCAATCGCTTCTAACATAAGCCTCCGACGGTTAACTTTTTTAAATTAAAAGTTAACGCCTTATCTATACTTCGTTATTATTTTATCATTAAAATACGCGTTTGTCAATAGTAATTTGAAAAAATATCGAAATTTTTCACGCCTATATAAAATTGAGTAATAAACAAGTCGAACGACGCGGCTTTAAGTTTTCGTATCGTTCGACTTTTATTTTGTTTGGATTATTAAATTTTTTAGCAAAAAACGGTCGATAATCGGCTTATAGCCCAACTTATTCCGAAACCGCTCTTTCCATTTCCTTTCTTAGTTTAACTACTATTTTCTTTTCTAAACGCGATATGTAACTTTGAGATATCCCAAGTAAATCGGCTACTTCTTTTTGCGTAAGTTCCTTTTCTCCGGTAAGTCCGAAGCGCAAAACCATAATTTCTTTTTCTCTGTCGTTGAGTTTCGTAAGCGCTTCTTTTAAAATTTGCTTTTCGCAATTACTTTCGATTTGCTTGGAAACGGCGTCGGGATCGGTGCCTAAAACGTCGGATAACAAAAGTTCGTTGCCTTCGCAATCGACGTTTAAAGGTTCGTCGAAGGAAACTTCCCCCTTCATTTTAGCCACTCTTCTTAAATACATTAAAATTTCGTTTTCGATGCAACGGGAAGCAAAAGTCGCAAGTTTGATATTTTTATCAATCTTAAAGGAATTTATCGCTTTGATTAAACCTATCGTGCCGATTGAAATCAAATCGTCAAGGTCTATCCCCGTGTTGTCGAATTTACGCGCGACGTAAACTACGAGGCGCAAATTGCGTTCGATAAGTTGGTTTTTAGCCTCCGTATCTCCGTCGACGATACGCGCAAGAATTATTTTTTCTTCTTCGGCGTTTAGGGGCGTCGGAAGAGATTCCCCCGTTGCCAAATAGTAAACGCCTTCACTTTTACAAAATATCTTTTTGAATAAATTTTTTAAAAAATCAAACAGTTTCATAATTCGTATTTTAGTCGATAATCGACCTATAGCCTCGTTTTTATAATAAATATGCGCCTAAAAGAAGGTCTTCGTTCATACTATCGTCGTCAACCAAACCAAGCAAGCAATTAGTAAATTTTACTTTGCCGTTTATTTCAACCGTCATGCCGTCCACGGGGTAAAGATGTAAAACACCGTTACTTCCGACGGTCGAAAACTTCATTTTTCCTATCGGGCGTAAATTTGGCGTTCCCTTTTTAAGTCTTTCTAATAATCGTTTTTTGCAAAGGGCTATCGGAAGTCCCGTTTCTTTGTCGATTAAAAGATTTCCGCTATCGAAATAACCGTCTGCTTTTATAGCGACCGCTCCGCTTTTTATCACGCATTTATACCTATATTTATCGGTAATAAACCCGTTGACGGCGTTTCTTGCTATTCTTTTTGCGACGATAACCAATAAATAGCCGAATAGCACGCTTAAGCCGACGGGCAGCACTCCGCCTAATTTGCTTCCGTAATCGTCCAAGTTGATACCTAAAAGATAGAACGCGCCGATAACCGCTCCACCTAACAAAAAAGTCAGCAACAAAAAGACGTTGAAAAATTTAATATACGAAGAAACTTTGTTAAAATTTATCGCAATAAAACATATCAAAGCGCCCAACGCGATTTTCAATAGAAATAAATATTGGACTTTTATTTTTAAAAGCGGAAAAACCACCGCGCCTAAAGCCCCTATCGCCGCCGCTATAATAAGTCTTGGCTTTGAAAACTTTTCTTTCAATAAAACCGCGGTTTCTTTTAATAAAATATAATCCATTATTAAGTTGTCCAATATTACGTATTCGACGTAGACTTCCATAACGGATATATTATAAAATGTTTTAGCGGCGGAAAATATAACTCTTTTTGTATTATTAATTGTTATTTTGTCTTCTTTATTTTTTCTTGGTCTTCTTCTTACTAATCGGCGTGTGACTTCGTTAAATAAAAAAAGCGCCGTATCGGTCGCTAACCGACCTATACGGCAACTTTTTAAACCAATCAAATTAGAAATCCAAAAGGAAGTTGTATTCTTTTTTATCAACCGCGGCTAAGAACAAATAAAGCCTTGGACCAGCGTCTTGCCCGATTAAAAGATTGTAAAAAGCTTTAAAATAGCGTTGTTGGATAGCCATATTTTCCTTTTTACTAAGTTCGGGATTGTTTATAATCGAATAAATGAATTGTTGAACGTCTTTTTCTTTTAAACCTTCTTGCTCTTCGATATAGTCGTGCAATTTTTTAACCGCGGACTTAATATCGTCGTCTAACGTCGCGTAAAACTCGTCGTTTCTTGCGGTTAATAGTTTATACATTTTGGAAGGTTGATGTTCGGTAATCCAATTTTTAACCCTTAAAAGTCTTTCTTCGTCTTCCGTGGTAAATTCTACGTCCAATTTTTTAAGAAGTTGTCTTACGGGTTCCGGCTTAAAGTCGACTACCGTCGCAACGCTTGCCAAAACGCCGAAAGGTACTTTTGAACGAGTGTTTTTACCGTGTATTAACGCCATATCGAAAACGGCGTCGTAAAACTCGTCGGCTTGTCCGTTTTTATAAGCCTCTACGCCCTTGTCGAATTCGCTGTAATGGCGGATAATAGTGTCGTCGAAGTTAAAACTAAACGGCGCTTTAGGCTCGTACTTAGCGAAAAGCCAACGAATCATATCGGGTTCGTAAACCTTTAAAACCGCGGCGGGGGTAATGTTGTTACCCGTCGACGAGTGCATATCGCCGAGCCCCGCGATAGAAAGCCAACCGTAACCGTGGAAAATAGGAGGCTCTACCCCTAAAACCGTTCTTGCAACGTCGGAGGCGACTACGTACGAGCCGCTTGCCGAAGCGTGGTCTATTCCGCCCGGTTCGAAGTCTACGCCTTCTACGCCCCAGCGCATAGGCCAATCGACTTTCCAAACGAGTTTAATTAAGTTGTATTCTCTTACCTTAACCGTTTTGACGGCGCCGCATTTTTTGCAGCGGAAAGTAATTTCCTCCCCGTCGGGGGAAGCCGATATAACCTCGGTAAAGTCGGTTTTGCAAGTATCGCAATAAACGTTTAAGGGGAAGTATTTATCTCTTTCGCCTTCGTCGGCTTCCTGAGTTTTATACTTCATTAAAACGTCGTAAATTTCAAATCTTTTTTGAATCGCAAGAACTATGCCGTCGGCGTATCTACCGGAAGTGTATTCTTTTGCCTGATAGCGATAATCGGGATGAATATCAAGTTCTTCTAAAGACGCCTCGAACTCCTTTTCGTTATACTCAGCGTAAGAAGATTTTTCACCGTGGGGATCGGGAATAAAAGCGTACGGCATACCGATATAGTCGCCGAAGTTTTCGTCTAATTTAGCGATATTAGACGGAACTTTACGAAGTCTGTCGAACTCGTCCCACGAAAACAATAAACGGGCCTTTTTGCCCTTTCTTTTTAACGCCTCGACAACGTAAAAACTAGTTGCGATATCACGGAAGTTACCGATGTGTACCGAGCCCGACGGGCTTATACCCGCGGCGCAAACGTATTCTTCTTTATTAGGGTTTCTTGCTATGACGTCGTCGGCAAGTTTGTCTGCCCAATGCATAAATTCACCTCGAAAATTATTGTAAAAATATTAGTAAACGGGCTTATAGCCCGACTTTTATCATTATTTAGTAACTTTTTTAAGCCACGATTTATAAATTAAATCAGCAACCGATTCGGGAGTAACGTCGTTGGTGGAAATTACGAAATCGTAATTATTCATATCCAAAATATCTACCCCGTAATAATCTAAGTAGCGTCTTCTTTCGCTTGCACGCCTTGACTCCAAACTTTTAACGGTTTCCTCTAAACTCGCAAAATGCTCGTCACGGCGGTTGGCGTCGAAAACCCTGTGGGCGGCAACCGACTTATCGGCGGTAAGATAAAAACTGACTGCCGACGGAACGAAATGGAAAGCAAGCCGAGAATCGAAGATATAATTCCCGTCCTTATCGTCGTAAGTTTTTAGCATATCGTCGACCAAAGTATCGTACTGCTTATCTTTTTCGTTGTTAATATTAAATTGCTCTACGGTAAGATTAAGTTTTGCCGCCAACTCACGATAGATAATGCCGGCGGAAACTATTTCTGCTTTCATTTTTTCTTTTAAAAGGTTAGCAACGGTGCTTTTGCCGCTACCCAAGTCACCCGCAAGTGAAATTTTAAAATGCATGTCGTCACCGATTCATCAATTTGTATTTATAATATTATATACTTAATATCGATTTCAGTCAAGGGTTTTTTACGAGTTTACTTAAAAATTTCTTATCACCAACCTTACTTTGAGTAAAAACGAGAATATTTTTCGGTTTTTGCTTCTTTAAAAAGCGTTTCTTAAAGTTAAAAAAGCGGCAAAAGTCGACCTATAGGTCGGTTTTCACCGCTTTTTGCGTTTTTAACAAACTTCGATTATATTCGTTTAATAAATGAATATTAATAGAAGAATATCTTATCGGGTTGACAATTACCGACCGATTTTAAGAACTTGCCTTTGGATTCTCTCGCGTCTTTTTGTACTTCTTTAATATCGACGTAGAACTCTTGCGACATTCTATCGATAACGTAAACGCCTTTCAAGTTATCCTTGGCAATTTTAGCAGCCAAAACGATATCGGCAAACTTTTTGTCGCCCAAGTCGTAAATCATAACGCCTTTTCTCGTCTTCACCAATTTCTTTATCGCGTCGCATTCGACCAGTTTAAACGTTCCGTTGGAAGCGCCGAGCAACACTTTGTCGTTACTAGTTATTTGCGTTGCGTAGATTACTTCGTCGCCTTCGTATAAGCCGATTCCTCTTACGCCGCCGGCAACCCTTAATTGTTCCGGAACGCCGTCCCAAACCATATTAAGCGTCATACCTTTTTTGGTTACGAAAAGAAGCGTCGTGTTTTCTCTTTCCGCTTCGACGGTAATAATTTCATCGCCGTCTTTAACCTTCATCGCTTGATAGTATCCTTTAAGCACGGTGTATTCAGACCACGGCGTTACCTTAATCGTGCCGTCTTTGGTGACGAATACTAGTCTGCCCTCGGGGACTTCTACGCCCTTTACGGCAAACAATCCTATCGCCTTTTCGTTAGGCTTGGCTTGACGGAACATATCTTCAAGTTTCACTCCGTCGGAGGCGCTGCCTTTTGCCTCGGGCATTACTTCAACGTCGATTTTGAAGCAGTTACCGAGGTTCGTAAATGCGTAAACTTGCTCTTCGGTGGTGGCTTTTACGGACGCTGTAATTAAGTCTTTTTGAAGCGGATGTACGTTTTCTGCAATTCTCTTAAACTGCGAAGGTTTAACCTTTCTTAGTTTGCCGAGTTCGTTTGCAAGAACGTAGTAAGTTTCTATAACCGTCTTGTCCTCGCCTTTTTTAACGACTATTTTATCGGCGGAATCTACTATAACCGTTCTTCTGTCGTCGCCGTATTTTCTCTTTACTTCCTGTAATTCTTTTATAACGACTTCAAATTGTTTCTTTTTGCTTGCGATTATCGCCTCGTATTCTTTAATAAGTTCTTTTAAATTTTTAAGTTCGGCTTTAAGGTTGTTGACTTCGAGTTTCGTAAGTCTTGCAAGCCTTAAATCCAAAATGGCGGTCGCCTGCTTTTCGGAAAGTCCGAAAGCCTTTCTTAAATTAGCGCGCGCGGTCGCGGTGTCTTGAGAAGTTTTAATTATTCTAATTACTTCGTCGATATTGGTAACGGCAATGATTAAGCCTTCCAAAATATGCGCTCTTTCCTTAGCCTTTTCCAAATCGAATTTGGTACGGCTTAAAATTACGTTGCGCTGAAATTCGGTATAATAGCGGTAGACGTCCAAAAGACCTAAAAGTTGCGGTTTGCCTTCGGCTATTACTACCATATTGATACCGAAAGAAAGTTGAAGGTCGGAATATTTATATAAAGCCTCTAAAGTTTTTTCGACGTTAGCGTCCTTTTTAAGTTTTATTACCGCCCTCATGCCGTTACGGTCGGATTCGTCCGAAACGGACGCAACGTTATCGGCAAGCACTTGTTTTTTGCGTTTGTCGTCGCCGTCCGAGCACATTTCGTCGATTTTTCTAAGCATATCGGCTTTGTTTACCGTGTAAGGGATTTCGGTAATAACGATGGACTTTACGCCTTTATCGTTTTCTTCTATATGAAGTTTAGCCCTCATAATTATTTTGCCTTTGCCCGTTTGGTAAGCCTTTTTAAGTTCTTCGCCCGCTATGATAAATCCGCCGGTCGGGAAATCGGGACCGGGAACGATTTTCATCATTTCCTCAAGAGAAATCTTGGGGTTCGCGATATACGCGCACGCGCCGTCGATTACTTCGGATAAGTTGTGGGGAGGGATATTCGTTGCTAACCCTACCGCGATACCCGTTGCACCGTTAACCAATAAGTTGGGATAATGGCTGGGCAAAACGTCCGGTTCTTTTAAAGAATCGTCGAAGTTCAGATTCCATTTTACCGTATTCTTTTCAATATCTTTGACGAGTTCTAACGCCAAAGGTTGCATTTTAACCTCGGTGTAACGCATAGCAGCCGCCGGATCGCCGTCGACCGAACCGAAGTTACCTTGACCGTTAACGAGCGTCATGCGCATATTGTAAGGTTGCGCAAGTCTAACCATCGCGTCGTATACGGAAGTGTCGCCGTGGGGATGGTATTTACCTAAAACTTCACCGACTACCCTCGCGCTTTTTTTGTAGCCTTTATCGGGGAATATCCCGTTTTCGTACATCGAATATATTATTCTTCTTTGAACGGGCTTTAAACCGTCCTCAACACGTGGTATCGCTCTATCTAAAATTACGTACTCCGCGTACGGAATCATAGAGTTATGCAATACGTCCTCAAAAGCGTTGTTTATTATATTTTTTTCATTTCCAATAACGTCCATTTTTCACCTCAAAACGTTTGATAACCGACCTATAGGGCGACTTATACGTCTTTCCTGATTTCAAAGTTGTCTTCTTTATTGAAGTCGGCGTAATTTTGAATATATGCTTTTCTGCCTTCAGATTCGCTTCCCATTAAGATAGGAATAAGTCTTTCGGCTTCGGCTATATCGTCCAAAGTAACCCTCATAAGCATACGCGTTTTAGGGTTCATAGTGGTTTCCCAAAGTTGTTGCGGATTCATCTCGCCAAGACCTTTATAGCGCTGCAAGGAATATCCTCTTCCTACCGCGTCGATTTTCTTTTTAAGTTCTTTATCGTCGTAAGCGTATTCCACTACGTCTTTTTTGAAAACTTTATATAAAGGAGGCATACCGATATAGACGTGCCCTTCTTGAATCAAAGGCTTCATGTAGCGGTAGAAGAAAGTCAAAAGTATCGCCCTTATGTGCGCGCCGTCTTGGTCGGCGTCGGAAAGGATTATAACTTTGTCGTAGTTTAAGTCCTTCATCTTAAAATCGTCGCCGATACCGGTTCCTAACGCGCCGATTATGGTACGAATTTCTTCGTTTTCCAAAATCTTTTCGATACGCTTCTTTTCGGCGTTTAAAGGTTTACCGCGAAGAGGCAAAATCGCTTGATATTGTCTGTCGCGACCTTGCTTTGCGCTACCGCCGGCGGAGTCGCCTTCTACGATAAAGACTTCGTTTAACGCAGCCTTTCTCGACGTGCAGTCGGCAAGTTTACCGACGAGTTTTGTTCTGTCCGCCGAAGTTTTAGCGCGCGCAATATCTTTAGCGTGCTTTATGGCCTTTCTTACCTTAGCTTCTTCGATTGCTTTTTGAATAATCTTATCGAAATCGCTAAATTGCTTTTTGTTTTTCATTACCTTGCCGAGTTCGGTATAGGTAACACTGTCTAAAGCGCTTTTTGCCTCGGGGTTGCCGAGTTTTCCTTTAGTTTGCCCTTCGAATTGAGCGTTTTTCATCTTGACGGAAATAATCGCCGTCATACCCTTTCTAAAGTCCTCGCCTAAAAAGTTTTCGTCTTTGTCTTTAAGTTGCCCGTGCGCCCTTGCGTACTCGTTAAAAGCCCTCGTTAAGCCCGACTTAAAACCTTCTTCGTGCTTACCACCCTCGGCGGTCGGAATATTATTGACGAAAGACAAAATAGTTTCGTTGTAGCCGTCGGTGTGTTGGATAGCGAACTCTATTTTCATCTTTTCGTGCTTTTCGCCGATATCGTATTCCGCCGAAGCGTAAACGGGATTATCTATAAGCACGCTATTACCTTCGTTTAGGTATTTTACGTAATCGTAAATGCCGCCGTCGTAACAGAAAGCGTGCTCTTCCGGCGTTTTGCCGCGATTGTCGACGAAGATAAGTTTTATTCCTTTATTTAAAAAGGCAAGTTCGCGCAGTCTTCTCGATATAACGTCGGCGTTGAAGTCGGTGGATTCGAACATCGTGGCGTCCGGTTTAAAACGAATGAACGTTCCGTGTTTTTTCGTAGGGACTTTGGTGTCCACGAGCGGTCCAGTGGGAACGCCCGCGTAAACTTTACCCGTCTTTTTATCCACGTAACTTCTAAAATCTATTTTATATATCGTCTTTTTAAAAACTTCAACTTTAAGCCATTCGGACAACGCGTTGGTTACCGAAGCGCCTACGCCGTGAAGCCCGCCCGAATAGTTATAGTTGTCGTTATCGAATTTACCGCCCGCGTGTAAGTGGGTAAAGACTACCTCTACGCCGGAAACCTTGGCTTTGGGGTGAATATCGGTAGGTATACCTCTTCCGTTGTCCTCGACCGAAACGCTGCCGTCGGGATATAAAACGACCAAAACGGTATCACCGTAGCCGTTTGAAACCTCGTCTATGGAGTTGTCGACGATTTCCCATAAAATATGATGAAGCCCTTTTACGTTGGTTCCGCCGATATACATACCGGGACGAAGCCTAACCGCTTCCAAACCTTCCAGAATTTTTATCCCGTCAGAAGTATAGTCGTTTTTTGCCATAATTTATTCCTCCTAAAAGTAAACTTTGCGTAATTTTTTTAGTTAAGTAATTTGATTGAGTAATTTAACGCCGAGAAGCGAGATAAGTTACGTCGCTTTTACTATTTTGCCTTTTTTACGTTTGATATAACCAAACTCTAACATTTCCTTTTTCGCCGTCATAAAATCTTCGCACTTTTCGGCGATGAGCAGCGACGCTTCTCCTTCCGTGTACGATTTTGCGGAACTAAATTCGTCGGAAATAATTTCGTAAACCGCGCGGCGTTTGTTGATTTGAACGGGAAGATCCTCCACCCTGCCGTTTACGAAACACTCTTTTTTAACCGCGTTTTTAAAAACGCCTTTGTCGGGCATCGCGGATTTTAGAAGGCGCGATAAATCTTCCGACAAAATTTTGGACGAAATGGAAAATATTTGATAATATTGTTCCTTTTTTACGACCACGAGCCCCGCCGCCAATAATTTTTTTAGGTGAAAACTGACGGTAGACACTGAAATATTAAGTTCCAAGCTAAGCTCTTCAACGAACTTCGGCCGTTCGGTTAACGAAGCCAAAATCTTAAGCCGCGACTTATCCGCCAAAGCGCTGATTAGTGCGTCACCGCCCATATTCACTCCTTTTTTATTTTTATGACGATAAAAACAAATTTTTCTATCTATTATTATACACATCGAAATGGAATTGTCAAGCGTTTTAGCCTTTATACGTTAAAAAAATCCGCATTATTCCTTAAAAAAATTAAAAAATAATACGGATAATGTAATATAAATATTAAGTTGTTATATAATTTCGTCGTGTTTTTTCGTAAACGTTATTCGGCAACTATATTTACGATTTCATCGGGATAGCGGACGATGGTTTTTACTCCCAAATTTTTTAAAAAGTCGTAGCCTTTAAAGCCCCAATCGACGCCGATAAAGTCAAGGGAAGAATTTTCAGCCGTTAAGTAGTCGACGTCGGAATCGCCTATATACACAGCATCGCTATTTCTAATCTTAAAGTAGTCGAGCGCGATATTTACCATATCGGGCGCAGGCTTTTTGTTTACGCCATCGACTCTTCCTAAAACGAAATCGAAGCGGTTAGGAAAATAAAGTTCGGCAAGTTCACGCGCGGCGTAGTCGTCTTTATTGGAAACGACGCAAGTTTTTATTCCTAACGATTTCAATTTATCGATTGCTGCCAAAACGCCGTCGTAGGCTTTAGTTTTATCTTTGCAATGGCACTTATAGTAATCGGTAAAATAATAATACGCCTTTTTAAAATTTTGCTCGGTAAAACCGCAAGGCAAAGACCTTTCGATAAGTTTAGGTATGCCGTTGCCGACGAACGTTTTTATTTCCTCAACGCTTCTTTTAGGCATATCTAATTTACAAAGAGCGTAATTGACTGCGTCGGTTAAATCTTCCAAAGTATCCAAAACGGTGCCATCCATATCGAACACTGCTAATTTATATTTCAATTTGCAACCTCTTAAAAGTTTTATATTGCTTAATTATATTTTAACATATTTTTTGCGCTAATCAAAACTTTTAACGGTCTTTTTTACAAAAATATATAAATAGCGGCGATAATCGGCTTATAGGCGGACTTTTTAGATAAAAACTCGTAACCGTTTTTAAAAATTAAGGACGGGTAAAAAATGATATTTCGTAAAATATACCATATAAAATTTGCTATCTTCGTTCGACAAAAATCCACGATAATCGACCTATAGAGGGACTTAATATAAATCTTCCGGCAAAATAACCGTTTGAAAAGGATACAAATAATCACACTTATTAATTTGCTTGATTTTTTCGGCGTATTCTCCGCTTGGAAAATTTTCGGCTGGCAATTTCGAGGTACGTCCCCTTATATTTACAACCAAAACCATACCTTTAGAAGGTTCTTTCGTTAAATTGTTGTCGTAAATAAGAAGAGACGGCGGAACACCGAGTTTTAACGCGATATCCAAAAGCCTTTCGCCTTCGCAAAAATAAAAATAGGTTTTCATATTATCGTTCAAAAATAATAAGTCGGTCATACTTTGAATATATTTATAATCGAAAAAAATTATGCCGCGTCGAGGTGATATTATAAACAAGACCGTAAAAACCGTTGCGTTAGTTACCGTATTTTCTTGTATCGAACGTTGTATCGGATTTATCTATCGTATTTTTTTATCGAGGAACGTCGACCCTGAACTTATCGGCGTTTATCAAGTTACGCTTTCCGTTATAGGGGTACTCGTTACTCTTTCGGCAAGCGGAATACCGATTACGGTATCGAGGCTTATGATGAAAGAACGGGCTTTAAACGATAAAAAAGGTGAAAAAGAAGTCGTTGCCGCAGGAATTTTGGCAAGTCTTTTGTTAAGTCTTCCCGTAACTTTTATATTGTATTTTTTTAGGGATAAATTTTCTTTTATTTTCGCCGACCAAAGATGTTACGACCTACTTATCATAATACTGCCCGGCGTTATAATAACTTCCGTATACGCGGTGATACGCGGTTATTTTTGGGGCAACGAAAACTTTTTTACTTATTCTTTGATTGAACTTTTAGAAGAAATAGTTATGGCTGTCCTCGGCGTGGTTTTAGTTAAAACAGCGGCAAGCGGCTGGCAAAAAGCAAAAGGAATAAGTTACGCCGTACTTTTATCGTACGTTTTTTCCTTTTTGACTTCCACCTTGGTTTTTATAATAAAAAGCGGAAAAATCGCAAATCCCATAAAAAAACTGAAACCGCTTATTAAAAGCTCGTCCCCGATTACCGCGATGAGGACTTTGACGTCGTTTTTAGGTTCCTTCGTCGCGGTAATTTTACCGAATAAACTTATAGCAAGCGGTATGGAAAAAAGCGTCGCGATGGCAAGTTACGGTGAACTTTCGGGTATGGCGCTACCTCTATTGTTTATACCGTCCACTATTATAGGTTCGATAGCGCTCGTCGTCGCCCCGAAACTTTCGGGAAGCTATTATAAAAAAGACAACCTTTCTTTAAACTTTGCGGTTAGAAAATCTTTCGACTATTCGTTACTGGTAGCGACGCTAATTATACCGATTTTTATATCTTGCGGATTGGAAATAGGTAAAATTATTTACGACAACGAAAACGCGGGCGGATATTTAGCGACGTCGGCGTTTATAATGCTTCCGATGAGTTTAACGATGATTTCGAACAGTCTTTTGAATTCTTTAAACCAAGAAAAAACTACTCTTTTAAATTTTATTTTCGGTGCAGCGGCAATGATCGTCCCCGTAATGTTTTTAACCAAGTTTTTCGGGGTGTATTCGCTAATTTTAGGATATCTATTAAGTTACGTTTTGACGGGCGGACTAAATTTTTTAAAACTTTCCCGCATTACGGGGGAAGGCAAAATTTACTTGAAAAAGACTGCTTTATTTTTTATCTCGCTTGCTCTATCAACGCTTTTCGGGTTCTTTTTGAAAAGAATAATCGCGAATATCACGACGGATTTTCTTACGCTAATCACAATTACGCTATCGACGCTTATTTTTAACGGAATTTTTCTTCAAATAGTCGGCGCGGTGGATATTAAAAATTTTTTCAAAAGTTTTTTAAGGTAAATTAAAAACGCTTGACTACTAAACACGTCGGTAGTATAATTCTAATTACAGAGTAGGAAGTCGCGCGTTAAGTGTTGCAAAACGGGACGTTGTTTGCAAACGAAAAGGCATTGCCTTGCGGTGCGCTTTCGCGTCCGTTGTAATATAGTTGCATAACCGTTTTAGGGTTTGCAAACGAAAATAAACGGACCTCTCGCGATAATTCGAAGAGGTTTTTATTATGAAAAATTTAATCTATTCGCCCTTTTTAGCCGGAAAAAGCGTTAGTAAAAAAATTGCTTTCGTTGCCCTATTCACCGCGCTATCCATCGTTTCCAACATGATTTTGGAAGCAAGAATTTTAGACGTACAGTTTTCGTTAACCATCACGGTATCCTTTTTAAGCGGAGTGTTTTTAGGTCCAGTTTTTGGATTTTTATCGGGAATATTAAGCGATTTTATAGGGTACGCGATTAATTCTTGGGGGCAACTTTATATGCCGTGGGTTGGAATTTCTACGGGCGGTTTTGCAGTAATTGCGGGAATTTTATTTTTAAATAAATCGGAAAAGCCTTCGGCTGCTTATATAAAAGCAATTATTTTTTCGGTATCGTCCTTACTTATTTGTACGGTTGCGATAAACTCGACGGGGTTTTATTTTTACAATAAACTTTCAGGGTTTCAAAAACCTTTTTACGACTTCGTTGAATCGATAACGGGAAAACCTTACGTCAGTTACTTTTTCTACGTAATATACCGCCTCTTTATAAAAGGGCAAATTTTCAATAGTTTGTTTAATTACGTTTTAATCTTTTTAACGATTCCTTTACTTAAAAAACTACCGACGACCAAAAATCTTATATAAACAACGAAAATCCGCCTAAAACTGTCGATAATCGACCTATAGGCGGACTTTTTTTGTTTATACGAGCGTATAAAGCGACGCGTTTTTAAACCGCTTTCTTACACTAAAAAATCCGTCTAATAGTCGAGATAATCGACCTATAGGCGGACTTTTTATATTTTTCTAATTAAAACTTGATATGTTCCACACCGGGCTTTGTACTGCGCCTATATAGAACGATTTTTCTTCCTATAACGCATACGACGTCGGAAGCCGTTGCGTCGGCAATTTCCCGCGCGAAAGATTCGGGAATATCGTCGGCGTTATCCAAAACGGATAATTTTACGAGTTCTCTTTTACTTAGCGCCTTATCGACGGTTTCAACGAGTGCGTCCGAAACGCCGCCCTTGCCTATTTGCGTTATGGGTGAAATATTTTGAGCAAGACTTCTTAAATTGCTTCTTTGTTTAGAGGTAAATTCCATAATAATCTCCTTTTTAGTCTACGTAATCGAACTCTACTTCGCCGATGACTACGGTGTCGCCGTGTTTGACGCCCGCGTTTTTAAGCGCTTTGAAAACGCCGCGGTCTTTCAAAGTTTTTTGCATATAGGAAAGCGAATCCATATCGTCCAAAACGACGTTTCTCGACAACAAATCGACCAAAGGTCCGATAACCACGAAAGCGCCGTCGTCGTCGCGTTCTATCTCGAAAGTGGTTTCGTCTTTCTTTTCGTAAACGAATTCTTCGTATTCGATAGGTTTAATAGGCGGAAGCGTTTTTAAAGTTTCGTAAACTTCGTCGAAAAGTTTTTCCACGCCGTCGGCAGATATCGCCGAAAGCGGAAAAATCTTGTACTTTTTACCGAATTTTTTAACGAATTTTTTATAGTTTTCTTCGGCGCCGTAAACGTCCATCTTGTTAAGTGCGACTATTTGGGTAAGATTCGCAACGTCTTCGTCGTAGGCTTTTAGTTCGGCGTTTAATTTTTCAAAATCCTCGATAGGATCTCGTCCTTCCATACCGGAAATATCCACGATATGAACGAGCATTCTCGTTCTTTCGATATGACGCAAAAACTCGTGTCCTAAGCCGGCGCCTTCGCTCGCGCCTTCGATAAGACCGGGGATATCGGCAACCACGAAGTTGTCGTCGTAATGATTGACAACGCCCAAGTTGGGAGAAAGCGTCGTGAAATGGTACGCCGCGATTTTGGGCTTTGCACCCGAAATTTTGGATAGCAAAGTGGACTTTCCGACGCTCGGAAAACCTAAAAGTCCGACGTCCGCAATGGTTTTAAGTTCCAAAACCAGTCGTACCGGTTCGGTTACCACGCCTTTTTGAGAAAAGTGTGGCGCGTGGCGTGTGGAAGTGCAAAACTTAACGTTGCCCTTTCCTCCTTTACCTCCTTCCAAAACGCGCTTTTTTTCGCCGTCGTAAAAGATATCGCAAACGATTCTACCGCTCGATCTATCCTTGATGACGGTGCCTAAGGGGACGGAAATTATTAGGTCGTCACCCTTTTTGCCGTAGCATTTTTTAGGGCCGCCCTTAGTGCCGTTGCCCGCAAAATACTTCTTTTTGTAAAAAAAGTCTACGAGGCTTGATATTCTTTTATCGCCGAGAAAATACACGTCGCCGCCGTCGCCGCCGTCGCCGCCGTCGGGACCGCCGTTAGTTACCCCTTTATAGTGAATAAAGGAAGTAGCGCCGTCGCCGCCGTTTCCCGCTTTAATTATAATGTTTTCTTTATCAACGAACATAAAAGTTCCTTCCGTTATTTATTTTTATAGTAAAAGTTGCACAAATCTTTAACCGAACAGTTTTCGCAATCGGGCTTTCTGGCGTGGCAAACCTCCCTGCCGTGATGAATTAAAAAGTGATGGGCGTGCCGCCAAGACTTTTTATCTATCACTTTATTAAGTTGCATTTCGGTATGGTAAGGATCTTTGGCTTTGGCAAGCCCTAAGCGGTTGGACACCCTGAAAACGTGCGTATCGACCGCTATCGCTTGTCCGCCGAAACCAACCGAATACACGACGTTAGCGGTTTTTCTTCCGACGCCCGCCAAGGTTTGCAATTCTTCAACGGTGGAAGGGACTTCGCCGTCGTACCTATCCAAAATATCTCGGCTTGCCGACAAAATATGTTTTGCCTTAGCGCGGTAAAAACCGCAACTATGGATATATCCTTCTAATTCTTCTTGACTTAGGGTAATCATTTTTTCCGGCGTGTTATAGTTTTTAAAAAGTTCCTTAGTAACTATATTGACACGCTTGTCCGTGCATTGCGCCGACAACACTACCGCGACTAAAAGTTCGTAATTAGAATTAAATTCGAGCGCGGTTTCGGCGTCGGGATAAGTTTTCGAAAGCGTTTCGATTATTTTATTTGCAATTTCTTTTTTCATAATAACACAGTGTAAATTATAACACAAAATCACTCTATTTACAATCGATTTAATCGCTTTTACGAGATATTTTACGCGTAAACGAGAACGGTCGTGCGCCTTACGCCGTCGTTTTTGATTTTGTATATTCCGAAAAAGCTAGTAAACGAATAGTTTTCAATAATTTTCACAGCCAAACGGAAAAACCTTTCGTCGAATTTTGCGGATATTCCGCAACCGATGCGCGCTTCTTTCGGGGTTGCGACCGTTTCCACCGGCGCGCCTTGATACTTTAAGTAGTTTATAAAAGTGAAAAGTTCGGTTTTCGATCTAAAAACCGCAACGCATTTAGTCATAAATAATTCCTCTTATCGTAATATTTAAAACCTTTTAAAATATAATTTAGTATGATTTATTTTAATAACGCCGCAACCGGAGGCTTTAAACCCGGCATAGTAAAAAGGGCGGTCGTAGAGGCTTTGCAAAGTTATCCCGTAAACGTCGGAAGAGAGGTTACGAAGCGCTCCGCGTTTTCAGAGGAAAAGGTTTACGAAACCCGACGATTTTTGTCAAATTACCTCAATAACGGGCTTATAGGCAAACTTATCTTCACGAAAAACTGTACCGAAGCGCTTAACTACGCAATCTTCGGAAGCACTCTAAAAGGTAGTGAAATCGTAACGACGGTAACCGAGCATAACAGCGTTCTTCGTCCGTTATACAAACTTTCTTACGACCGCGGACTTAAGTTAAAATTTGCGAATCTTGACGAGGATGGAAAAATACCGGCAGCCTCTATAATCGATTCAGTAAACGAAAACACGGCGCTCGTCGTTATGAACGCCGTATCTAACGTGACGGGCGTAAAAAACGAATATGAAAAAGTAGGTAGATATCTACGCGGAAAAATTCCGTTTATAGTGGACGGCGCGCAAGCGGGCGGACGAGAAAATTTCGATATAAAGGGAGACTTTATATCTTGTTTGGCGCTTGCCGGGCATAAAGGGCTTTACGCGACGCAAGGCGTAGGCGTTCTTGCGATAAACGATAGTTACGATTTGTCCCCTATTATTTTAGGCGGAAGCGGTACCGAGACTTTTGAAAAAGTACCGACCTCATACCCCGAAAAATTAGAAGCGGGAACGCTTGATTACGCTGCTATACTATCTTTATACTACGGCGCGCGATTTGCGACGGAAAACCAAAACTATTATAACGAAAGGCTTAAAAACCTCACTAACAGGCTTATAGACGGACTTTCTAGTATTGAAGGGATAAAAATTTATTCTAATTCCAACATTTACGGAGTCGTTTCGTTTAGTGCGTTTGATATATCATCGACGGAAATTGCGGAAGTTTTATCAAACGTTTACGACATCTCGGTACGAGGTGGATTCCATTGCGCGCCGCTTTTACATAAAGCCTTAAAAACCGACCTTAACGGACTGGTAAGGGTTTCCCTTTCCCCTTTTAACGAGGAAAGGGAAGTAGATTATTTTTTGAAAGTTCTACCCGACGCTTTATCTTTGTGCCTTTAAACGCGCGATTATTTCTTCTAATTCCCTTTTTTGCTCGCTGTCTATCATCGGAGAAATCATATTTGAAAAATCGTCAAGGTCTTTATCCGAAAGTTTACCCTCTCGACGGTTTTTTTCGGCGACTTTGATAATCTCGGATAAAATTTCCGATTTTTGTTTACCCTCGTATCCGTTAAGAAAGGTTTTAATGAATTTTTCTTGATTTTTATCTAATTTTACTTCGGATTTAACGCCATTCTTGGTTTTTTGCTTCTTATAGTCTGAAAATTTCAAATAGATATCCTCCCGTAAATATTTTATGCCTTTAAAAGCATATAATGTTAAAGAGAATTTGGTTATGGATTTAAATTGGTTATTGACTTTTTTACGAGATATTTTTAAAAGCGGCGCTTTGGATTTTTTAGAGGACTTAGACGACGAAACCTTGTCCCCCTTGTCCGCAATTTTCAATATCGACGCAAAAGCCGCGGCTTCGGTATTAAAAATATTACCTTCGGTATTTAAGGGCGAGGCGGGAATAAAGGATGTTTTACCCGTCCTTTTACCTATCGTCGCTTCTTTTTTACTAAAAGGAAAATCCACGAACAAAAAAGACGATAAAACGCAAGATGAAAACTTGAAAAATACCGAAAAACCGACCTATAGCCCTGCTTTTGAGCAAAATAATACCGCAAACGGAAGCAATATTCCGTTTGCGGATAACGATATAGAATATTCTTTAAACGCTTATTTTAACAGTTTGAGCGCGTCGTAAAACCCGTCGGTGCTTTCAGCGTTTAGCACCCTTTCGTCTAAAGACCGAGTTACGCCTACGCCGTGTATAGACTTGTTAGACTTTGGCCAATAAATTTTAGCCGTCGTAAGTTTTATAGCCTCGCCCGTCAAAATGTTTTCGTAAGTCGACTGCATTATTCCTTTGCCGTAAGTTTTATAAACTACTTCGCCGTTTAAAACGGAAGCGTCCAAAATTACGTTGACGATATTATCTTTATCGTAATCCAAAACGGCGCCGATTAACGCCTCCGACGCGGAAGCACTGTTTTCGTTTGCTAAAATAATTATTTTTTCAAAATCATAGTCGCTATAATCTACCGCTTCGCTTAAAAAATCATCTCTTTTTCTGTCTTTATACTTGGCGTAAGATACCAATTTTTTACTGCCTTTTTCGGCGTTTATAAGATGAGCGGCAACCGAGGATAAAATGCTCATATACCCTCCGCCGTTGTTTCTAATATCCAAAATCAGATTGGTTTTTCCGCTATCTTTAAACTTTTCAAGCGCCTTTTTAAACTGCCCCGCGGATCCTTTAAGTCCTCCGCCGAGCCCCGAAAACCCCGTATATTTTATTACGGCGGTTTTTTTAATATCGCCTAACGGATAATCGGAGTTTTCGCCGATTTTTGCAAACGTTATATCGTTTTCGCCGCTAAACCCGTATTCGCCGCTTTCATCGTAGTAGCTTACGAAAGTTTGCAAATATTTTTGCTTTTGAACGATATAATTTTCGACTTCTTTTCCGTAGTCCACTCTAAAAACGAAATCGACGTTCGCGGGGATTTCGGACAAAATATCGGAAAGCGGAAGTTCGGCGGACGGTGCTATGATAGTATCCGTATTTAGCCCTACGCCGACTATTACGCCGCCTTCTTTCACGCCGGCGCGTTTCGCGGGGGAATTACCCAAAACTTGAGTTATAATATTAGTCGTTTTGTCGTAGGAAAAACCTACGCCTTCACGTTCGCCTTTAGCAGTGCTTTTTACGATTTCGTATTCTTCCTTAGTATAATACTCGGAATACTGATCCAAAAGCGCGTCTTCTATAACGCCGATTATGTCGTCGGTTTCTTCGTAATAATACTTTTTGTAGTTGGTAATTATATAATTGAAAGTCGCGACGTCTTCGTCAATAGTTCCTCTTCCTATCAAAAAACCGATAAGAAAAGTTGCAAGAAAAATAACGCAAGATAAAACGACCGTTATTATTTTTTTGGTTTTAGTCATATAAAAAACGTTCCTATTGAGCAAAAAGTCGACCTATAAGCCCGTTATCGCCGATTTTTTACTTAGAATAAATTTAGTTTAGTTGGTGATTTTTTTAATTAAAGACAAGATTCTAAACGTCATTGCGTCCTGAAAAAGCCTAATATTTAAATTGGTTGCCTTTTGGATTTTATCTAATCTATAAGTTAAAGTATTACGGTGCATATATAAGGCGCGACTTGCCTCGCTTAAATTAAGGTCGTTTTCCATTAATACTTCGGCTGTGCGAAGCATTTCAACGTCGTCGAACAAATCGTCGCCGTCCTCGTTTAAAAGCGTTTGGCTTATTTCCTTTAATTTATACTTGGGCATATCTTCCAAAATTCTTATAAGCAAATAGTTGCTATAAGAGTGTACGGGCAAGTTGTTATACAAATAGCCGTTGGTCTTTAACGCCAAAGTCGCTTCCCTATACGAAACGTTTGCCTTTGATAAATCAGCTTTATAAGTGCCGGTGCCTATAACAGCGCGTTCGCCGGTCGCTTTATAAATTTCTTCGTATATCGTGCGTGCAAAGGTTTCTATATTCGGCTTGGTTTCTTCGTTTTCGGTGATTTTTACGTAGGCTATCGTAGTTACGTCCATAGCGGTTACCAAGTCGTAATCGGTTTTTTTGCCGTTTAAAAACGCTAAAACTTCATTAAACTTGTGCTTATCGAAGGAAATAGTCATTGCAAAGCAAGCGCCTTGCTTCAGATTGTTTTCGTCTATAAACCTTTCGAAATTGCCCGTAGAAATATCACCCGACAAAACCCGTTTCAAGGTTTCAGAAAAGGTAAGCCCGTCGGTTTCGTCGTGGAAGTTTTCTATCAAAGAAACTATCAAAAAGGCGTAGTTTTGGCGTTCACGCGTGATGCCCTCGATACTACCGATATAATTTATACCGGAAAAACGGAATTTAAAAAATATGCGTTTTTGGTTTTCGCTGACGTAAAAATGCTCGAAGTCCTTTTTGTCGGGAAGTACGGGCGGTTTGCCGCCGTCGGATAAAAAATACTTCATATCGTCGGAAAACACGCTTATTTCTATACCCGTACGGGCTTTTATGCTTCTAACGATGGACGCTAATTTTTTCATGAATTACGCTCCTTTGTGCATATTGCACAAAATATATATAATTTATACCATATCCCGACGGATTTTGCAAGGATTTTTAAAAAAATTATTTAATTTTTTTGATTTCACACGGTTTTTGCATTGATTTTTTATTTAAACGCGGCTTTGCTACGGTATCGGAAGGAATTAAGATTGATTAGACGATGCTACGCCGCTACGCGGCACCCTCTCAGGCACTTCGTGCCAGCTCTCCCAAGGGCGAGCCTTTCGCCGCTACGATTTTTTGCGGACGAATAAAACCACGTATCTACCGTTTATCACCTCGTCACCGTCTACGACGGAGCTTCCCCTCGAGGGAAACCCTTTTTTTACGCCGCTACGCGGCACCCTCTCAGGCACTTCGTGCCAGCTCTCCCAAGGGCGA
>CAZMOD010000005.1:35989-36132 GCA_964567885.1 uncultured Christensenella sp.
GCCTTTCGCCGCTACGACGAAAAAAATAAGACCGCGGTAAGAATCGTTGACTTACGGCGGTCTTGGTTGGTTTTTAGCATCGATTAAGTAGAAAAATTCACTACTTTTGAGTTTTTCTATCGCTTAGATAGAAAAATTCACTA
>CAZMOD010000005.1:36232-52873 GCA_964567885.1 uncultured Christensenella sp.
TAGATAGAAAAATTCGCTACTTTTGAGTTTTTCTATCGCTTAGATAGAAAAATTCGCTACTTTTGAGTTTTTCTATCGCTTAGATAGAAAAATTCGCTACTTTTGAGTTTTTCTATCGCTTAGATAGAAAAATTCACTACTTTTGAGTTTTTCTATCGCTTAGATAGAAAAATTCGCTACTTTTGAGTTTTTCTATCGTTTAGCTTCTCTATCGTAGAGATAGAAAAGTTTAACGTCGATTTGTTTTAGTAAATTACCCGTTAAGAGGGGCGGACGCTTTTAATTTGCAAAAAGCGATATCGTTCTATATAACGAAAAACTACGGTAAATAATTGAAATTATAGTTTTTTGAGAACGCTGGTGGCGTCTTTTATAGATTTTTCGTACGCTTCTCTGCCGTATTTATCGACTTCGGCTTTATTCTTTTCGCCGTGGGTTAGACATCCCGCGCCGCCGATACAACCGCCTATGCACGCCATACCCTCTATAAAGTTTGCGTCGAGAAGGTTCTTGCTCTTTTTGAGTAAGGCGATTTTACAAGCCTCAATACCGTCGCAAACGCAAGGTTTGACGGTAAAGTCGATATTTTGTTCTTTTAACGCCTCGTTTACCGCGTCGGACAAACCGCCGGAACGCGCGAAAATTCTTCCGAAATAAGAAGCGTTATCCAAAACGTCTTCGGGAAGCGTCGTAATATCTTCGTCCAAACTGTCGAAAAGCGCTTGAAGTTCTTCAAACGTCAAAACGCCGTCTACGTAAGGGCTTACGCTATCGCGTTCCATTTCCATCTTTTTAGCCGTACAAGGTCCTATAAAGACTACTTTGGCGTTTTCGTCGATAGACTTTATATACTTGGAAATTGCCGTCATCGGCGACGGATTATGCGAAATCAAAGGCACTAAGTCGGGGAACGCCGTTTGAATATATTTTACGAAAGCAGGGCAACAAGAACTAGTTAAAAAGCCTTTTTCAGCAAGTTCTTTAGACTCGGCTTCGGCAACCATATCGGCGCCGAGCGCAGCCTCTATTACCGTGTGGAAACCCATATATTTAAGTCCCGATATTACCTGACCTAATTTGGCGTAGGTAAATTGACTGGAGATAGAAGGAGCGACTACGGCGTACATTTTGTACTCTTTATCCTTTTTAGCCTTCTTTAAAAGTTCTATAACGTCGACCATATACGATCTATCCATAATAGCGCCGAAGGGACATTGATAAACGCACGCACCGCAAGAAATACATTTAGAATCGTCTATCTTAGCCGCTTTTGTTTCATCCATAGAAATGGCTTTTATTTTGCACGCGACTTGGCAAGGACGCTTTCTCGATACTATCGCGGTGTACGGGCAAACTTTGGAACAAGCGCCGCATTCTTTGCACTTAGTCTTGTCGATATGCGCGACGTGGTTGTCGTCGAAGGAGATAGCGCCGAAACGGCAAACGTCCTCGCAACGGTGGGCTAAGCAACCGCGGCAAGCGTTGGTTACTTCGTAACCGCCGACGGGGCATTCGTCGCAAGCGATTTTAATTACTTGAATTATATTATCACTGTAAAGTTGGTTGCCCATGGCGAGTTTCACTCTTTCCTTTACGATAGCCCTTTCCTTATAAATGCAGCAACGCATAGTTGGCTTAGGACCGGGGGCTATTATTTCGGGAACGTCTATCGCGCTTTGGTAAAGTTGGTCTTTCCACGCCAAACGCGCGACTTCTCTTAGTACTTTATATTTAAGATGTTGAACTTTTGTATCGAATTTACGCATTTTATACCTCTAAAAATAACTGACTTTTACCCGCTTGCCCATTTTAAGTAAGCATTGTGAAAGTTCTTCAACCAAATTCATTTTAATGTTGAAGTTTATGGGGAGTTCGGGGTTTTGGTGAGCGGGGTTGACCGCCCTTCCGACGTAAAAGTTGATGTCGGTGGCTTCTTCGAATAAGAGCCTACAAATAAGCGAAGCGCCGTCGCGCTTAAAGCCCCATTGTTCGTAAGAAGAATTATCCGCGAGATAGTCTTTGGCGTAAGTTAGCACTCTGTTTATGGTGATAACGCCCTCGGTTACGAGGTCGACGCCTTCTATCTCGGCAATGGGGGGAACGTCCGAACGAACGAAACTAAGACTAGCGCGTAAAGGCTTGCCTAAATATCTTGCGGCGATGGTTGAAGTCGTGCCGCCGCAAACGATGTGTTTACCTTCTTTAGAGAAAAACAAACTCATCATTTTATTGCAATCGTCGCGGTTAGAAGGAGGTCCGAAAAGTATATTCATCGGAACTCTTTTTCTTATTTTTACCGCGCAAGCGGTAGTATCGTCGCCGGGGCGATTGCCGTATAATTTATTACATTCGTCGACGAGCATGGTGGCAAGCGTTTTAGCGGTGTATCCGCCCGCGTTTACCGCTTCCATAAAGGAAATTATATCCGAACGCTTCCAACCGAAGTTAAAAGCCGTTCCTATCCCCGCGTGGGGGCAACCGTCGCTCATCAAAACGAAAACGTCGTCCTCTTTAAGTTCTATTTCCGCGTGGTAAATCTTTTTTTCTCCGACAATCATTTCAGTTCTCGGATAATCGTAGTTAACCCCGTCGCGAAGCATGATAACTTGAGGATTGTCGTACTCTATAAGTTCGGCGTATTGGTTGTTTTTAATATGCATAATGGTAAAAGTCGAGTAAGCAACGCCTCTTACCGAGCATATGGGAAGCGTCCCCGCGATTGTCGCGACGCAGTCTTCTATAGGAAGCCCTTCCGCTATCATCGTGGAAATGATTTTTGAAGTCAAGGTAGACAAAATATTAGCCTTAACCCCCGAGCCCAATCCGTCGGCTAAAACGATTATTGAAGAATCGTAATCGTCGTTTTCTATGATATCTATATGGTCGCCGCAAAGTTCTTCACCGTAATGGTTAATACTTTTGTAGCCGATATCCGAACACATATCATTCATCGGATATACTCTCCTTTAGTTTATATAAAGCCGACTTGGTTTCGGCAACCGTTTCGCCTAAAAGCGACGCTATTTCTTGTACGACGCGCATTTGTTTATCGATAACTTTGTCGGCTATTTCCACCGTTTGCGTTTCGATATGCTCTTTTTTGGTACGAACGGTTTCTACGTCCGTTACGTCGCGCAAAATGCAAATTAAAACGCGGTAATCTTTATCGAAAATAATGGTTTCTTCCACGTATTTTTTATATTCCGCCAAATACGTTCTTCTGTCTCTTACGGTTCTACCCGTTTTTAAGACTTCCAAAAAGTCTTTGGGATCTAAAATACGAACTATTTGTTCGCCTAAAACGTCGGAAGCCGAGCGGATATTCATAATCTTACGCGCGGATTTGTTGATTTGTTGGACTTCTAAATCCTCGTTCAAAACTATAAGCCCGTTGGGAGAGTTGTTTACTATGTTGTCGGAAAAACTTTCGGCTTTATCTTTGAGGTAAGGAAGACACATCGATACTTCCGCCTTGCCTTGATAAACGGCGATTGCTTTTTCACGGCAACTGTCGTAACCGCAGCTTCCGCAATTTAACTCGTCGCTCGGTTTAAACTTGCCCATACGTTTTAAAATGGCGGATATTTCTTCGTCGGTAGGCATTTTCGCGTTGCTTTCCATAACGCTGAAACTCTTTCTTAACTCGAAGTTATCGTGGTCTTGAACCGAAAAATCTTTTTTACCGGCGTAGTTGGATACCGTTAAGTAATCTTTAACCGGAGAACGACGGCATTTTTCCATAACGGGACCGCCGACGCAGCTTCCTACGCACGAGGACATTTCTATAAAACAGTTATGAACGTTTCCGCTTTCTATATCCCTAAGCGCCGCGATACAGTTTTCTATACCGTCTACAGCCAAGTATTCGTAACCGCCGACGTTAGGTTCCATCGTCTTTAAAACACCGCCCGTCGTCGGGAAAAATCTTGCGCGGCTTTCTTCTTTTTCGTCGGCAATTCTTTCTAAAACGACGCCTTCTTGGTTAAGCCACTTGGTAAGTTCGGAAAAAGTCATAACGACGTCGACGTAACCGTCGTAGGCTTGGCACTCGTCCTTTTTGGAAAGGCAAGGTCCTATAAACACTACTTTGGCTTCGGGGTGACGCTTTTTTATATCCATAGCGTGCGCTTGCATCGGGGATAATATATCGGCAAGATACATAAGTTCCCTCGGAAAATACTTTTGTATAAGCAAGTTGACGGTATGGCAACACGAAGAAATTATGACGTCGCGAGTTTTTTCACGCATCATATTTTCGTACTCTTTTTTAACTATAGTTGCGCCTATAGCCGTTTCCTCAACGTCGCAAAAACCAAGTTTTTTGAGCGCAACCGTCATTGCGTCGATACCGACGCCGTCGTAGTTTGCGATAAACGAAGGCGCTAAACTTACGTAGACGGGATCGCCCGATTGGATAAGCACTTTGACCTTTTCGGTATCGTCGACTATAACTTTCGCGTCTTGCGGACAGGTTACGAAGCATTGTCCGCACAAAATGCACTCGTCGCTTAAAACCCTTGCTTGGTTCCCTGAAAATTTAATAGATTTTACGGGACAAACGCGGATACATTTATAACAGTTTTTACAGTTGGATTTTTTTAAAGTAAGACATTCGGTCATTTTTCTCTCCCCTAACTTTTAGTTTTGGCGTTATTTATTTATAACGCTTAGCACTTTATCGTTGAAAAATTCCTCGAAACCTTCTACGGTAACGCCCGGATAAACGGTGCCGTCTACCGTGACGGTTACGCCGACGCGGTTGCACTTACCCATGCAAAAACAACCGACCAAGGTAACGTCGTTTTCAAGCCCGTTTTCTTTTAAATGTTTTTCAAACAATTCAACTATATCTTGCGAACCTTTAAGGTGGCAAGAACTTCCTACGCAAATTTGAACTATCATTTTAAGACTTAATTATTATTTTACTTTTGCTAAAACTTCGGTATTGAAGAATTCGTCTACGGTTTCGGGACTTACGGAAAATACTACGTCGTCAACGGTTACGCAAACGCCTTTTTGGCAATTACCCATGCAAAAAGTACCGGAAAGGTCAACTTTTCCGCCTAAACCGTTAGCGTCGACCAACTTTTGAAGTTGTTCTACTACTTGACGAGAACCTTTTAAGTGGCAAGAACTGCCGATACATACTACTACTTTCATTTTTATATCTCCTTTAAACTTTGTTTATAAATTGATTTTTTCGTTAGTCGAAGTCTACGACTTGCGCCCAAGACAAAAGGAATTCGCGTTCCTTTTGGTTGCCTTTAACCGATTGAGAAGCCGCGACTATAGGCATCCATTTTTCGACGTAGCGCCTTTCGGTATTGCTTTTTTCGCAAAAAAGTTCTAAATACCGTTTTGCGGCGGATAAATCGCCGCTAAGCCAAAACTTGAGATAAGTTCTTGCGGCGTCCGCAGAAGCGTTACCTTGCGTTGCGTGCGACCAGTCGATTATATAAGGAGTTCCGTCGGTGGCGATAATCACGTTGGACGGATTGTAATCGCCGTGACATAATTTTTCGTGCTTTGGCATACCCTCGAGCCTCGTTAAAAGGTCGTATTTGGTATTCGAATCCAAGTCGGCGATTTTAATTTTTCTATCCATTTTATCCTTGTGTTTGGAAAGCAAAGGACAGGTATGCTTATGTATTTCAAGTTGAATATCCACGAATAAACGCAAATATTCTTCTTGGTTGTCGGGGTTTTCTTCCATAAGGGTTTGTAAAGTTTTACCCTCTATAAAACGGGAAACTATAGCCCATTTTCCGTCAACGGTCAAAACCTCGTAAAGGGCGGGGACGTTAAGCCCCGTTTCCTCGACGCGGGCTTGGTTTAAAGCCTCGTTTAAAACGTCCGACTTAGAATATTCTTTATCGAAAACTTTAACGCAGTATTCACCGTCGCGGTAAACGGTTTTTTGTTTTCTTTCAGCGATTATTTCAGTCAAATTCATCCCTTATCCCTCCTTATATTTTTTTGCCCTTTTTGGCTTTTACGTATTGGATTTTAGTGCTTTCGGAAACGGCGACGGCGCTCGGCGCGTTTTGGTCGGGCATTTCGACTTCCACGTAATTTCTTCCGTAATAAGCGTTAAGATACATGGTTTTAATTTCGCTGATTAACGGATAGCGCGGATTCGCACCCGTGCATTGATCGTCGAAGGCTTGTTCCGCCATTTCGTCGAGGGTTTTTAAAAAGTCTTCTTCGGGAACGTTGTAATCCTTTATCGTATCTTTGATGCCGACTTGCTTTTTAAGGTCTTTTAACGCTTTTATAAGCGCGTCGGTTTTTTCCGCGTCGGTCGCGCCTTTCAAGCCTAAATAGTCGGCGACTTCGGCGTAACGCGATAGCGCGCAAGGATGGTCGTATTGAGAGAAAGTTCCCATTTTGACCGGCGCTTCGGCGGAGTTAAAGCGGATTACCTGCTCTATCATAAGGGCGTTTGCTATTCCGTGCGGAATATGGTGGAAAGCCCCTAATTTATGAGCCATCGAGTGGCAAACGCCTAAAAACGCGTTGGCAAACGCTATGCCGGCCATCGTCGCGGCGTTAGCCGTTTTTTCACGCGCGATAACGTCCGTTTGTCCGCCCTCGTAAGCACGGGGAAGATAAGTAAATATAGTTTTCAACGCTTTAAGCGCTAAACCGTCGGTATAATCGGTCGCCATTACCGAAACGTAAGCCTCTAAGGCGTGCGTTACAGCGTCTATGCCGGAAGCGGCGGTTAGCCCCCTCGGCGCACTCATATGATAGTCGACGTCGACGATTGCGATATTCGGTAAAAGTTCGTAATCGGCAAGCGGGTATTTTACGCCCGTTTGGTCGTCGGTAATTACGGCGAAAGGAGTTACCTCCGACCCCGTGCCGGCGGAAGTCGGTACGGCTATAAACGTTGCCTTTTCACCCATTTTTGGGAAGGTGTAAATACGCTTTCTTATATCCGAAAAACGCATAGCCATATCCTTAAAATCGACTTCGGGGTGTTCGTATAAAACCCAAATGATTTTAGCGGCGTCCATAGCAGAGCCGCCGCCCACCGCGATTATGCAGTCGGGCGAAAACGAAGCGGCTTTTTTAGCGCCTTCCTTTACGCAAGAAAGAGTAGGATCGGGCGCGACGTCAAAAAACGTTTCGCGCTCTATACCCATTTCGTCGAGTTTGTCCG
The DNA here is from genome assembly GCA_964567885.1 of uncultured Christensenella sp. GTDB lineage: Bacteria > Bacillota > Clostridia > Christensenellales > Borkfalkiaceae > UBA4636. The sequence continues at coordinate 43,398 of CAZMOD010000005.1, forward strand.
ATATAGGTTTAGTGAAACCGTTTTTGTATAAAAACGCGTCGGTTACTATTAAGCAACGCTTTTTAGAAAGGACGGTTTTAAGTTCCTCTAACGCGACGGGAAGCGAGCCCCGTTTTAAGTAAATTTTTTGAGGCGTTCTGAGCCACAACATATTCTCCCTCCTTTCGGCAACCGTTTTAACGTTGATAAGATGTTTTACGCCTACGTTTTCACTGACGGAGTTTCCTCCCCAAGATCCGCAGCCTAAAGTCAAAGAGGGCGCGAGTTTAAAGTTGTATAAATCGCCTATTCCCCCTTGAGAAGAAGGAGTGTTTACTAAAATGCGGCAAGTTTTCATACGGGATTCGAACGCCGCGAGTTTATCTTTTGCCGTAGTAAGATTTAAATATATCGACGAGGTATGTCCGTATCCGCCGTCCGCAACCAGCCTTTCGGCTTTATAAAGGGCGTCGTCGAAATCCTTCGCGCGGTACATTGCTAAGACGGGAGAAAGTTTTTCGTGAGCGAATTCTTCGGATAGGTCGACGCTTTCCACTTCTCCAATCAAAATTTTAGTGCCGACGGGGACTTTTACCCCTGCTAATTCGGCAATTTTACACGCCGTTTGACCGACGATTTTGGCGTTTAGCGAACCGTTTATGAGTATGGTTTTGCGGACTTTATCTATTTCCTTTTCGTTTAAAAAGTAACAGCCTCTGTCCATAAATTCGCTTTTTACGCCGTCGTAGACTTTGTCTAAGACGATAACCGACTGCTCGGAAGCGCAAATCATACCGTTATCGAAGGTTTTCGAGTGAATAACGGAGTTTACCGCAAGGACTACGTCCGCGGAATCGTCTATAATAGCCGGAGTGTTGCCCGCGCCTACGCCCAAAGCGGGTTTACCGCTTGAATACGCGGCTTTCACCATACCGGGACCGCCCGTCGCTAAAATTATATCCGATTCCTTCATTAAAAGGTTGGTAAGTTCTAAACTCGGAACGTCTATCCAACCGATTATATCTTCGGGTGCGCCGGCTTCTACCGCGGCTTTTAAAAGTATCTTTGCCGCCGCGATGGTGGATTTTTTCGCACGCGGATGAGGGCTTAAAATAACGCCGTTACGCGTTTTTAAGCAAATTAAAATTTTAAATATCGCGGTGGAAGTAGGGTTCGTGGTCGGAATAACTCCGCCAACGACGCCGATAGGTTCGGCTATTTTTTTGACGCCGTACGCCTTGTCCTCTTCCAAAACGCCGCACGTTTTTACGTCTTTATAGGCGTTATAGATATATTCGGAAGCAAAGTGGTTTTTAATAACTTTGTCTTCGACGACGCCCATGCCCGTTTCTTCGACGGCGAGTTTTGCAAGCGGAAGTCTGTTTTGATTAGCCGCGGTTGCAGCCGCTAAAAAAATTTTGTCGACAGCCTCTTGCGAATAAGTAGAAAAAACTTTTTGCGCGCGTCTTACCCGTGAAAGTAAATCTAAAAAACTTTCAACGGAACAAACGGCGTCGTAAGATTTTTCAGTCATAAAATAATCTCCTCTTATGCCTTTGATATTTTTCGGTGTATTTTATATTTTCGAATTGAAATCGTGATTTTTATACGGTATCGAGCGGCTGTTGCCGAGTCTGGCGGAGCAAGCCCTGCCCCCACCGAGTTGTCAGCGAGCCTTTATTGCGTGTTGGGCTAACCTAATATGCGGCGGGTTAGATGCGCTAAGGAAAGGGCCAAATCCTCTCTTTTTACGGTTACGTTATCGGGGACGACTAAATCGACGGGTGCGAAAGACCAAATCGCCGTTACGTTGTTTTTAACCATCATATCGCAGACGCTTTGCGCGTGTTCTTTAGGCACCGTGATAATACCTATTCTTATATCGTTTCTGTAACAGAAAAGTTCGAATTCCGAAACGTCGTAAACGTTACGCGTTTTAGAATATTCGTCGACGACCTTTTTATCGTTGTCGAATATGGCGCAAATATCAACGCCGTAAGCGGAAAATCCCGAATAATCGTAAAGGGCTAAACCGAGTTTACCGGCACCAACTATAACCGCTTGGCGATTGTTTTTTAAATTGACGAAACGATTTAACGAATTCGTCAATTCCTTGGTGTCGTAACCGATTTTCGGCTTGCCTTTTCCGCAAATCTTAGACAAATCCTTTCTTACTTGGACTTCGCCGAGTCCTAAAGACTTGGCTATATAGGTTGCAGAGACGGTAGGTTTACGCCCCTCAACTGTTTTTAAAAAAGCAAGATACTTTGGAATTCTGCCAAGCGTCGCTTTAGACAACGAATAGTCCATATTCTCCCCTATACGATTTTTTTAAATTATATCATAATTTACCGTCTTTGTAAACTGATTTTCGGCACCTTTCGATATTATATTTATCGATTGAGCGTTTGCTACGCAAAAATCCGCCTTTTTTCTACGGTTTTATAAAATTTTTCGAATAAATTTTAAATAAAAAATCTTCGTCCGTTTACGCTTTAAAAAAAACGAAAAGAAACGTTTACGTATTCTAAATTTTTTAAAAAATTACGATTTTAAAGGCTGTAACGCTTATTTGAAAAACGATTAGTCGCTAAAAAACGACGAAAATTTTTCACTTTTGAGAAAATTGTCTTTACGATATCAAATATCGCTAAAAAATCATTGATTTTTTTGATTTTTCTTGCTATACTATTAAGGCGCCCCTAAAAAACGGGCGACGTGCCGCAAAGGAGGAATTATGAAAAAAGAACTTAATAATCAAATTTCCCTTGCGGATTCTATCGATAAAGGGTATTACGAGATTTACGATATCAAACGCGGCGGACTTGCTAATTGCAGAGATCTCGGCGGTATGACGACTGCGCTCGGTAAACGCATAAAATCGAGAAGGCTTTTACGTAGCGGCAAACTTTGCAAACTCAATAAAAAGGAAGTGCAAACGCTTAAAGACGCCGGCGTAAAAACCGTTATCGATTTGAGAATCGAAAACGAGATTGTCGGACATCCGGACACTAAAATCGACGGAATAAAATATCATCACGTTCCCCTTATTTGTTTTACCTTACCCGGGATTACTCGCGAAAAGAGTATGTTTAGGGTTATGAAAGACGAATCGGCGCTTTTGAAAAAAGAGTACGCCGACAGAAACGAATACATGAAAAAACTTTACGATAAAATAGTTTTTTCACCAGATACGCAAAAGCAAATTAGAAGGGTTTTAGAGATTATTTTGAACGCGAAAGGTTGCGTTTTATGGCATTGTGCGGGCGGCAAAGACCGCGCGGGGATAATTTCTATGCTAGTCGAAGGGCTTTTAGGGGTATCCGACGAAGATATAGTTAAAGATTATATCGCCTCGCAACAAGCGCAAAAATTTAAAAAGGCTATGCAAAAATTCGGGCTTACCGTTTGCGCGATATTCTCGTTTAACTACAAATTTAAAGATATTCTATTTGCGATGTTAGACGCCAAGGCAGAATATATTTTGCACGTACTGCAAGGAATAAACGATAAGTACGGTTCGATAGAAAATTACTGTATCGAGGCTTTGAAGATATCGCCCGACTTAATTATTTCGTTTAGACAAAGCGTTTTAGATTAATTTTATCAACCAGTTTTACAACGGTTATAACACAAAAAAGTCCGCCTATAAGTCGATTATCGACCTATAGACGGGCTTTTTTAGTATTATCAACCTCTTTTCAAAATAAGGATTATAAGCAAGAATTAAAGAAAGTAACGACTTCGTTAAAAAGGTTTACGTCGAGCGTTTTATCGGCGGTATGCAAGACGTCGTGATCCCTATCGGGGTACGATTTAAAGGTAAAACGAGAGTCGTTTCCGTACTTTTCGTAATACAAGTCGTAGCCGTATTTAGGTAAAATATTATCGTCTTTTTCGCCGTGCACTATCATTACGGGACAATCGGTGTTTTTTAAGCCCTTCATACTAGATGACGAAGAATATTTTCCGCCGTAGGTAAAGAATTCGTAAACGGACGCGAAAGGTATCAAGGCTTTTGCAAAGCCGCCTACCATTTGAATACCTCTATGCTCGATTAAGTCGAGAGATTTATTCCACCCCGCTAAGGATACGACGCCTTTTACTTCCTTATGGAAGTTTAACGCGTTAGTAACCGACAATCCGCCCCAACTATACCCTAAAAGCAATACTGGCAAATCCTTAACTCTATCTATAGTTTCGGCGTAAGTTACCGCGTAGTCGAGGTCGACGAAGCCTTGAGGAAGTCCGCCGACGACTTCGCCTTCGCTTTCGTCGTTAGCAGTGGCGTCGTAAGCAAAAACGCTGTAACCGCCGCGCACCATAATATCGAATATATCCAAGTAACCTATTTGACCGCCCGCGCCTAAGCCGTGCGCGAAAACTATCAAACCTTTCGGACTTACGGTTTCGTCGACGTTTTCATACAAATATCCGACGAGAGTTTGACCTTTGTTGGACTTGAAAGTGTGTCTTTCGGCTTTCAAACTATCAAAATCGTCAATCGAAAAACGGCTTTCTTCCTTCGTGTCACAACGGTAATTAAAACTGCCTTTATAGATAGATACCGCAACGCAATACAAAGTTATTACGCATACCAATATAAACGCGGCGAGCGAAATAAGCGTTATTTTAAGCGCTTTATTTTTCATAAATATCACCTTCTTTCTTTTTTATCGGTTATTATAGCATCTTAAACTCAATTTTTCCTCAATAGTCGTTACTTAATTAAATTTATCTCGTTTTATTTATCGTTTTTCGCCGTTATTATTTATCTTTATACGCAAAAAGTCCGCCTATAGGTCGATTATCGACCAATAAACGGACTTTTGAATTTTTTAAAACTAATTTTCGGTATCCTCGTCGGAAGCGGTTTTCTCCGCCGATTTTTCTTTAGCGTCGGTGATTTTTACGACGACGTATTTTAGTAAATACGTGACTACTATAACGATGGCAACGACTATGAATATGGCTAAAAGCCCTTGCCACAAAACGTTTAGAGATTTTAACAAATTTTCGGTATTGACCGCAAGAACAAGATTCAACATAATAATTTCTCCTTATAAAACCAAGCCGATAATAAGTCCGCCGACGATTGCCGAAGCGATTTGCCCCGATACGTTTGCGCCGACCGCATGCATAAGTAAGTAGTTATCGGGATCTTCTTTAAGCCCCATTTTATGTATTACCCTTGCCGACATCGGGAAAGCCGAAATGCCCGCCGCGCCTATCATAGGATTTATTTTTTCTTTACTGAAAAGGTTCATTACCTTGGCGCATAATACGCCGCCTACCGTATCGAAAACGAAAGCGAACAAGCCTAAGCCCATAATCATAAGCGTTTCTAACTTCAAGAAGGCTTCCGCTTTCATTTGAGAGGCTATAGTGATACCTAAAAGCAAGGTAATAAGGTTTGAAAGACTGGTTTTTGCGGTGTCGGCTAAACTGCTTAACACGCCGCATTCGTTTAAAAGATTACCGAACATTAAAAAGCCGATGAGCGTCAAACTCTTAGGCGCTATAAGTCCCGCGACCATGGTGATTACTATCGGGAATAAAATCTTTACGATCTTAGGAACTCTTTTGCCTTTGTATTCCATACGGATAAGGCGTTCTTTTTTAGTGGTAATGGTTTTTACCACCGCCGGTTGAATTATAGGCACTAACGCCATATACGAATACGCAACGACCATAATCGGCGCTACGTAGCCGCTTTCCAAAACCTGCGCAACGAGTATCGAGGTAGGTCCGTCCGCCGCGCCTATAATGCCTATCGCGGCGGCGTCTTTTATATCGAAGCCCAAAAGCGAAGCAAGTATTATAGTCAAAAATATGCCGAGTTGCGCAAACGCGCCTAAAAACATAAGTTTGGGGTTAACGATTAAAGGCTCGAAGTCTATCATCGCGCCTATACCTATAAATAATAATATAGGAAGCGCTTCGGAAGCCGCGATACCGACTTCGAAAAGCCAGTCTATAATACCCGCGCTTTCGGTCGTGCTTAGCACGTTTGAAAAAGGAATATTAACGAGTATCGCGCCGAAACCCATCGGAAGAAGCAACGCGGGTTCCATATCTTTTTTGATAGCCAAAAAGATTAAAAGTCCGCCTATAAGCCACATAACGACGTGTTGCCAAGTTACAGCTGCTATCGTCTCTAATAAAAACTCCATAAAAAATCTCTCCTTGGTAAAGTAATTTTTTTAGAGTAAACGGTTGCATTTAAAAAAATAAAGACCGATAGCGACAAGGTTAAAAACCTTAATCACTACAGTCTCATCGTTTAATGTTAAACCGAGGCGACAGCGCCCGTGCTAACGGCTTAACCGCAAGAATATCTTACCGATTACTCCCCGTAGGAACGATACTCATTTTATCATTAAAATACTAAGTTGTCAAATCGTTTACTTACTTTTTTTAAAAATCTTTTTCGATTTTTCAAGTAAGTATCCGTCCGAAAAGTTTTTAATTTTTTAAAAAACGCCGATAACGGGCTTATAGATGCACTTTTTATTAAAAAACTCAAAGACGCTTTCGCTTAAAATTTACTCTTTTTTGCGTTCAAGTTTTTAAACCGTTGACAAACGAGGAATTTTTTATTATACTTACGTCGCGAAATAATTTATTAAATAAGGAATCGTCAATGGACTTAAAAATTAACGAAAACGAAAAAACTATCGAAAATTTGCGAGACTTAAACGCGGTTTATCCGACGACGGAAGTTTTAGAAAAAATTTCCCGTAAAATTATCGAGGAAAATATCCAAGCGTATAAGGAGCTTGCAAAATGATTTGGTTAAACGAAAAACAAGTAATTTTGCTTCACGACGACGTCGTGGTTAAATCGGGCGGAAGTAGCGGTTTACGTGACGAAAGGTTGTTGTCTTCGGCGGTATATTCCCCTTTTCAAACTTACGGCGGCGTCGAACTTTTCCCGTCGACGGTAGAAAAAATCGCAAGGATAACGGCGGGGCTCACTAAAAACCACCCGTTTTTAGACGGCAACAAAAGAATCGGCGCGCACTCTATGCTGGTACTTTTAAGCCTTAACGGAATAAAAATCGAATATACTCAAAAAGAACTTTCCGACCTTTTTTTAAGCCTTGCCGCGGGTGAAAGTTCTTACGACGATATAAAAGAGTGGATAACCTTGCATACGGTACGCTAAGTTTATTAATAAACTTAGAAAAATTTGTTAAAAAGCCGATTTTTAGTTACTTTTACCCTCCTTTTTCGGTTGCTTTATATATATATTATAATAATTGAGGTAAAATTGAGTTTCGTTTGGTATAATCTACAATCGGGGCTCGAATTTTACCCTTTTTCGTCGAATTTTGTCGAAAACACGCAAAGCGTGGTATATAATTAGCAGTTAGCATAAGGCTGTAAAATGTCCCCGTGCAACAAAAGCAATAATCAAACTAAAAATACATTTACCAAAGGATCAGATTTATGAACGTTACTACTATCGGAGGAAAAGAATTTACCGAAATGCTTCGTGGAGGAGCAAAAAAGTTGGAAGCATTTCGTCAACAGGTAAACGACCTTAACGTCTTCCCTATTCCCGACGGCGATACGGGCGACAATATGCTTATGACTTTCGGTTCCGGCAAAGAAGCCGCCGAAAACGTCGACGCTAATTTAAAAAACATAGCGAAAGCCGCTGCAAGCGGAATGCTTTTAGGCGCGCGCGGCAATTCCGGCGTAATATTGTCGAGAATTTTCGCGGGGATTACCAAAGTATTGTCCGCCTTCGAGCAAGCAACCGTTTTAGAACTTAAAGAAGGTATGAACGAAGGCGTAAAAGAGGCGTATAAAGCCGTTTCCGTCCCCGTAGAAGGTACCATTTTAACAGTCTTTAAAGACGCCGTTAATTACGCTAACCAAAGAGCGGACGAGAATAAAAGCGTTACTTCTTATTTAGAAGATATGCTTAAAGAAATGGAAGAATCTTTAAACAGAACGCCCGAACTTTTACCCGTTTTAAAAGAAGCGGGCGTCGTCGACAGCGGCGGCGCGGGGCTTTTGATTATATTCGAAGGTATGTTGGACGCCTTAAACGGCATAAACGAAGCCAATAAGACCGACGACGAAAAGTCTTCGGAAAATTTTGAAAAGAAAAGTAAAAGGTTGGACTTTTCGCTATTTACCGAGGACGACGTTTTGGAATTCGGTTACTGCACGGAGTTTTTGTTAAGACTTCAAAACTGCAAAATCGACGTTGATAGTTTCGATTTGGAAAAATTTAAAGAGTTTTTAAATCAACACGGCGAATCGGTAGTTGCGTTTTCGGAAGGCAGTATCGTAAAGGTACACGTACATACCAAAACCCCTTCGGTTATAATTGAATTCGCACAACGCTACGGAGAGTTTTTGACCTTTAAAATGGAAAATATGACTTTCCAAAACAACGAAGCGGTTGCGCGCGGCAATAACGCCCAAGCGACTTTGAAAAACGCTTCCGACAAAAAAGACGAAGTTGCGGCCACGGATAGCGTAAAAGCGCCCGAGCACTCGTTTAAAATAAAATCGCGTAAGAAAAACGGCATTGCGGTTGTTGCAGCGGGTAAAGGCATAAAAGAAACGTTTTTAGAACTCGGCGTTGACGTAGTGGTCGAGGGCGGACAATGCATGAACCCTTCCGCAGGCGATTTAATTAAAGCCTTCGACGAAATAAACGCGGATAGGATATTCGTCTTCCCTAACAACGGCAACGTTATACTTACCGCCAAACAAGCCAAAGAACTTTACGATAAGTCGGAAGTCGTTATCGTACCCACCCACACCGTCGGAGAAGGTTACGCGGCGGTCTCGATGATGGACGTCGACGGAGACAGTCAAGATATTTTAAACCAACTTGAAGAAGTCGTTTCCGAAGTGGTTACGGGCTTCGTTTCAATCGCGAGTAGGAACGCCGAAATGAACGGCGTATCCGTCGTAGAGGGCGATTATTTGGCGTTTTCTGGCGATACCGTTTATACGGACGAAAAGAATGCGGAAGACGCTTTGAAAAACCTTTGCCAAAAACTTAACGCCGGCGATTACGGCGTAATGCTATTCTTTACGGGGGAATCCGCGAACGAGGATAGCGCTAAAAAAGTCTTTGCGGAATTGTCCGCGCGTTATCCCGACACCGAAGTTATTTATATTAACGGCGGTCAACCTATCTACGACTATATGATAGTTTTAGAATAAGCCGTTTCGGACGGTGCAACTTAGTTTCGGACGGAAAAGTCCCGCCCCTACCTTATCACCTCATCACCGCCTACGACGGAGCTTCCCCTCGAGGGGAAGCCTTTCAACGTAAGCCCCCTTATTGCCTAAGGGGAAGCCTTTAAACGTAAGCCTCCTTATTGCCTAAGGGGAAGCCTTTAAACGTAAGCCTCCTTATTGCCTAAGGGGAAGCCTTTAAAATTACGCGACGTTAGTTAAAACGTTACTTAAAATGCGGCGTTGGTTAAAAAACGACGCGGCGTTTAGCCATAATACGATATATAA
>CAZMOD010000005.1:52973-57226 GCA_964567885.1 uncultured Christensenella sp.
AAATGCGGCGTTGGTTAAAAAACGACGCGGCGTTTAGCCATAATACGATATATAAGGAGATTTTATTATGTTAACCGTTTTCGTTGATACCGATTGCGACGTAACCCCTAAGGTTGCCGAAAAATACGGTTTTAAACTTATCAGTATGCCCTACGCTATAGACGGGAAAACCATTTTTCCTTACGAAGATACGGACGTTGATTTACACGAATTTTACGACGGATTAAGAAACGGCGTTTTGCCGACTACCGGCGGACTTTCCGTTGAAAAGTACAAAAACTATTTCCGTCCCGAATTTGAAAAAGGAAACGATATTTTTTACGTTCACTTTTCAAAAGCGATGACTTGCACCTTCGACGCGATGGACGAAGCCGTCGCGGACTTAAAAAAAGAGTTTCCCGATAGAAAATTTTACTCTCTTGACACCAAAGGCATTACCATAGTAAGTTATAATATCGTTTGCGAAGTCGGCGATATGATAGCGCAAGGTAAAACGCCGGAGGACATTATCGAGTGGGGAAAGGACGAAGTAGGTAAATTTGCTCAATACTTTTTCGCCGACGATTTAAAATTCTTTAAAAGAAGCGGAAGAGTTAGCGGAATATCCGCAACGTTCGGTACTCTTTTAGGCATAAGACCTATTATTTACATGAGCGACGACGGGCAAATGGTCAATATCGCCAAGGAAAGAGGAAGGTCTAAAGCCATGGAAAAACTCCTTTCCTACGTCGACGAATTAGGCTTCGAGGTGGAAAAGCACCGCGTAATAGTCGGACATACCGATTCGCCGGAATTAGCAAACGACCTTGCCCGAAAAATAAAAGAAAAATATCCCGCGGCAAGTATTGAAATCGTTTGCACCAACCCTACCGCCGGCAGCCACTGCGGTCCTAACGGCGTAGGTGTATCGTTTCACGCTTTACGTAGATAAAACAGACGGGGTTTCACGATGGTTAAAATAATCCAAGTAAAAACTAAAAAAGAGCAAAAGGAATTTTTAGAGTTTCCTTTAAGGCTATATAAGCACGAAAAGAACTTCGTGCCTCCCCTGTACTCAGACGAAAAGAAGATATTTTCCAAAAACTTCGTCTACAACGACACTTGCGAAACGGCGTATTTCCTTGCCGAAAAGGACGGAAAAACCGTAGGGAGAATTTCCGCGATACTTCAAAAAGCGTCTAACGAAAAGACGGGTGAAAAACGCGTTAGGTTTACTCGTTTCGACTCGATAAACGATACCGAAGTTTCCGCAGCCCTTTTTAAAGCGGTCGAGGACTTTTCTTTGTCGCGCGGTATGGATACCGTTTGCGGTCCGTTAGGGTTTTCCGACCTTGAAAGAGAAGGACTTTTGATAGAAGGTTTCGACCAACTTTCCACTTTTGAAGAACAATACAACTACGACTATTACCCCGCTTTGGTGGAAAACAGCGGGTACCGTAAAGAAGTCGATTGGGTTGAGTCTAAAGTTTACGCGCCCGAAAAAGGTTACGAAGAAATGCAAAAAACCGCGGACTTCGTGATGAAGCGTTACGGATTAAAAGTAGGCACGGCGAAAAGCGCTTCGGAATTTTTAAAGAAATATTCCGACGGATTTTTTAAACTTTTAGACGTTGCTTACGACGGGCTTTACGGGACGGTGCCTTTTACCGACGGCATGAAAAAAATGATGATGGACAACTTCCGTTTAATCATCGATTTAAAGCACATAACCGTCATTTTGAACGAAAAAGACGAAATAGTTTGTCTTGGCATTTGCTTCCCCTCTTTAGCAAAAGCCGTTCAAAAATCGCAAGGCAAAATTACGATTCCCGCACTTATTAGACTGCTTAGGGCGATTAAAAAACCCGAAATTATCGATTTAGGGTTGGTTGCGGTGCATCCTAATTACCTAAATCGCGGAATCACCTCTATAATCGCCGCCGGGCTTATGAAAATGCTTAGCGAAAACGGAGTTAAATACGCCGAAACCAATCTTAACTTGGAAGACAACTTTGCGATACGCAATCTTTGGAAACGCTTTAACGCCGTAGAACACAAAAAAAGACGCTCTTACGTAAAAAAACTCAACGCGTCATCGGAGGGCTAATATGATTAAAATCGCGATCGACACTTTAGGCGGAGACAAAAGCCCCGACGCCAATATCGACGGAACGCTTTTAGCGCTTAAAAAGTTTCAAGACCTTTCCGTCGTTTTATTCGGCGACGAAGCGGTTATAAAGGACAAATTAGCGGATAGAGATTATCCTAAAGACAGGGTTGAAATAGTTCACGCCCCCGACGTCGTAGACGGCAACGACAAACCTATCGACGCCGTAAGACTTAAAAAGGATTCCTCGATGATACGCGCGGTTAAAGCTTTGCGTGAAGACGAAGAGATTTCCGCCTTGGTATCCTCGGGCGCGACGGGCGTTTTGGTCGGTGCAAGCATTTTAAGAATCGGTAGGCTCGAAGGCGTTCGTCGCCCGGCGTTTTGCCCCGTTATACCCACTATGGCGGGCGGTGTAGTCGGCGTTTGCGATAGCGGCGCTAATATCGATTGCACGCCCGAACAATTGAGGCAATACGCAGTTATGGCGAGCGCGTATTTAGAAAGCGTTTACGGCGTAAAAAATCCACGCGTCGCACTTTTGAACGTCGGCGTTGAGGAGGAAAAGGGCGACGACTTAAGAAGAGAGGCTTACGCGCTTTTAAAAAGCGATAAAAACCTTAACTTCGTCGGCAATATGGAAAGCAGAGATTTGCTTTCTGGAAAATACGATTTAGTCGTTTGCGACGGGTTTTCCGGCAACGTTTTGATTAAAAGTACCGAGGGCGCGTGCCTTGAAATGCTTAAACGCCTTAAAAAGGATATAGAAGGTTCGCTTTTGAATAAAATAGGCGCGCTTTTTATGCTTGGCACGATAAAAAAAGAAAAACAGTTTATGAATTACCAAAACTACGGCGGAAGCGTTCTATTGGGGCTTGAAAAAACCGTAGTTAAGGGACACGGTAGCAGTAAAGCGCAAGCGTTTTATAAATGCGTCGAACAAGCTTACAAAATGACGAGCGCTAACCTGAACCAAAAAATTCTTTCCAGTTTAAGGCAAGAATAAAATAAAAACGGCGAAAATTATTTTATTGATTTTCGTTTGAGAGTGAAAAACTCGTTTTTAAAAAGGAATAATGCCGTAGTTCGGAATACCCGAATAAATCCAAACGGTGTTATAAAACTAAATATGTTTGAAAAAGTAAGAGATTTATTTGCCAACGAATTAGGCGTTGACGCTAATAAAATTACTATGGAATCTTCCATTAAAGGCGATTTAGGCGCCGACTCTATCGATATTTTACAACTTTTAATGACTATCGAGGAAGAAAACGGCATCGTCATCCCCGACGAAAAACTTGCGACTTTTAACACCGTCGGCGATATCGTAAATTACTTGGAATCTTTATAATTTTAGTATTTTTATACTTTTGTGATTTTTGTAATTTTTTAATTAAACTTTTTTCGTTTTTTGGTTTTACAATTTTTTAAGAACCGAAATTTTACAATTTATAATCGTCAGGCTTTTTGCTTTTTGAAATTTAACAGCGTTAAAAAGTCCGTCTATAGGTCGAATAACCGACCTATAGACGGACTTTTAAGTTAAATTACCCCCTTGCGTTTTTTCTTAACTATAAATACTATAACGGAACCGAGAACGACTAATTAGACTGTCCCGATAAAACGGTTTGGTCTGTTCCACAAGCTACCATAGGGAGATTGTCGTTATCCTCAATTCTCGCGGGAACTGTTATGAGTTCGGTTGTCGGAGCTTGCAATCTATCCGACAAGCCGTTCTCATACATATCCATTTTAATATTAACGTGAATTTCAACTCTATCTCGGTAAATGTCTACGTGGTCAACAACTTGATACAACATAGCTTTCTGTCCGTCCACCTCTTGATCTTCAAAGTCCGTTTCCCACTGCTGCATTATTATGGGTTGCAAGCTCGGCAATAATCTCATCTGTATTCAGAGCGTGTTTTTCGTCTGTCGTACGGCTAAGGAAATCATAGATAACAAGTAATTTCATTTTTTATCGTTATCGTGTGCCATAACGTAAGCTCCCTATATTACAAGATTAAGAACAGACGGTGAGCCGAAGCCCACCGTCATACTTTGAGATTTAAGTCTTTGCACACATAGCGCATTGAATACTCTCCAATTATTAAAAATTAGAACAATCTCTTTTTCTTGATAAGAGCGTATGCTATCAAGGCAATATT
>CAZMOD010000006.1:0-55752 GCA_964567885.1 uncultured Christensenella sp.
ACAGGTTTAATGATAATATATCTTGCTTCCATTATTCTCCGTAGACCTCCTGTAATTTTTCAACAGAGCCTTTTGCGAGAACGATTACGCTATTTTTAACGACGTCGTAGGTGTTGAGTTGTTCAACGGGAAGGGTGTTGAGATTTTTAATGTTTCTTGCAGCCCTAATAACCTTTTCGTCGTTGTTGCACATAACGATAAGAACGGATTTTTCAAACTTGAAAGCGTCTAAGAACGCAACCATTTCTTTGGTTTTTCCGTTTGCTACCGCAACTTCGTCGATAACGTAGAATTCGTTGTCGGCAAGTTTTCTGGAAAGAGCGGAGAACATAGCGATTCTCTTAGCGCAAATGTTCATCTTCTTTCTGAAATCTCTTGACTTGGGTGCGAATACGACGCCGCCCTTGATCCATTGAGGAGCCCTCGTGGAACCTTGACGGGCGTTACCCGTACCTTTTTGACGGTAAGGCTTCTTGCCGCCGCCGCGAACTTCCGTTCTGGTTAAAGAACTTTTAGTTCCTTGTCTTTCGTTTGCTAATCTGGTAACGACTGCTTGATGAATAAGCGGTTCGTTGTATTCGATGCAGAAAAGGTTTTCGTCGAGTTCAACAACGCCTTTTTCTTGAGCATTCATATTATATAATTTTACGCTTGGCATTACTAGGACCCTCCTTACGCTTTAACGCTGTTTTTAAGTGTAACGATTCCGCCCTTAGGACCGGGAACCGCACCGCGAACCAAAATAGCGTTTCTTTGAGCATCTACTTTAACTACTTCCAAATTTTGGATGGTAACTTGTTCGACACCGTATTGACCTGCTAAGTGTTTGTTCTTAAATACCCTTGACGGGTCGCTTATAGAACCCATTGAACCGACTTCTCTGTGAACGGGGCCTACGCCGTGCGTTTCTTTAAGTCTGTGTTGGTTCCATCTTTTGATTACGCCGGTAAAACCGTGACCTTTCGTGATGCCGACGACGTCTACTTTGTCGCCTGCCGCGAAAGTATCGCAACTTACCGTTTGACCTACCGCGTAGGTTTCTGCATTGTCAAGACGGAATTCTTTAAGATACTTGTGGGGTTCTACGCCCGCTTTCTTAAATTGACCGAGGTTGGGTTTGTTGAGTTCCTTTTCGGAAACCTTTTTAAAACCTAACTTAACTGCGGAATAACCGTCGCGGTCAACCGTTTTGACTTGAACGACCGGGCAAGGACCTGCCTCGATCACGGTAACGGGGATTACTTTTCCGTCGGGGGAAAAGATCTGCGTCATACCCAATTTTCTGCCAATGATTGCTTTATTCATTGATAAAGTTCACCTCCGTATATTTTTAACAAAAATTATAACTTAATTTTTACGTCTACGCCCGCGGGAAGATGGATGCTGTCCAAAATCTTTGCGTTGGTGGAGTAGATGTCGATAAGACGTTTATGAGTTCTTAATTCGAACTGTTCACGACTATCTTTGTACTTGTGGGGGGAACGTAAGATGGTAACGATTTCCTTTTCGGTAGGAAGAGGAATAGGCCCGCTAATCTTAGCGCCCGCTTTCTTCATCGTTTCAACGATGCGTGCCGTTGCTTGGTCAACCATGTTGTGGTCGTAAGCCGATAATTTGATTCTGATTTTTTGTCCTGCCATTTTTAAAATCTCCTTTTATACTAACTGTTTAAGTTGCCGAGCGGTTAGGACTTTGCCCGAACGTTTCCCCTTATGCGTGCTGTGTTTTTTGATGGAAAAACGTTTTTTACAACTTTGCCGTGTGTATCGAGCCGTTTAGCGATAAAAAAATCATCTGCGCCGTGTTTTTGCAGATGACCTTAAATCATTTAGGGCTCGGTTAGTCGCAGGGGTAAATCCCCCACAATTGTCAGTAAAAATTATCTTCCGCGCAGTTTGAACCGTCGTTCACTTACGAGGTTTAAAGTAACTTTTTACCTCTACCCTTTTTCACACAGCGTATCAATAATACAATATTACGATAATAATGTCAAATGATTTTTCGCCGTTTTTGAGAAAATTTATATTTTTTGAAAAATTGTATAAATTTAACGAGGGATTATTAAAATTCGCGGCCGAAAGCCTTTTTTTATAGTCGAAAACTTGTTTTCCACGGGCGGCTTCGCGCCTGAAAGCCGTATAGAATTCACCTTTATCGCGGATAGAAAGAGTTAGTCGTGTAAAGTTTTTACCTTGAAACGCGCCGTTATTCTTGTCGCGGATACAAAACTAACGCGTATGCGGTTAGACTGTATCACGAAAAAAATCGAACTCACACACGACTCACTCTTATCACTGAAAAAAACTAAACTCTTTCGCCTTTGATTAGTATCACGAATAAAAAAACTAAACGCGTAAAGTTTGCGTCTTAAAGTCAGCCCCTCGTTCTTGTCCCTGAAAAAATTAACTCGGCACTAAACTCATCTTCGTTGCTGAAAAAACTAAACGCGCACTCGGCTCGTCCTTGCGACAAAAGAAAAACTATCCCTCGACCGCAGTTTCCTTTGTTACGGATTTTTATGCGGATATAAAAAGGCAAGCGTTTTAAAAGAAAAGTCGTCGTCGTAGAGGTCGAGACACGTGAAAACGTTTATCGTCTTCCTAAAACGGCGTACTAAATACAGGCTTCCTCTTGAGGGGAAGTTCCGTCGTAGACGGTGATGAGGCGATAAGGTCGGTGCGGGACTTGTTCCGTCCGTATTTACACGCGATGAAACGACCCCATAAAAAACGACCGACCTTGCACCCTTATTTATTATATAATAATGAAAGTCGAAAATACAAAAAATACGATTGAGGAACAATCAATGACAATTGACGAACGCCGCAAGTTAATCGAGTATCTCGAAAAACAAGGCTGGACGGCTGAACAAATCGTAGATTTGTTTAAGTACATCAGCAAATAAAAAAAACCGTTTCGGTTGTATAATCGAAGAAAACACCGAAACGGAACGAGCGAGGGGGTGAGCCTGCCACCCCTCGACTCTCTTATTATAGCAGGTATAAAAACGAATGTCAATCATTTTCATAGAAAAAAATTTAAAAAAACGAGGTGCGATTATGTTATATAAATACGGAATGCGTTTGCGTGAGTTTGGCATTGGTTGCCAACCGTCGGGTAGCATTATGCACAAGTATACCGACAAGTCACGGTGTGGTTATTGGTCTTTTATATGGTATGAAAAGCCTTTGACGGAAGATGAAGTTAATTCTTACGATTTAGATTTTATCGCAGAAGAAAAGGGAGCGTAATTGCTCCCCTTTTTTATATCCCTTGCAACTCGAACGACTGTCCCTGATTAAGGAAGTAGTCTTGCTGTAAAAGGTACACCGCATTTATCAAAGCAACTACTTCGTCAACTTTCCCCGTGGATTTCTTCTTCGCCACGTAGCGGTTGAGATTGGTATCGAACGAACACCTTGCGTTTTGAAAGTTAATTTCAAGCAAGGTGTTTTTTTCATACTTGAATTCACCGTTTGTTATCTTTTCATATAACAGTTTAGTCGGCGCGTGGAGTACGCTCGAATGTTGCCCAATCTCTACGGTGTTATACCGTATAGTCGCGCGTAGATCGACCGTTTTTTCGTCTATAAGATTTTTCGCTAAGAAAAATCGTTCCTCTCTTTTTTACAACTCTTTTACGCTTCCGTACACGAAACGCCCAATCCAAAAATAAAGACCGCCTAAAACCGCTATAACGGTTTACGACAGCCTTTACGTTTATTACGCCGTGCGCACAAACGCCTTTTGTACGCTGTTGTATTGCCTTAGAACTCCGCTGGTAACTCCGACGACGGGCGATTACCGCTTCTGTCGTTTTTCAAAAACCGCTCTCGCGATTTTTCCTTCGCAATTCTAACGATTTAGAAATTTATCGTTTTAGAAGGTTCCGCGAACGAACTAAAAACGGCAGTGGCGTTTTTGAAATAAAAAACTTGGGTGTTTTGGTCGTTTTCATCGTACGTGGCGCGTAAATTAGGATAAGCGTCCAGCATAGACTTTTTAGCCTCTACCCTATCGTCTTCGACGAGTTCTCCCGAAAGGCGTAACCACTTGCCGTCCTTGAACGCACAAATCTCTACGCTTGGGTTAGAAAGAAGTTGCTTAGACACGTCTTTTCTCTTTCCCGTTTGAATATATAATTTCCCTTCAAAAATATTGACCGTCCCGAAAGGACGAACTCTCGGCTTATCGCCGTCAACCGTCGCCAAGTAATAAACCTCGGCGGTTTTTAAAAAATCACGTACGCTTTGCATATAGACGCCTCTCTTATTTTTTATATGAAACCCGTCGATAACGGGCTTATAGTCTCACTTTTCAGCAAGCGCTTGAAGCCTACTTGCCGTTTTTGCAGCCAAACGCGCGTTGTTTAGAACCAGTCGTATATTGGCTTTCAAACTGTCGCCGCCCGTAACGTCCGTTACCTCTTTAAGTAAAAACGGGGTGGTTTCTTTGCCCTTAACGCCGAGCAAAGCCGCTTTTTTTATCGCGCCGTCGATAGCGGCGTTTACGTAATCGGCGTCCATAGAATATTCTTCAGGGATAGGATTGGTAACCAAAATTCCGCTTTTCAAAGAAAGTTTGTCGTGTGCGTTTATAATCTCCGCCAACTCTTCGGGGCTATCCACCCTGTAATCGACTTTAAACCCGCTTTTTCTCGTGTAGAAAGCAGGTAGTTCTTCCGTTTGATACCCTATAACCGGCACGCCCTTGGTTTCGAGATACTCCAAGGTAAGCCCTAAATCCAAAATGGACTTTGCTCCCGCGCAAACGACGGTAACGGGGGTAAAGGAAAGTTCTTCCAAATCGGCGGAAATATCCATGGTCGTTTCGGCACCCCTGTGTACGCCGCCGATACCGCCCGTAGCAAAGATTTTTATTCCCGCCATACTCGCTATCATCATAGTCGTCGTAACCGTGGTGGCCCCGTCTAATTTTTTGGCTATTATGGGTGCTAAATCTCGACGGGAAGCTTTAGTTATCGCCGTTCCCTTTTTGCCGAAATAATAAATTTCTTCTTTCGTAAGACCTACCTTCAACCTACCGCCTATCACTGCAATAGTCGCGGGGACGGCGCCGTTTTTTCTTACTTCTTCCTCTACTAAAAGTGCCGTTTCGGCGTTTTGAGGATACGGCATCCCGTGTGAAATTATAGTCGACTCTAACGCGACGACCGGTTCGCCTTTTAAAAGAGCGTTTTTAACTTCCGATGAAATATCTAAAAATTCGTTCATTTTTTACCTTTATTTAATCTACGCGGTTTAAAACCGTGCGGCATTTTATCGCGTAATTTAATATTTAGAAATATACTTCGGTAAAATTATACCCTAAATCCCTTCGTCGGTCAAGGTATTTTCTATCTAAGCGGAAAATTGTTTTTTACGCAGCAAAAAGTTTTTTCTTTTTTTAGACGAAATATAATAATCGTTCAAGCTAAAAAAGCAAAAACAACGAAACTCTTTTCTTTTTTATGCCGAATTTTTCGCAAAAACATCGCGATAACAGGCTTATAGGCGGACTTTTTAAAACGACGAGCAAATCCGTCGTCTCTTTTTTACGGCGTTAAAAATTATTCCCGACGATTTTTATCCTTTCGCGGCGCTAAAAAACTTTTCAAAAAGACGAAAGTGTGTTACAATATATAAAAAACAACGAGGAATAAAATAGTATGGTACATCATATCGTCGCTTGGAAGTTTAAAGAAGAAATTGCGGAAGAGCAAAAACCCGCCCTAAAAAAGGCAATGGAAGAAAACCTAAAAAGTTTGGTAGGCAAAGTTCCGGGACTTTTGACGGTTGAATTCGTTTCAAACCCTATATCGTCAAGCACCCACGATATAGCGCTTATCACGACGCTTTCTTCCGCGGAAGATATCGCCGTTTACGCAAAACATCCCGAACACGTAAAGGTCGCCGACACCTTCATCCGTCCGTACGTAAAAGATAGAATTTGTTTAGATTTTTAAAAAACTCGTTTTTTATTAAAACGAAATCCTATCCCTAAAAATTATCCGCACCCGCGACTAAAAAAACGCAAATACAAATAAAAACCCCGCTATAGGTCGATTATCGGCTCATAACGGGGCTTTTCTTTTTGCGTAAGAGGCTGAAAAAAACCAAGCCGTTTTCGTATCGTTGATAAAAAATCAAAAAAACTTTAAAAAGGCGGGTTTTTAGCGGCAAAAAGGTTGCATTTCATAAAAATTAGGATTACACTATTAAGGTATGAGTACGGTAGATAGTTATTACAAAAAAATGACGGAAACACCCGTCTATAAATTGATATTGCAATTAGGGCTTCCGACGACTATTTCGATGCTTATCACCAATATTTATAATTTGGCGGATACGTACTTCGTCGGAGGCTTAGGCGAAAGCCAACAAGCGGCGACCGGTATTCTGTTTACGTTACAAGCGATAATACAAGCAATCGCTTTTATGTTAGGTCACGGTTCCGGCACGTATTGCTCTAAATCTTTAGCGGAAAAAGATACCGAAACGGCAACTACTTACGTTTCGACGGCGTTTTTCTTTGGATTCGGCATAGGCGTTATATTGCTCGTTTTTGGATTGTTTTTTTTAACCCCTTTTATGCGTTTTTTGGGAAGCACCGAAACCATTTTGCCATACGCTAAAGATTACGGGTTTTGGGTTTTGGTATCTTGCCCGTTTATGATATGTTCTTTAATCTTAAACAATAATTTAAGATACGAAGGAATAGCGTTGTTTTCAATGATCGGCTTAACCTTCGGCGGCGTGCTTAATATCTTGGGCGATTATATTTTGGTCGTCAAAGTAGGTCTGGGCGTTTACGGCGCGGGGCTTGCAACCGCCGTTTCGCAAATGGTAAGTTTCGTTATATTGTTGATTTTATATATCAAAAAAGCGCAAGGAAGCCTAAAAATCTCCGCGGTAAGTTTTAACGGCACTGTTATTTTAAATATCGTAAAAGGCGGACTTCCTTCCCTTATTAGACAAGGACTCTCTTCCGTATCGAACGGACTTTTAAACAATCTTATAAAACCTTTCGGGGACGCGGCGATTGCCGCGGTAAGCATAGTAAACAGATATTCTTCCTTCGTTTTAGCCATAGGTATCGGCATTGGTCAAGGCTTTCAACCGGTCGCGTCGTTTAACTATAGCGCTCATAAAGTGAATAGGGTAAAACAAGGTTTAAAATTTACTTGGTTTTTCTCTACCGCTTTCGTCGGGGCTATTTCGGTGCTGGGAATAATTTTCGCGCCGCAAATTATTTACGTTTTTCAAAAGGAACAAAAAGTGATAGAACTCGGCGCGACGGCGCTTAGAGTTTCGTCGATAGGGCTTTTGCTTTTGCCGTCGTCGACTTCCGCAAATATGCTTTTTCAAAGCATAAGAAAATCGAAAACCGCGTCTTTTTTGGCGCTTTTAAGAAGCGGACTTATATTTATCCCTCTTCTTGCCGTTTTCTCGGCGGTATTCGGACTCTACGGAATTTTAAGCGCACAGGGCGTAGCGGACGTTTTATCGGGACTTATCTCTATCCCCTTTATTCTAAACTTTTTGAAAAACGAAAAAGAGCCTCCACGTATTCAATAAAAAACTAAATATCGTTAAAAAACCCGTCTACACGGTCGATAATCGACCTATAGGCAGGTTTTTTTGTATTTTAAAAAACTTTTGACGTTGTTTAAATCGTGTTATTGTCTCTTTAAACCGTTTTCCTCTCAATAGTTTTGAGACTAAAAATTAGTCGGTTACGGTGGGTTTTGACGAGCCGACGCAGTAGCTTATAAGCGTGCTCGGTCCGCAAGACGCACCGACTATCGGGTTAAGCATACCGATAGAAATCTTTGCGTCGGGTTTCTTTTCCAAAATAAACGCTTTCAATTTTTCGGCGTCCTCTAAACAATCGCCGTGGGAAATATAAATTTCTTCAATCTTTTCACCGACGTAAGTTTCGACGGTAAGGTCTGCTAAGCGGCGGATGGAATTTACCCTGCCTTTTGCCTTTTCGGAAGAAACGTTTTCGCCTTTATGGTTGGAAACTATAACGGGCTTTACGCCGAGAAGCGTCCCGAAAAACGCTTTACTGCCGGAAATTCTTCCGGACGCTTTTAAAAATTTTAAATCGGCAACGGTGCCGAATTGGTTTATTTTTAACTTAAATCGTTCTATTTCCGCCGCTACTTCGTCTATATCTTTGCCTTCTGCGCGCAATTTGCTTGCGTAAATACACAAAAGCCCCAAACCGGCGCTGCTTATCAAAGAGTCGATGCAATATATTTTGGCGTCGGGATAGGTTTTAAGAAGTTGCTCTTTCGCGACTTCACTCGCCTTTACCGATGCGGATAACGCCGACGAGCAAGAAATGGATAAAATATCGTAGCCTTCTTTTAAACAAGCCTCGAACTTTTCAACGTAATCACCCGCGGGAACTTGAGACGTAAGTATTCTCACACCGGAACGCATGACGTCGTAGAACTCCTTGGCGGAAACTTCCCTCCAGTCTAAGTCGGCTTTTATCGAACGGTCGCCGTAGGATACGTACATAGGAAGATACTCTACGTCGTACGCACGCCTTGCTTCTTCGGTTAATTCACTGCAAGAATCTGTGAAAATAACGAATTTTTTCATGTTTTTACCTCCTGAGCGTTTATTAAAACGTGTTTTAATAAACCTAAAATCCTTTCAACGATACCATATTAGCATTTTTTTATAGTTTTAGTCAATAAAGTTTTTAATACCTCGTCGATTTTTTCAACATTTTCACAAAAAACTTGGACTAGAAACACAGCTTTAGCGTTTTTTTGCGTGCTGAAAACACTGTCGGCTTCTTTTTTTATAATAAAAAATCGCCAAAAAGCACCAATCCTTTCTTTTTTGCGACTAACACGCCTCTCGCCCCTCCGTTTTTCACTCCTTCATCTCTACCGTTTTTTAAAAAACACCACGTTAACCGACCTATACGCCCACTTTTATCCTTCCCCTTTATAAACACATCCCCGACGTCGTTTCCTCCGCCGGGGATAAAATTTACACTTAATTCTTCTTTTTTAAATCCTTAACGATAACGAAAACGCAAACACCGATACCTAAAAGCGATAACGTATCAACGATTATCATTATTAAAATCGATGGCGAAAAACCACTTTCAGTCACGTTAGCGGCGGTGGTTATAGGACTTAACGACACCGTATACAAGACGTTTTTACAAGCAGTTTTCATTGCCTCGATATTTTTTTCCTCTCTTACGAGAGTGGTAAAGCGGCCGTTATCCGTCGCAAGCCAAATATCGTTACCGGCTCTAATGCCGGGTTTTACTTGCATGGAAGGACTTGCGGCATCCGACGTTACGAAACCTGTAAAGCCCCACTCGCCTCTAATTATTCCGTTCAGCAACTCTTTTACTTGCCCTACCCACGTACCAAGCATAGTGTAAGAAGTCATTAATCCGTGCGCATCGGCTTCTTTGATGGCAATTTCAAAAGGTTTTGCATAAACTTCTCGTAGCGCTTGTTCGTTAACCGCAGACTGCAATCCATCTACTAAGTGCTTTACTATTACCAATAAACCCTTGCTTTCGGCACCCCTACTTTCGGACGCGGCAAGTTTACCGGATAGAACGGGACACTCTGAAAAGTATTCAAAACCCCTTGCCGTGAAGGCGTTTAAATGCAAATTAACGCCGGGCGCATACCAACCCGTAACGCCGCATTGAACGGCGTCGTCGCCGGCAGAGCACCCAAATTTATAAGTTATTCCTTTGCTCCAAGTTGCGCCTACGGAACATTCCGCGGGATACAATAAACACCCCTTATCTGAGTGATAAGTATCTTTTATCGCGGCCGGACCGTCGAATAAAAGCGTTTTAGGTATACCCAACCTTTCTACTGCTGCGGTTTGGAAATTACCCATGGCAATAAGTTCCGCCATTTCCGTTTTTGTAAGTTGCGAAACGAATTCGTTCCATTTTTCATCGTTATAGGAAACGCCGAGCATTTCGGAAAAAGTAAGAACCTTTTTTCTTTCCACGGCGTAATCAACGCCTTTTACGAAATCGTTCTTTTCGTTTTCTATAACGTCGCCGTTATATTTTATTTCTTTTTCATTTTTCTCAATATTTGCGGCAAGATTAGCAAAGCCGTCAGCCCTCGATAAATATTTGCGCGAATCCGCGTAAGGTGCAAATTTGACCGAAACGGGATTTCCCGTCGCGTCGTCTTCCTCATACCTTAAGTCGGCGTTGACTTTTAACGTAACGGATAGCGAAGAATCTTCAGCAACGTTAACCCAATCGTGAGCGTTATTTAAAATCCTTATTAAATAATCACCTTTTTCAAGTTCGTAGCCGCAAAAGCCGTTTCCGTTTTTATCGTTATAGTCAAAAGACTTCATATCGGAAACGGGAAACTGCAAAATCACCGTTTGAGATTCGTTCGGCTCAAGCGTTTTCGTCTTTGCAAAATCGGCAAGCGTTACGTACGTTTTTTCTATCCCCCCGTTCGTATACGGAGGCGTATAATAGGCTTGAACGACTTCCATACCATCAACGTCCCCGGCGTTAGTAACCTTTACCGCGATTTTTACGACCTCATTTTTATTAGTCTCACCAACGCCGCTATGTAAAAGCGAACTTTCCGACAAAACTATTTCTTTTTTAAATTTTGTATAAGAAAGCCCGTATCCAAACGGATACTGAACGCCTTCCGCAACCGTTAACGAAGTATACGCCGGGGTAGCCGTTCTTTCGTATTGTTCGTAATCTATCGCTCCTTCGTAAGCGGCGGTTTCAAACCAACGGTAACCAACGTAAATATTTTCGGCGTTACCTATCGATGAAACGGAAGGCGCGGCGTTTACGTCGTACGCATAAGTATCGGCAAGTCTACCAGACGGACTTACACCGCAAATTACGTCGGCAACGGCGTTGGCGCCAGTATATCCGGGCAATCCTATCCATAGACAAGCGTCTATTTTTCCTTCGTATTTAGAAAAACTTTCGGAAGTATTTCTACTAACTCCTTTGCCGTCAATAAAACCTAGTTCTAGTGGGTTTGAAGTATTCAAAATGACTAATACCTTGTCAAAGTTTTCAACTATTAAGTCTAACGTTTCCTCTTCGTTTTTCGTCAAACTTAAAAGTTTGTCAGTCAACGTGGAGCCTTCTCCACCAACCCTCGTTACAACGTAAAAAGCCGTGTCGGTAAATTTTTTCGCTGTGGTAATTACTTCTTTTGTAATATTTTTTACAGCAACTTCAACGCTCCCGATTTCCTTACCTACGTCACCAAATCCACCGGTGGAAGAATCGCTTTTTTTGAATTTATCGTATAATGAAGATACTTCGGGACAAAGTTCTACGTTTTTTTTCGTAAGCGCGTCGTAAAAAGTATCCGCACCCTCCGCGTTTCCGCCGCCCGATCCCGCGCCGGCAAAACGCATATCGTAGGCACCCATGCCAAATAACGCCACCTTGCTCTTGACCGTAGCGCTAGTATTTAACGGAAGCAAGTCGTTATCGTTTTTCAGTAAAACCTGTGCTTCTCTTTCTATATCTTCGCAAACTATTCTTGCCGAAGAATCGTCGTATTCACTAAATTTAGCGCCTTGCCCTAAAAAGAATTTATCAATAGTTACCTTAAAAAAATTTAATAATACCGAGCCGCTTATTGCAAAAACCAACAAAAACGCGGCGATACAGTATATCGTAATTCTACGATTCTTTTTCATATTAAAACTTAGGCTGTCGTTAAACTTTTCACTTAGCGACAGCCGTTTTTCCTCCTATTTATTGTCTACCCAACTTTCGTAGCTTGCATAATCCGCGTCGGTATAAATATAACCGTTATACCAAGGCGCCGAATTTAAAGAATTTCTTCCGTTCGTATTTATTTCATTATCGGTTTTTTTATTCACGAACGTGAAATTATCTTCACCAACGCTTGCAGTTATCTTAATGTAATCGACGTTGGGAAATTTAGAATATTTTTTTCCGAAAATATCGTTTGCTTTAGGTCTTCTGTCTACGTGCCAAAATTCCAACTCTTCTTCCGCGAGCGCTTGAATTCTTATCACGTTTTTACCTTTCTTTAGTTTTACGTTTTCGTAAACTATATTCTCGTTAAAATTTTTAGCAATAATATCGATTGCTTCTTCGTGATTTTCTTTAGCAAAAACTTGTTCTCCGTTAACGAAAACACCGGTATCGACGTCACGCCAACAAATAAAATAGTAAAGTCTTAAATTACTTGCTGCCGAAACGGATAAGGTTACGTAACAAGCCTTTTCCGACTCGATTTCATATTCGATATAGTCACCTTTATTCGCCCCCATATATCCGACGTATTTTCCGCCCGACGCGGTTTCGTCCGCAACGACGTGTCCGTCTCCCATATAAAGGTCGTAATCTTCTTTTACGCTTTTTGAAGAAGGACGCATGGCTTTGCCGACTATAACGGCTTCCTCTGCCTCAAATTTAAAATCCCAAGAGTTTTCGAGATCTAATTCTACTATATCTTTATACGGATCGGAAGAACACGCGACCGATAAAGAAAGTGTCAACGCCGTTAAAACGGCTAAAACAATGCTTACTATTTTCCTTAACATAAATATACTCCTTAGGCGTATGTGCCTTATGCGTATATTTTATCGCACTTTTACGCTTTGTCAATAGTTTTGGAAGAAATTGCGTTATTTCGGTTGGTTTTTTGAGGTAAAGCGGAATACTCGGTGGGATAAATGGTATTTTCATAAAAAGAAAAGCGAGGAAAACCTCGCTTACAAATTGTTTATTTTGTTTTTTTTAAGCCATTGCAGATATAATTTTCGAGACTCGGTAACTCTGCTTCTTGCTACGGGCAAAGTCTTTCCGTCGATCAAAATCACGTCGCTACCGCTTATTTCCGAAATATATTTACAGTTTACGATAAATCCGCAATGTATCCTTAAAAAACCTTTATCTTTCAAAAAAGATTCAGTTTCCCTCATGCTTTTTTTCGTAACGTATTCACCGCCGCCGATTAAATAATAAATTTGCTTTTTTAAATTACCCTCGACGTACATAACGTCGGAAACTTTCACGTTTTCCACGCGCGCGCCTTTCGTTACGGTAACGTATTCTTCGCCGTGTTGCTTTGCGTATAATTTTTCTTGAATCAAAGGTAAGCATTTTGAAAAATCTTTTATAAAACAACTTTTTCTTACGAAAGCCAACGGCTTTGCTTGAAAACTATCAAAAACCGCGCCTTCAAGCCCCGATGCAAAAATGATTTCAGCCGTAACGTCCATATTCCTCAACCTTTCGGCAAAACGAATACCGTTTATTTTATCTTTCATATCAACGTCAAGCATTATAAGGTCGAAACTTTCTCTTAAAACGTCCTTTTCAAGGGTAGATAAATCAGAAAATGCCGTAACGTTAACCACCAAGTTTTCCTTTTGGAACATTTTTTCAACTGCACCGCAAATGGCGTATAACGCATTCTTTTCGTCGTCACATATAGCAACTTTAATCATCTTTATCCCTCCTTTCAAACATCATAACTTCTGCCGAAAATTTATCGTCGGTTACTTCGTAATTAAAAACTCCTTTATATTTTTTTGCGATTTTTTCAATAATTTTAGTCCCTCTTCCATGTAAATTCTTGTCTTCTTTCGTTGTAAACAAGGAATTCCTTAAATCCTTTTTGCTTGCGTCGGATAACGGGTTATCAACCGAAACGTATAAAACGTTGTCTTTTTGCACTACCGCGACGTTTACTACGGCTTCGCTTATTTTATCTTCGACCAACGCTTCCAAAGCGTTATCGATGAGATTAATCATAACGGCGGCAAGATCCTTATCACTAATTGCAATTTCTTTCCTTGTGATTACCTTTGCCTGCAGTTGCACTCCGCTTTGCGACGCCTTGTATCTTTCTAAATTTAAAACGTTTTTTATCGTTACGTTATCAACCTCAAGAAAATCGTCCGCGATCGAAACACTTCCGTTTAATTCCTCAAAATATTTTTCGAGACCGTTATAATCTTTTTGAGCTAGAAAAATTTGCATATATGCAAATTGATTTTTAACGTCGTGGCGAATTCTTTTCATTTCTTCCAAGTTGTTTTTAATGTTTTCTGCGTCAACTGAAAAGGCTAATCTTTCGTTTTTTATTTTTTCAATCGTTTCGTTTAGTTTTTCGTCCTTTTTTAAGGAGTTGGATTTTGAATAAGAAAAACAATAGCATAAGACGTTTAATAAGTATAGAAGTATTCCAATAAAAAATATAAAAGTGCCGCTTTCCGTTTCATTTGCTCCAAAAAAAGGAAGCCCGTCTTCTTTTATTCCATCAACGAGAATTTTCGCGGCGTTAGCAACTATATCAACGATAGCTACCGGAATAACAGTCCAAAACGGTAAACTCAACTCTTCGTTTAAAGGGTATTTTTTTATCATTAACGAGCAAGTAAATAAAATCAGCGGCACTATAATCGCTAAAAAGAGGTATTTTATTTCGTTAGTTTCTTCAACGCCGGTAGCGTTACAAAATATAGTTCCAATAGACTTAGCAAATGAAGTCGCGTAAACGTATACGGTCCAATAAACCATCGCATAAATTAAAAGGTTTACTTTGTTCTTCTTTCTACCTGCCACGAATACGAAAGGTATAAATACGAGCGCGTAAACGTAAGTAAAATTAAAACTCGTATAGGAATGTAAAATGCCCTTTATAGCCAATAGCGGGAAGAAAAAAATCAAATAGTATACGACGCCTCTTCTTATTTTTTCGACCAGTTTACCACGTGAATAGTCGCCGAAAATCACCACTGTAAACAAAATGAAAGAAGCCTCGGTAATAGGCATAGAGGGCAGTTTGAACTTTACGTAATAGTCGACGAAATAATTCAACATCGTCCTTCCTCCTCCATATATCACGAGGGGCAAAGAATTATTATATGAAAAATACCCCCCCCTATTTATTATACACCATATCGCATATGAAATCAATAGCAAACTATTCCGATTTACGTACCTATTATTCCCAAAAATTTGTTTTTTCTAAAAAAATCAAAATAATAAACAAAGTTAATCGTACGAAAACGTCGTTTGGAGAGTGAAAAAGGAAGAGTTTAGGGTAAAGGTTATTTTAATCGTTTGCGGGCGTGAGGAATTGAAAACGACGGTGACGGAAAGATTTTCTATTTTTAAGTCTTCGTTAGTTTTTGCGGTGTCGGGAAAGGATAGGGTTTCGGGAAAAGAAGAACGGAAAAATTCACGAGTTTTGGAATCTTTGACGTCCGCGGTGAAGGTGAAAAGGTCTCTTTCTTTTTCCTCGTTTAAAGCGCAATTTTTAAAATACGACGACTTTAGACGGAAAAAATCAAGCGAAAAAGTTTCCGTAAAATACTCGTTTTCTAAAATAGTAAAATCGTCTTTGGATAAAGGATCGGGGTTAAGGCTTTTAGCCGTTTCCGAAACGTTATAACCGTTTTTAGTTTTTTCATAAAGATAGGTTTTTTCAAAAACGAGCGCGTCGTAATATTTTTGGGTTACGACCGTTTGAATTTCGTTTGCGGCTTCGTAATTAGCCATCGCCCTTTCCGCACGGTTTGTCGGGCTATAATAGACGGCGACGAAAGCAGTTACCGCACCGCCTATTAAAACGACCGCTAAAGATAGCGCCAAAAATAGTTTTTTGCTCATTTTAGACCTCCTTGAAAAATTCTTTTTAAAAGAGCGGATAAAAACGGAGCGGCTAACGCCAATAAATACGGAAGATACTGTTCGCCCTCGTACACGCTTATAACGACGTCGAATTTTTGCGTTTCTTCCGCCAAAAACTTTTCGTATTCTTTGCAAAAATCGTCGATAACGGACTTGTACGCCGAGTTATTTTGAATTTGCAAGTTGTCCCCGACGGAAAAATCGCTCACAAGTTTTTTAATTTCCTTCAAATTTTTAAGCCTTAAAGACGGCTCGGTTTTACACTCTTTTAAAAGATTGGAAATCTTTTCAATTTTGGGTAAAACGTCGTTATAGGCGAAAATTTCAAAAGTCTTTTCACCAAAATAATTATCGTCGATAATCGTTATCGTTAAAGAATATTCGCCTTCGTTGGAAAAGTCTTTTTCTAACTTTTCATCAAGATATAGTTCGACGTCTAAACGCGCTTTATGGTCTAAAAGTCGGGCTATAGGTCGGTTTTTGCCAATAATTATAAAATCGTAGCCGCCTAAATCCACGGCGATAAAATTACTTAAATCTGCTTTTTCAACGACGATTTCAAAAGCGTAATCGCTTCCTTCAAAAAATTTATAATAAGCGCTTAAAACGGTTACGGTTACTTTATACTTGCCGGCGTTAACGATTTTGTCGGTCATAGAAAAGCCGTCGTTCGTTAAAACTTCGTAGGCCGTGTTAAATTCAACCCCTTCGAAATCTTTTTCGACAATATTGACTAAAGGGTTAAAGGGCAAAATTGCTTCCCCGTTATAAACGTACGTAAATGTTAAATCTTTAACGCTAAAGGTCTTTTTACCGACGCTAAGGTTGCCGCCAACTGTCGTTACGGCGTAGTTATCGGATAAAACCGTGCAATCGATTTCGTAACTTCCCATTGCTCCCGTCGTTCCGAAAACGCTTTCGTCGACCTTTTCACCGTCTTTTACAAAATAGTATTTCAGTGTTAAATCGCCCGAAAAAGCAAGACTGCCATCTGTAATCGTATATTCGATTTTACTTAAAATATCTATTTTGGATAGCGTAAAATCCACTTCTAAATCTTTGATTTTTAAGGCAATAGTCCTCGGCTTGATTTCGTAGACGGAATAGTTTCCTTTTACGTAATCGAAAGTTATATCGTAGTTTGCGTTTAAATTTTTAGCGGTAATCGGATATTTTCCGACGTTTTCACCAACTCCTCGACTCACCGAAATTATATCCTTTAAAACCGCTTCGTTAACGATATCGTCTAAAACCTCGAAAGTGAGGTCGTCGTCTTCACCGTACGTCTTGGCGGCGTTAGGAATTTTAACCGTCAACTTCTTCGGTACGACGGTAAGAAAACTCGGCAAGACAGTTACCTCGTAATTATCGTTTACGACCTCGCATAAAATCGGGTACTTGCCAACCGAAAGATCGCCGTCTTGTAATCCGAAGCGCACGATAGAAGATAACGCGTCCGAAAAACCGAGACTTCCCGCAACGAGCGTCGGGGATAACGTAAAACCGTCTTTATAGCAAACCGTTATATCGTCTTGGGCGACGGTGATTTTGCGCGGCAAAATTTTAAACGTCGAAGAAATTAGCGTTACCGCGTATCTGTTTTTATCGATAAATTCCTCGTCTAAAACGATTTCGTAATCTCCTACCGCTTCGCCAGATTTTCTTTCGACTTTTGCGACCTTGTTTAAAGTATCGCGCGCGGCAAGGCTTCCGTCTACTAATTTTAATACGACCTTTTCGTCCGCGTCACCGTAATATTTAAAGGCGGGCTCGCACTCGATGGTGATTTTGCGCGGCAAAACGTTGACCGAGCCAAGTATTTTTTCAACGCGATAGTTTGCGTCCAAACTTTCAAAAATTACTTTTCCGTCGGAAAAATAATACTTTAAAGTTCCGTTTGGCACGATTTTTTCGAGAACGTCGTAAGAAATTTCTGGCAAATCATCACCGTAAAAAATATTTATATCGTCGAAACTTATCGTTAAGCCAAGACTAATTACCGTAACGTTAGCGGTAAAAACTTCACCGAAAACTTCAACTTTAACGGTATATTCGCCTG
The DNA here is from genome assembly GCA_964567885.1 of uncultured Christensenella sp. Taxonomy (GTDB): domain Bacteria; phylum Bacillota; class Clostridia; order Christensenellales; family Borkfalkiaceae; genus UBA4636. Next base: position 17,747 of record CAZMOD010000006.1, read on the forward strand.
CGTCTATTATTTCTTCTACAGGAGCACCGTTTTTAGATACCGTAACGCTAAAATCTTTATTGTCAACGGGTTTTTGCGTTTTTAAATCGGTTGCGTAAACGGAAACGTCCAAAGGCTTTCCGTCGTAAGTTTTAACCGTTCCGTTTATAAACCCAAAAGACACCGCGTAATTATCGTCGTCCGCCACTATCCGTAATATAGATCGTTCGTTGTTTTTTTGCGTAAAGTTTTTATCGTCTATAAGGGCTTGGATTTGATATTCGCCCACCGCTAAATCGTTAGATAAGTTGCCGTATAGGTCGATTATCGCAACTTTTTCATCTCCTCTATAAACGTCGTAAGCAATAACCGCCGACGGATAATCGCCCTTAATGCTCAAACGAATATTTTTACTTTCGCTAAACTTGACGGTCTTATCCTCGACGGTAAAGTCGACCGTCTTTTTGGTAATAAAATACGAAGAGTTAACGAAAGTTAGCGAGTACAAGGGGCTTAAACACTCGCCCGTTATATAATAACCTCCGACCTCGCTACCTTCTTTTGCGGAGGTATAAAGCCTTATTATATCTTCGGTGTCCGAAAACTTTAACTCGCCTTTTACTATTTTGCCCGTAAGCGGTGATAAAGCGTCGAGATAACAAGTCGACTTTTCGTCTATAAAATAAGTGATTTTTGCGGGCGCTACGTTGTACACGGGCTTTTCCACAGCGTAATTTAAGCCTTTATACGCGCCCAAATAACTTGCCGTAGCGACTATATCTTCGTTTTCTATGCGATAATTTGAAACGCTAACTGCAATCTCTTTTTTGCTTCCGTCCAAAGAAACGGCGACGACGTTTGTTTTTATAGCGCCGTATTCTATCGACGGTGTACAAAAATCAAGCGGAATGCTTAGATAATCATAATAATCCTTTAAAACTACGTTTAGATAATCGACTTCTTTTTTGGTGCGGTTTTTAGTTAAATCTATCAACTTTTCATACGCGATTTTGCAATCGTTTATAAAAGAAAGTGAGCCTATAAGCCCGTTAACGCAATTTTTATACTCGTCAAACGACGGTTTATAAAAATAAACGTCGCTCGATAATTCGTCTAAAATTTTATACCCCGCACGAGAAAAATTAACTTTTTCGATGTAATAATTTGAAGTGGATTTTTCGGGATAAACCTCGATTTCATCGGATCCGCCGCCGTAAAAACTTACTTCGGCGTGAAAAGATTTATCCGAATTCTCGAAAACCTCGTAATTGTTTTCTTCGGACAACTTCACGCATTTAACGACTTTATCCAAAACGATTTTTTCATCCAAACTTAAGCCGACTTCGGACGAAGCCTCTCCCGTCTCGTACTTGGGCGTAAAGTAAGTTATTCGGGGACTTTTATTATCTATTTCCGCCAAAACGACGAATTCGCCGTTTTCATCGGTGTAATAATCTTTACCGCCGACGTTAACGCAAACGTTTTTAACTTTTTCGCCGATAAAAACTCTTAGTTTTTGATAAAACTTATCGTTTAAAACCTCTAAAAACCTTCCAAAATACTGTTGATATACGTAAAGTTTTTGCTTTTCTAAAACGCTTCCGCCCTTTATAGCGACTTCATCAACGACGACGTCAACGAGCGTTTTTGGCAACGTAGCGTAACTTTCGTAAGTTTTTCCACACTCCAAATCGTAAAAGTCGTTAAATCCCGCAACTTTAGCCGTTTGCGAAATCTTCTGATAACCGAGGTTTTTATCCGACTTACAGCCGTCTTCTAAAACCGCCGACAGTTTAGCGCGGTCGGAAGTTTTTATCACTCCCGACAATTTAGTCGTTTGTACCGTTCCCGTAAAAGCACCGCCAATATTCAAAGTGCCGTTGCAAATTAAACTTCCGCATTTGGAAAAACCGCTTGCGTATAACGAGTCTGCCCGTGGGTAAGCACCCTCGTCGTAACTATAAAACCCGTCGTAAACGGATAAACTTCCGTCTATTTTTAATTCCGCGCCTTCGTTTATTTGAACTTTCGCACCCGGCAACACCTTCAAAAAGGCGTCGTTAGTGATAACGGCGGTCGAATTTTCCTTTAAAACGACGTCGTAATCGTACGGCAACGGAAAGGCTACGCCACAAAAATCAAAGACCTCGTTAAATAAAAATAATTCAGGTCGGTTTATTTTTACGTTACCAACGACGCTCAAAGTCGTTTTACCGACGAATTTACGCCCCTTAACGCCGTCGTTTACGACCTTTTCTTCATCGTACGCGACGTCCACGACCGAAGCCGAGTCGGTAAAAACAAAATTGTCCTCGGTGTTCCCTATTAAATTAACCGTGCCGCAAACTTTTCCGTCTGCGACGATTTTGCCGACCTTTTTTCCTCCGCCGTTTATAGTTTTTCGGCAAGTTATAACGCTACCGATAAATTGGTTAAACGGTGAAATCTTTTCGGAAAAAGAACGCCTAAAATTAGCCTCGTCAATAAAATCGGTAACGCAAAAAGGCTCGGTCAACTTTCCGTTTACCAAAACCGAGCCGTTTCCCTTGATAGGAAGATTGACCTCGGCTTCGCCGTTAACTACTATTTTACCGTCCAAATTAACCGCAGACTTAAAAAAGTCGCCCGAAAAAACGCTTCCGCAAAAATCACCGACTATTAAAGCGCCGTCAACCGTAATAGTCGCGCCGCTATCTACGCGGATCGGAATAAAATCTTCACTATCGTAATTATCAAGTTTAAGTTTTAAAGTAACGCCCTTTTTTATCGTTAAAGATTGCGGTATTTCGTTTCCTGAGTACTCTACCGTATCACCGTTTTCGGCGTTTAAAAGAGCGGCTTTTAAAGATGCAAAATCTTCGCTTTCCGAGTTTCTTGCGAAAGCGTAAAGCGGCATGAAAAAATTAAACGCGGCGCATATAAAACAGCCAAACGCAACGAATACTAAGCCGATTAAAAGCCTTTTAGTTTTTATCGAAGGTTTCATCATAAGTAAATCCAAAAAAGCGTAATATCTTTATCGTTTAAATATATGATAACACGCGAGGGCTTACTTGTCAATATCTATTTGGAAATTTTTACCATTTTTCGAGAAAAAAGTCGGTAGCGGTGCACAAAAAAAGAAAAGCCCGTTTATAAGACGAGCCAAAATTCTTAATACGTTTAAAGTTTTAACGGTTAGACGCCACCCGGGGCTTTTATAAAAATCATTATTAAAAAAGCAATGAACCACAAAAATCCCATACCTAATAAAAAAAGTATCGCGATTATTCCCAAACTTATACAAGACAAGACTATTGCGGAAATCGAAAGAGACTCGATACTTTTTTCCTTATATACGCCGAGCATCGTATTTTTTTTATACGATTTTTTAGAAATTATCCCCAGCACGAGTCCCGCCACGGCGAAGGGAATCGCTAAAACGCTTAAGCCTCCTAAATCCACGCCGTCGCTTTTGGGGGCAACGTTCGCAACGATAAATACGACTATAAAAGGCACCGCGGCGAGTATGAGCGCTATTAGCCCGAAAATAAACCCCGTAACCGCTTGACCTAATCCGTGCGACGGCGTTTCATACGGGAAAGGGTTTTTATAATTGCTTTCTAAATAAGAGAGAGACGCGGATTCTGAGTTTCGCTTCATCTTTTCGTTTTCACTCGTTTTTTCGAAATTCTCTTCGGCTGCCGAATTCAGTTTTTTGCGGCAATCGGGACATAAAATATCTTTATCGCACGAAAGTTCTTTTCCGCAGTTGCAACAGTAAGGCATATAAAATTCTCCTCTTTTTTACGGCTATATTATACACTCTTGAAAAATCTTTGTCAATATTTTTTTGCGTCGAATAAAAAATTACTGCTAAACTATTGGTTTAGTCTATTAAAAAAACACCGATAAGTGGGGCTATAAGCCCGTTATCGGCGTTTTTAGTTTTTATCTCAGTGAGGTATATCCGTACTTTTCCACCTAAAGTTTCCTTTAATACCCGTTACGTCGCTATAATAAATAAACGTGTCGGGAAGTTCTTTTATAATGCGTGTAAGCTCTCCTAATTGGCGCACGTTTATAATGGTTATAACCATACGGCGTTCTTCGCCGGTATACATACCCGTACAATCTATTACGGTTGCGCCGTGCTTTAATTCGAAAAGAATTTTTTCTTTCAAAATATCCGGGTTTTTGGTAACGATTTTTACTTCTATCGCGTTGCGATTGTCCTTTAAAATAAATTCCATTGCTTTTTCCATTACGAAGGTTTGTATAATGGAAAGTAAAATACAAGTTATATCGTTGTCGTAAACGAAAAACGAAATAGCGATAATGACGTAACAAATAAGCGAAATCGCCTTTTCGATATTTACGTGCGGCTTTTTGGACTGAACCATACACGCCACTATATCTACGCCGCCGGTGGAACTACCGATTCTCATCATAAGCCCCGTCCTTACGCCTAATATAAGCCCCGCGAAAATAGCGGGTAAAATTCTATCCGTTTCCGTTTGGTACTGAGGACAATTTAGCGCTTCCAACAGGTAAATACCGACCGAAGCAAGTATCGTAAATAAGACGGTGTATAAGACGTACTTTTTATCAAGTTTTAAAAACGCCCATATCAAAAACGGCAAATTAAGTATAGCCGTATAAACGCCGGCGTTAACTTTCGTAATACGCTGCAGCATCGCGGCAACGCCGTCGAAACCGCTCGGCGCAAAGTCCGCGGGGTATACGAAATAGTAAAGCCCGAACGCCGAAAGCGCCGCGGAAAGTATTACCGTCAAAATTTCAATAGTTAAAACCAATCTTTTTTTATTAGCGTCCATAATCTTTAATCCGAAAGTGATTTTGAAAAACAGTAATATGATAAAACAAATTACAAAAATTGACAAATCTTTTTATCGCGTTTTTTCAAATTTCGGAAAAGATTTTTAAAAGTTATCGTTTATAAACCAATTTTCCGTTTTTAATCGTCCGATAGACGTTAAAATCCTTATCTAAAAGAACGAAGTCGGCAATTTTACCGACGGCGACGGAACCGCGTTTATCGTAAACGCCTAAATGAATAGCGGGATTTTTAGTGGCAAAATCGATAGCCTCTAATAAAGGGACGTTAAGATTTACTAAATTTTTAATCGCGTCGTTCATTTTTAAAACGCTACCCGCTAGCGCCCCGCTTAAAAGCCTTGCTTCGCCGTTACTTACCACGACTTTTTGACCGCCGAGTTCGGAAACGCAGTCGCCGCATCCTTTTGCACGCATAGCGTCGGTAATTAGAATAATTTTATCCTTGGGTTTTGTTTTTATCAAAAGTTTTATAGCGGAAGGCGAAACGTGGACGGTATCGCAAACCACTTCGCAATAAAGTTCGTCCTCGTATAAACTTGAGCCGACCACTCCAATATCCCTATGATGCAGAGGCGTTTGTGCGTTAAAAGTGTGGGTAACCGAACTTAACCCGCAACTCAAAGCCTCTTTCATATCTTTTCTTTTGGCGTCGCTATGCCCGACGGACGGTATTATCCCAAGCCTTTTTATATACTCGATAAAGTCGCAACCGACTTCTTCAGGGGCAAGGGTAACTATTTTTATAAGCCCTTCGGAAGCGTTATAATACTCTAAAAACTCTTGCTTCGTAGGCTTTGCGATAAATTCTTTCGGTTGCGCGCCGGCGTATTTTTCGGAAATATACGGTCCTTCTAAATGGACGCCTAAAACCTCCGCGCCTTCTTCGTAATTTAAACGCTTATAGTCACGCGCCGCGCGTAGGGCTTTTAAAATATTAGGTTTGCTTTGCGTCATCGTCGTCGCTAAAAAGCAGGTAGTCCCTTCTTGCAAAAGGGTTTTCGCTATATTTTTCAGTCCGTCTACGCTTCCGTCCATAACGTCGTTGCCGCCCGCGCCGTGGATATGCTCGTCTATAAACGCGGGAAAAACCGTAACGTCGTCGGGAAGATTTGCTAAATTTTCCTCTTGCGCGTCGCCTATTTTGGTGATAACGCCGTCGAAAAACGTCAAATCGGTTCTTATTACTCCTTGGTTTTCGACGTAAATAAGAGAATTTTTAAAACCGTTCGTATAGATACCTCCTAAGTTCGATTTTAAGGCTTTTACTATCTATAATCTTAAGTTTTTAAAAAATTCCTCTTTTGTATTATTACTATCTTTTCACGAACAAAGTTTGATATTCGTTGGTTCTACGCTTCGTAACGAGGTTGTAAACGTCGTTTGCGTACACGTCTTTTAAAAAGCAAGCCTTTTTAATACCCGTCAAACTATCGGCGTCGGACTTTCTGGTGATAAGTTTGTTTTGGCAATTTGAAAAATCCGATAAAAGATTTAATTTGTCGTTGGCTATAGCCAAAACTTTTAAATAAAGATTGCTTTTTAAGCACTTTTCGGTAAATTCCTTGGTAATATTTAAGGCGTTTGCGGCAAGAATCCTTCTTAGCCTTGCCCTCGTGTAACGACGGGTTTCCAACTTGTCGATAAAATCTTCCAAATTTTTTACCGAAGGCGCCAACGCCTTAATGCGGTTTTCCAAACCTTCGGTGCAGTCGACGACTTCTTTTAGTTCACTTTTCGAAGCCTCTAACGCCCTAAACAAAAACAAATCGTCGAAAACAGGCAAACGGTCGGGTAAGTCCTCGTAAACGCAAGGCGGAACGAAGCCTTTGATTTTTTTCTTTTTTCCGTCTAAAATCGCGTATCTTATAGCCGCCGCCGAGCAGTATTCTCCCTTTAAAGACAAATCGTCGTATCCGCCTATTCTTTCAATTGGACGAATTTCCGTTTTGGAACGGTTTTTTAAAAGCGCTTTAGCGTATTCGACGCCCAATACGGAATTAGGGTTTTCCAAAACGGAAAAATTCAAGTCGGGGTAAACGGTTTTCAACGCTTCAACCCTTGCTTGCGCGTGCGGAAGCCCTTTGGAAAGATTGATTTTCAACGCCGCTTTAAATTCCTTGCTTTCAAACAAGGACGCTTCCGCGATTTTTAAAAAATCTTCTTTTTCACCCGTTTCCGTGCCGAAGTATAAGGTTTTATCCCCCGGTAAAGAATCCAAAAGTTTGATAGCCCCGCTTGCAAAAATTTCCGCGGGAGCAATCGAAAACACTGTGGGAAGTTCAAAAACTATATCCGCCCCGTTTAAAATTGCGTGGCGCGCCCTCGCGTACTTATCCATAACCGCAGCCTCTCCCCGTTGGCAAAAATTTCCGCTCATAATAACGGCGACCGCATCGGGAGAAGATTCTTTAGCCTGCTTTAAATGCAAGGCGTGCCCGTCGTGGAAGGGATTGTATTCGCAAACGGCGATGGAAATTTTAAGAGGTTTCATATTCTTTTACCTAAAAAATCGAATAAATATTTCGATTTTCCCTTTACTTTGTCGTGTTGATATAGTATAATTATAGTTAGCGATGAAAAAGCCCTTTATCATAATATGCAGTGAAAAACGCAATCCGTTAAAAAGGCTTTTACGCACTCTTTTTTGCGAAAGGAAATTCCTTACGCTTACAGTTTAAACTATTTTAAAAAAAATTTCAAGGGTATTACGCCCGTAAGGAGAATTTTATGACAAAAGTCGTTGAAAGCATTATCGAAAGAGCGGCAAAACTTCACAAACACGTGGTTTTACCCGAAGGCGAAGACAAAAGAGTTATCGAAGCCGCGGAAGATATAGTAAAACAAGGTTTCGCAGACGTTACCGTTCTTGGCAATTTAGACGAAATCAAATCTAACTGCCCCGACGCCGATTTAGAAGGCGTAAACGTGGTTGATCCTAAAAATTACGAGAAAACCGACCTATACGCCGAGATTTTGTTCAACGCGAGAAAGGGCAAAATAAACAAAAAGACGGGAAACCCCGAATTTTCAACCGTAGAAGACGCAAAAGCCGCTATACTTAAAGACTACACTATGTACGGCGCTTTAATGCTTAAAAACGGCGACGTGGACGGTATGGTTTCCGGCGCTTGCCACTCGACCGCAAACACTTTAAGACCGGGACTTCAAGTAATAAAAACCGCCCCGGGCGAAAAAATCGTTTCCGCTTACTTTTTAATGATTGCGCCTCCTTGCGGCAATAAGTACTGCGAAGACGGTTGCTATATCTACGCCGACAGCGGTCTAAACCAAAACCCCACCTCCGAGGAACTTGCGTACATCGCTTTGTCTTCCGCAAAATCTGCGAAAGCCATCGCGGGGATTGAACCGAGAATCGCTTTCATTTCTCACTCGTCGAAAGGCTCGGCAAGACACGCCGACGTAGACAAGGTTACCGAAGCGGTAAGAATCTTCAAAGAAATCGCGCCCGAATATAAAGCGGACGGCGAACTTCAATTCGACGCGGCGATAGTACCCGAAGTCGCGGCGACCAAAGCGCCCGCTTCCCCCGTAGCGGGACACGCCAACGTTATGATCTTCCCCGACCTCGACGCGGGAAACAGCAACTATAAAAACACCGAAAGATTAGGCGGTTTCCAAGCGGTCGGTCCTTTATGTCAAGGCTTTGCCAAACCCATAAACGATTTATCCCGCGGTTGCCATAAAGAAGATATAGTGGTAGCGGTCGCTATAACCGCGCTCCAAACTCAAATCTAACGACTAAAAATAGCCGTTAATCGGCTTATACGACCACTTTTAATAAAAATTTAGGACGGTGAATTATGAAAATTTTAGTTATAAACGCAGGCAGTTCTTCCTTAAAATACCAACTTATAGATATGGCTACCGAAAAAGCAATCGCCAAAGGCGGCTGCGAAAGAATCGGTCTGGACGGTGCTTTTTTAAAGCACGAAGGCTCGAAAAGAGTTACCATCGAATCCCCTATGCCCAATCACGAAGCGGCTATTAAGTTGGTTTTGGACGCTTTGGTTAATAAAGATTACGGCGTAATTTCCGACATGAAGGAAATAGACGCGGTAGGACACAGAATAGTTCACAGTGGAGAAGATTTTTCAAAATCCGTTTTGCTTACCGACGACGTTATAGAAGTTTGCAAAAACAACACCGAACTTGCGCCCCTTCATCAACCGGCGAACCTTACCGGCATTTACGCTTGCAAAAAGGTTATGCCCGAAGGTACGCCTATGGTAGGCGTTTTCGACACGGCTTTCCACTCGACCATGCCTGAAAAAGCGTATATTTACGGAATCCCTTACGAAGATTATAAAGACTACAAAATCCGTCGTTACGGCTTCCACGGTTCCAGTCACAGATTCGTTTCCGAAGAAGCGGCTAAGTATTTAGGAAAAGACGCTAAAGACTTGAAAATCGTTACTTGCCATTTAGGAAACGGCTCCTCGATTTCGGCAATCGACGGCGGCAAATCGGTGGATACGAGCATGAGTTTTACCCCGTTAGGCGGCGTGCCTATGGGAACGAGATCGGGCGACTTAGATCCCGCTATCGTAGAATTTTTATGTAAAAAGCACGGTTTGGACATATCCGAATGTATAACTTATTTAAACAAAAAATCGGGCGTATCGGGGCTTTCCGCGGTATCAAGCGACTTTAGAGATTTAAATAATTCCGCTAAAGAAGGCAATCATCGCGCTCAACTTGCATTAGACGTTTTCTGCTATTCTTGCAAAAAATACGTAGGCGCTTACGCCGCCGCTATGGGCGGGGTTGACTGCTTGGTATTTACCGCGGGTATCGGCGAACACGACGATTACGTAAGGGCGCAAGTCGCTAGCGGTTTAGAGTTTATGGGAATAAAAATCGACCTCGATAAAAATTCTTCAAGAGTCGACGGTATAAACGATATTACCGCGGACGGAGGAAAAGTAAAAGTCTTAGTTATCCCCACCAACGAAGAATTAGTCATCGCGCGCGACACCGAAAGCATCGTTAAAAGTTTATAACTTTTAGGCGGGGCGCTTAAACGACGCTTTAAAATTTCGGCAAAATATTTTTTAGAGCAATAAAAAACGGCTTAATAGCGTTATTATTGCACATATTTAAGATTATATCCGCTAAAATCGTTTGACAACTAATTTAAAATATTATATAATACTAAGGCTAATTTATGATTATCGACGTTTTTAAATTACGCGCGAAGGGTAAAGAGGAAGAATCTTTTAACCTTTCCTATAATCCCGACCTTTCCGTTTTATCTATTCCGGATGCGGTTTTTTCAAAACCCGCCACGATAAACGTTTTGGTTGAAGTCTACCCTGACGAGGTTTATTGTTCGGGCACCGTTTCTTACGAGATTACGGCGCCGTGTTCAAGATGTTTATCCCCCGTAACGATAACGAGAAGTATCGACTTTGACGAAAGGTTTTTACCGACTTCAAGGAAGGACGAAGAGGATGACGAAGCGCTTATTTACGACAAAGATAAGATAAATTTGACAAGGTTTGTAAACGAACTTATTATGACGGATATGCCGTATTCGGTTTTATGTCGGGACGATTGCAAAGGGCTTTGCTCCGTATGCGGTCAAAACCTTAACGAAGCCGATTGCGGTCACCATATAGAATAATGATTGAGAGGTAACGTATAATGGCAACACCAAAAGGAAAAATTTCCAAACAAAGAGGAAACAAGAGATTCGCTTCCAATTATAAGGCTCATTCTGCTAACTTGGTTGAATGCCCTCAATGCCACGAACTTAAAGCTTCTCACCAAGTATGCCCTAAATGCGGTTACTACGACGGTGTTCAAGTAAAAGTCGTTAATAGCGAAGAAAAGTAATTTATGGACGATTGCGTAAAAAAAGACGAGGTCGATAAAAGTTCCACCGCCTCCCCCGCTAAGAAAAAGACGGTTAAAAAGCCGACTGTTTCAAAAGGGGTTAGAAAGACGGAAGAATTTAAAAAAGCCTACCGTCAATTTTACGATGACGTAAAAATAAGCGATAGAGAGGATTGGTAAGTTTTTTATTCGATTTTTTGTTGAAGATTATTGCCGTCCCACACTTATTTTAATTTATTATAGACGCTAAAAAGCGTCTTATATGGAGGCGTAGCCCAGTTGGCTAGAGCGCCACGTTGACATCGTGGAGGTCAATGGTTCGAGCCCATCCGTCTCCACCAGAAAAAAGCACTTGCTTATGCAAGTGCTTTTTTCAACTAAATCCGAAAATGTCAACCGTTTTTCGGGGTTGCGTTCAAAAAAGTGTTGTGTGAATACACAAATATGAACGTAAAAACGTTGTGCGGGTGGACGATAGGCGGTCTAAAAGTGTTCCTAAGGTAAGAAAAAGACGGGAAGACGGTTAATAAATTAGATATAACCGCCAATTTAGCGCGGTGTTTGAGACGGCGTAAACGGTTACGGGAAGAAAGCAAACAAACAGAAAAAACGTAATAACGTTAATCGTTTTGTCTTTTATTCTTTTTCTTAATAAAGCGTATAAAATAAGCCCGATTACGCCGCCTGAAAGGTTGCAAAAAACGTCGGTGACGTCGCTTCCGCCGAAGCCGGTCAAAAGTTGAATTGCTTCGAAAATTATAGATGAAAATAAAATAATCGCGATATTTAAAAAGGTCTTTTTTTCTAAAAAGAAAGACAAAAATATGCCGAGCGGTATATAAATTAGAACGTTAGAAAAATAATCGGCGTTGAAACGAAAGCCGTTTTTTATCATGCCGTAAAAAGGAATAACGGTAGTTTTTATCCGATCTTTTAAGGGAAGAGACCTAAAATATTCGCCGAGTTTCGGCACCCATTCCGAATTAAACTTTAAAGCGATTACCCATATAATTAAAATCAAATATTCCGAAAACAACCCGTAGAGAATCTTTTTGTCTAATTGATTTTTGAAAAATTTTTTTTCCTTTGAAGTTTTTTCTTCGATTGCGTCCTGCACTTTTTTAGTCCTTTCCCTTCGTTTTTTTGTGCATCAAACAGTATATTTGATGCACATTTTTGTCTATTATAACAAATTTCACGGATAAAATCAAGGTGTATTGACGGCTCTCGATTCAATTCTTTGTGCAATATTAAAATATTTGATGCACAGCCCACGCAATTTTGTACATGGAATATACTGTTTGATGCACATTTTTCGTTGTTTTAGAGAAGCTTTCCAAGGCGGTTCATCATATCGGTTTTATGTTCAAGCAACGAGTGCGCATATCGGTTAAGCGTAATCGTTGCGTTTTTATGTCCGAGCAGTTCGGACAGCGTTTTTACGTCCATTCCGCACTCTAACGCACGCGTGGCAAACGTATGCCTTAAAGAATGAAAGCCTTTATGCGGAATACCGAGTTTCTTTAACAAAAGTTCAAACGTTCGCTGATAGGAACGCACGAAAACGGGCTTGTCGCCGTCGGCTATGATATATTCGCAATTAGACCGCTTTTTAAGACTTTTAAGCATCGGCAATATTTGCTTCGGCAAAGGAATTACACGCCGAGAATGGACGGTTTTCGGGCTATCAATAATACGGATATGATTTCGTCCGTCCGTTCCGTCGTGGCAAGTTTTAGAAACAAAAAGTAAGCCTTTACCAAAGTCAATATCTTTCCACGCAAGCGCAAGCAATTCGCCTATACGCAAGCCCGTATAAAGGCATAAAACGATTCCGAACAATTTGTCCTTTTTATGATTTAACACGTATCGTTCTATTTTCTTTTGCTCGGAAACGGAAAAGCAACTGACTTGCTTTTCAACCGTTTTCGGGCGTTTAATTTTGTTTGCGACGTATTCGCGCGTTAAACCAATCGTAAACGCCGTTTTTAACGAACCTTGCAAGACGGAAACCACTACGTTTACGTAGTTTGCCGACAAGCCTTTGCCCGTTTTCAAGTTGCCGTTTACGATTAAATCGGTAACGAATTTTTGCAAAACCACTACGTTCAGTTGGTCTAAAGAAAACTCGCCGAGTCTTGGCGCGACGTGCAATTTGCAAACTTCCGAGTACCTTAAAAAAGTTCGCGTTTTTGAAGAAGGTTTTACGTAATTTAAAAGCCAATTTGAAAGCCAATCTTTATATTTCATTAGTGGTGCCGAAAGGGATCTCCTTTTATATCGTTTGTTTGGAAACTTTTCGTATTTGCATTGAAAAAATTTCCGAAGTTATAATAACACGGTTTTTGAAAATTTAAAGACCTTTACGACGGTTTTTGCGTATTTTTTAAAAAAATTTTTCAACTGAAAAGTAGAAAATAAAAATATAAAACCATTTCCTTTACGCCCCTTCAAAACGCCGCTCAGTGACTAAAACGGTATTCGTTTTTTAGTAATATTTGACAAAAAAGTCCGCCTATAAGCCCGTTATCGATGCATTAATAAAAACAAAAAGCCGCGTGGCGGCATTACTTAATATAAACTGCTACGAAACTTAACAAAACGAAAAGGACCGTCTTTCAAGCGAAAACAACTTAAAAGACGATCCTTTTTTATAAATCTTAAAAACAGCCGAAAGGTTTTCGGTTTCTCGGTTTTTTCTTTTTAGAAAAACCGAAACGGTTTATAATTTCTAAAAGTATTTCAACTAAAACAACTTCAATACGTCGACTAAAATTGCAAAACCGAAAAGCGCGATTAAGCCGATGAAGTGAATCATGCCTTCGACGTTGCGATTTACGGGCTTACCTCTTACCCACTCGATAAGGACGAAAACCGCCCTTGCTCCGTCGAGCGCGGGAATCGGCAAAAGATTGAAAATCGCGATGGACAAACCTATCATAGACGCGATATTTAAAACGTATTTAAAGCCGTACGACACGTATTGCGTGGTTAAAGTAATCGTTCCGACCGGACCGCTTACGGCGTCCAAAGAAAGTTTACCCGTCAAAAGTTGACCGAAGGATTGCAAAGTTATCCCCACCGTTTTAAAGGAATACACGACGGCGCGGCCTATGCCTTCGAAAAAGTTGAATCTTACGCTTTTATTAGTAAATTGATGCTCTAATGCTTCTTCGTTTTTAATTCCGAAAGCCGCTAAAACTTTGCTTCTGTCCGTTTTGTCGACGGCGTTATAGCCTATCGGCGCGACGAGAGTTATAAGTTCCTTCTTTTTCTCGTCGTTTTTATCAGGGACGTAAAGTTGCAAGGTATCGCCCTCGTTTAAGACTTTTAATCTTTCGTATAAATCGTTCAAGTCGTAAAGTCTTGGGGAATCTTCGTACGCTTCGTCAGCCACTTTCATCCTAAAAACGTAGTTGTAGCCGTGTAGCGGACTATTTTCTTCGGTCGCGATATGCAACACGGTTGCAACGCCGAAACTATCTAGCGCGGGATAAATATTTTCCATACTGTCGATATTGACGTCGGTGCGCAAAGAAACTTCAATCGTTTCTTTCTTTCCGTTTTCATGAAGAACCTTAACTTTGACTATATCGCCTTGCTTTTTTCCGTTTAAGGCGTCGATTAAATCGGTGGTAAAGTAAATGAATTTATCGTTGATTTCTAAAATGACGTCGCCGTTTTGAAGCGTCATTGAGTTTTCGGTATGGCTATCCGCCGCTTTTACTTCGTACGCTTGGAAAGCAAAATGCCCGTACGCAGTAAAATAAATCATTACTATTAAAACGGCAACCACGAAATTAAACGTCGCGCCGGCAAGTAAAACGAGTATCCTTTGCCACGGTTTTTTGTTATTAAACGCGTCCTTTGAAAGCGTCCTTGGTTGCTTTTTTTCGGGAACGTTATCGCTTTTTTCGGTTTGGGCGGAATAATCTTCCTCGTAAATCTTTAAAGAATTTTCTTCCTCTTTTTCTAATTTAGCGTTCTCTTTCGCGACGGTTTCGTCGTCCTCGTCTTCACCCTCGAAAGCGCAAAATCCGCCGAGCGGAAAAATCCTTATCGAAAAAACTTCACCGTTTTTCTTGGTCTTTTTAAAAATCGCAGGGCCCATGCCTATCGCGAATTCGTTTATTTTAAATTTGAAAATTTTGCCGACGATATAATGCCCGAATTCGTGCACGGTTATGGTCGCAAGCAATATAAGTACAGCGACGATAACCGAAAAAATCGTTTGAAACACCGCCGACACGGCAAGTAATCCTAACATAAATATTCCTTATATAAAAACCGCACGGTGCGGTTTAGTTTAGTTTTAATTGTTGGTTAAATTGGCTTTAAACCGACCTATAGCCCGACTTCTTGCGGTTTTATCGGTATAGATAAGTCCTTCCAAGTCGGTAGTCGTTTCTTTAGTTTCGTCTAAACTTTGTCTTAAGTAATCGTAAATTTCGGTATAACCTATCTTCCCGTTTAAGAACAAGTTAACGGCGACTTCGTTTGCCGCCGACAACGCGCAGGGATAATTTTTACCCGCCCGTATAGCCTCGATAACCAGCGGAAAACAAGGATACCTTTCAAAGTTAGGTTTTGTAAAAGTTAAGTTTAAACTGGAAAAGTCAAGCGGTTTTACGCCGACGTCGAGCCTTTCGGGATAGGTAAGTGCAAGGGAAATAGGAACCTTCATATCGGGGATTCCCATTTGCGCCAAAACCGCGCCGCCTTGAAACTGCACCATCGAGTGAATTATACTTTCACGGTGGATAACCACGTCGATTTTATCAATTTCCGTATTAAAAAGCCATTTTGCTTCGGCAACTTCAAAGCCTTTATTAACCATCGTCGCGCAATCTACGGTAATTTTTGCGCCCATCTTCCAATTAGGGTGCATTAAAGCCTCTGCCGCAGTGACGGTTTTTAAAGATTGTAAGTCGTAATCCCGAAACGCGCCGCCCGACGCCGTTATTATTAGTTTTTCGAATTGTTTATCCGTATCGAAATCGAGCGCTTGCCAAATGGCGGAATGTTCGCTATCGACGGGGATTAAACGAACGCCTTTTTCTTTTGCCAAACGGGTAACTAATTCACCGCCGGCAACCAAAGATTCTTTATTTGCGATAGCAACGTCCTTTCCGTTTTCTATCGCGCAAACGACCGCTTTAAGTCCCGAAAACCCCGAAACCGCAACGAAAACCAAATCAACGTCCGCAGCCGCGGCGTGCAATAGTGCGTTTTCGCCGTAATAAAAAGACGTTTCTTTTGGCAAGGAAGTAATTTTATTAGCGTATTCCGGATTAGATAAAACGGCGATATCGGGCTTATAGCGCCATATTTGCTTTTCAAGTTCGGCGTAATTACCGTTAGCGGCAAGCGCCGTAATTTTAAATTTATCGGGATAACGGTCGACTACTTCAAGGGTTTGTTTGCCTATCGAGCCGGTGCTTCCGAGTAGCGCTATCTTCTTCATATATATAAAGCCCACCTTTATAGTCTATTTTTTCAAAGCACTTTTTATGTAAACGATTAGCCTATAAAAGCAAAAACCAAGTAAACGAAAATCGCGCAAACGGTGATACCGTCGATTCTATCGAGCATTCCACCGTGACCAGGGAAGATCTTGCCCATATCCTTTATTCCTAGTTTACGCTTTATTCCGCTTTCAATCAAGTCGCCTAGTTCGGTAAACAACGCACCGAAAAGACCTAAAATCATAAACGTAATAACTTCCGCGGTAACGTTACTGAAAAGCATACCTTTAGCGCACACCGCCCAAAACAGAACTGACACCAAAACTCCGCCCAAAAGTCCGCCTATAGCGCCGCTAATCGTCTTTTTTGCCGTTATCTTTTCGCAAAGTTTAGGACCTTTGACGATAGAGCCGACCACGTACGCCGAAGCGTCCGCCGCGGGGGAAATGAGGAAGGTTAGAGCGAGGGCTGTAAAAGACTTGTCGCCCAAATCGTTCAATAAAAACAAAGGAATCAAAAGCGCGGTCGGATAAAACAAACCGAAAAGTCCGCAAGCGGTTTTTTCTACGGTGACTTCGTCGTAGTTAAAAACTATTTCGCCGAAGAGTAAAATTGCCGCGCTTAACAAAGTCGTTATCGCCGCCGAAACGCCGAAAAACGCAAAAGCGGGCGCAATAGATAAAGAAAACGCCGCTATTACGCATTTTGAAAACCAAGTTAGTTTGTCCTTAAGCGCCCTTACCGTCTCAAACGAGCCTATCACCGCGAAAAACGCGAAAAGTAAAAGCATCCAATTATTATCGACGAGTTCTCTTAATAAAAACGCCCCCACGACCGCGGCGACTAAGAACACGCTCGTTATAAGTCTAATAAAAAAATCCTTCATTTTTATCACCAAGCAAAATATAAACAGGCTATTTTTCGTCGAGTCCGCCGTATCTTCTTTGGCGGCTTTGGAACCAACGAACAGCCTCGTCGTAATCTTTTTCGGAAAAATCAGGCCATAAAACGTCGGTAAAATAAAGTTCGGAATACGCCGTTTGCCAAAGCATAAAGTTGCTTAAACGCTTTTCGCCGCTGGTCCTTATAACCATATCGACGGGAGGAAGCCCCGCAGAGTACAATTCCTTTTCAAAATCGGCTTCGGAAGGATTTTTCACACCCTTTGCAGCCAAACTTTTTACCGCGCGCAAAATATCCGATTTTCCGCCGTAATTAA
This sequence comes from uncultured Christensenella sp., assembly GCA_964567885.1. Lineage (GTDB taxonomy): Bacteria > Bacillota > Clostridia > Christensenellales > Borkfalkiaceae > UBA4636. The sequence goes on from CAZMOD010000006.1 coordinate 35,105, forward strand.
ACAAAATATTTACCGTCTTTTTAAAGTCTTTGGTCTTTTCGATTGCGTCGTAAACCTTTTTTCGCCTCACGCCCGAAAGCATCGATAAATCCCCCGACACCACGAGCCTTATTTGATTTTTAATAAAGAAAGGCAAATTTCTTTCCAATAAAATCATAAGAAGCGAAAGTATACCCAAAACCTCTCGTTTCGGCCTCGACCAGTTTTCCGTCGAAAACGCGTAAAAGGACAAAACGGTCGCCCCGCGGGAAAAAGCGTACGGAACTATCTTTTCCATTGCGATAGCCCCCGCTTTATGCCCGTCGACGCGCGGCTTTGATTTAGCCGTCGCCCAGCGCCCGTTTCCGTCCATTATAAAAGCAACGTGCCTAAGCCCGCCCATTAGACGGTCATTACGTCCTTTTCTTTTTCCGCTTGAAGTTTATCAACCGACTCAACGGCGGAGTTTATCGCGTCGTTTACGTCTTTTTCGAATAAAGTAAATTCGTCCTCGGAAATTTCTTTATTCGTCTTCATCTTTTTCAAGGTATCGAGAACGTCCCTACGAATATTTCTTACCGCAACTTTGGCGTCCTCACCCATCTTTCTTACTTGTTTACCGATTTCACGACGTCTTTCTTCGGTTAAATCGGGGAAAACGAGTCTTATAACGGAGCCGTCGTTCGTGGGCGTAATACCGACGTTGGAGCCAAGTAATGCCTTTTCAACGTTTTTAAGCATACTTTTGTCCCAAGGCGCTATTACGAGGCACTTACCTTCTTGTACCGAGATATTGCTCATTTGAGCGACGGGGGTGGGTTGACCGTAAAAATCAACCATTACCTTATCGAGAACGTGCGGATTCGCGCGTCCGAGTCTAATTTGTATATAGGATTCTTTAAGTACGCTGATGGTTTTACTCGTTTTGTCTTCGCATTCAAGTAAAATCATTTCGATTTTTTCCATATCGGCTGCCATAGTAATTCCTCTCTTTTTATATATTTTTTATTTGTTAGGTCGCAAAAACCTTTGATAACGGGCTTATAGCCCGACTTTTTTAATTCATTTTATCCAAGTACCCAAATCTTCGCCGCTTGCCGCTTTCACAATGGAAACCTCGTCAAGCATAAAGCAAAGAATAGGGATATCGTTTTCCATACACATCGTAACCGCCGTAAGATCCATCGCTTTTAGTCCTTTTTTAATAAAGTCGGCGTAAGATATAACGTCGTATTTTTTAGCGGAAGCGTCAACCTTCGGATCGGCGGAATAAATCCCGTCTACGTTTTTGGCAAGAAGTATAACGTCCGCTTCGATTTCGGCAGCCCTAAGCGCCGCCGCCGTGTCGGTGGAAAAATAGGGGCTACCGGTACCGCCGCCGAATATTACTATATATCCTTTGGATAGATAGTCAAGGGCGCGTTTTTTTGTGTAGAGTTCGGCAACGCGGTCGACTTCTATGGAAGAAAGCACCACCGCTTTACCGCCGGCGTTTTCGATAGCGTCTTGTAAAAACAAAGCGTTCATAATAGTTGCAAGCATACCCATTTGGTCGGCAACCGTTCTATCGGTATCAGCGCCTTGCCTTCCGCGCCAAAAATTGCCGGCGCCGACGACTAAAGACACTTGCTTTCCTTGCGATTGAACGTCCATAAGTTCTTTTACGACGGTTTTTACGAAATCGTAATCGTATCCGAAACCTTTATCTTTCGCCAAAGCCTCTCCGCTCAGTTTTAATAAAATTCTATCGTAATTACCCATAAAATCCTCTTTTATTTTAGTAAAAAATTCAAAAAAACCTTTAATAACGGGCTTATAGCCCTATTTTTTAAAAAAGAGGAAACAAACCTCAAGTTACGTTTCCTCTTTTAAGCGCGCAAAAATTATTTCTTTAATGCTTCAACTTGAGCCGCTACTTCGTCAGCTAAGTTTTCGCTCTTTTTCTGTAAGCCTTCGCCCATTTCGTAACGTACGAATCTTCTAATAGCAATCTTTTCGCCGATCGTGGCAGTCGCTTCGATAACGAGTTGTTCGATAGTCTTAGAAGGATCCTTAACGAACTTTTGATTTAATAAGCAGTTGTCGTCGTAGAAACTCTTAATTCTGCCTTCAACCATCTTTTCAACGATAGCGGCGGGCTTGCCTTCTTCTAAAGCTTGAGCCTTTAAAACGGCTTTTTCTCTTTCTAAAACTTCAGCGGGAACTTCTTCCTTAGTAAGGTAAGAAGGGTTAGCCGCGGCAATATGCAAGCAAATATCATGCGCCAAATTCTTGAATTGGTCGCCTCTTGCAACGAAGTCGGTTTCGCAGTTAAGTTCTAACAAAACGCCGATTTTTCCACCCATATGGATATAACTGTCGACGATACCTTCGGCAGCGATACGACCTGCTTTCTTAGCGGCTTTAGCCATACCTTTTTCTCTTAAAAAGTCTATAGCCTTTTCCATGTCCCCGTTAGTTTCGGTAAGGGCGTTTTTGCAGTCCATCATACCGCAACCGGTTCTTTCTCTTAAAGTCTTTACGTCTTGTGCAGTGAAACTCATAATAATCTCCTTGTTAATATAAAGCGGTTATTTGAAAAATTATTCCGCCGCTTCTTCAGCGGGAACTTCTTCGGTTACGACTTCGACGGGTGCTTCCTCTACGGAGTCTTCAACCTTTTCTTGCGCTTGAGCGCGAAGTTTAGCGGCTTGTTCTCTCATAGCGATAACGGCGTCTTCGCCTTGTTTGCCTTCGATAACTGCGTCGGCTATTACGGAAGTTATTAACTTAACCGCCTTAATAGCGTCGTCGTTAGCGGAAATAACGTAATCGATTAAATCGGGATCGCAGTTGGTGTCGGTGATAGCGACTACGGGGATACCGAGTTTGTTAGCTTCCTTTATAGCGATATCTTCGCAAGAAGGATCGACTACGAACATAACGTCGGGGAGTTGACGCATTTCTCTAATGCCGCCGAGGTTTTGGTTGAGTTTTTCGCGTTCCTTCTTTAATTCGAGAACTTCTTTCTTAGGAAGAAGGTCGAACTCTCCCATCTTTTCCATTTGATCGAGTTTGTTTAATCTGTCGATTCTGGAACGAATAGTCTTAAAGTTGGTAAGCGTACCGCCTAACCAGCGATAGTTTACGTAGTACATACCGCAACGTTCGGCTTCTTGTTGAATAGCCTCTTGCGCTTGGCGTTTGGTACCGACGAATAAAACCGTCTTGTTTTCCTTAACGGCGTCCGCAACGAATCTGTAAGCGTCTTCGATAAGCTTTAAAGTGATTTGCAAATCGATAATGTGAATGCCGTTTCTGCTGCCAAAGATGTACTTTTTCATCTTAGGATTCCATCTTCTCGTTTGGTGTCCGAAATGAACGCCCGCTTCGAGAAGTTGCTTCATAGTAGTAACTTCCATAAAAATATACCTCCGTTAATCCTCCCCGTCGTTTCTTTTTAGGCTGAGATGCGCTTCGATTCGCAATTTTTTTGAAGCCACGGTAAGCCGTAAACGGTCGGGTGTGAATTTTTTTGCTTTGCTATTATAGCACAGTTTTTAACTCTATGCAATCGTTTTTCGCCCGTTTTTCAAATTTATATCTATTATATATATAATATAAAGCGATAACGCGGGCGTTTTTTAAGTTTGCACGGCAATTTATCACCCTTTAGCCTTCTAAACGTTTCCTTTCGTATTGAAGGGTGTAAAGGTCGTAATATCTTCCGCGTTTGGCTAAAAGTTCTTGGTGATTGCCTTGCTCGATTATAACGCCGTGCGATAAAACTATAATGTTATCGGCGTGTTGAATAGTGGAAAGGCGGTGCGCAACTATAAGCATAGTGCCTATCTTCATTAATTTTTCCAAGGAATTTTGTATCAAAACTTCCGTTTCGGTGTCTATATTGGCGGTCGCCTCGTCCAAAATCATAACTTCCGGCTTATGGACTATAGTACGGGCAAACGATAAAAGTTGCCGCTGTCCCGCGGAAAAGTTGTTGCCGCGTTCCCTCACTTCTTCGTCAAGCCCGTTTTCGAGTTTATCGATAAATTTATCGGCGTTGACGTAACGGCAAGCCTCTAAAATTTCTTCGTCCGAAACGCCTTCCTTTCTTAACAAAATGTTACTTCTTATCGTACCCGAGAACAAGAAAACGTCTTGAAGCATTTGCCCGAAATGCCTTCTTAAAGAAGAGGTTTTTATCTTCCTTATATCTATGCCGTCTATTAAAATTTCACCTTTTTGGAATTCGTAGTTGCGGCAAATTAAAGACAAAATAGTGGTTTTACCGGAACCGGTTGACCCCACGAAAGCCACCGTGTCGTTGGGGTTTATTTTAAAGGAAACGCCTTTAAGCACCCACTCGCCGGGGACGTAACTAAACCAAACGTCTTTAAATTCTATTTCGCCTTTTACGACGTCTAACTCGACGGCGTCTTCGGCGTCTTGCATAACGGGTTTTATATCGAGGATAGAGAAAACTTTTTCCGCCGAGGCAAAAGCCGACTGCAACCAGTTAAACTGTTCGGCAAGATTTTGTATAGGCGTAAAGAATGTACCGACGAACATATAAAAGATAACTATCGTCGCGCCGTCCAAGGTCTGCCCTAAAAAATGAATATCGTTTAACACGCCGATACCGCCGAGGTAAAATAAGACTAGCACCGAACTTATATAAAGCATATACACTAAAGGTCTAAATACGCTGAAAACGAAAATTTGACCTTCTTTCGCCTTGCCGAGTTCTTTGCTCTTTTTGGTAAACTCTTCCATCTTTTTGTCTTCGACGTTAAAAATTTGAGTAATTTTTATACCAGAAAGATTTTCAGACAAAAACGTGTTTATAGCCGTCGTACCGTCTTTTACCCGTCTGTACGCTTTTCTTGAAAATTTAGTAAAGATGAAGGTGAAAAGTACTACGAAAGGAACGAAACAAAGCACCATTAATGTAAGCATATAGTTTATCGCGAGCATCGCTACCAAAATACCCAAAATCTTCATACAGTTTTTAACCAAATTTACGACTAAGTTGGTAAACATCATCGAAATGGCGTTGGTATCGTTGGTAACTCGGGTAACTAATTTTCCTACCGAGATTTCGTTAAGTTGTTCGTGCGAAAGGTTTTCTATGTGGATAAACAAATCTTCACGAAGTTTGGAAATTATTGCTTGTCCCGTTTTTTGCAGTATTACGGCTTGTAAATAACCGCATAAAAGCGAAACTATAAGTATGCTTGCGTATAGCGCGACCGACCAATAAAGAGAAGAAAGTTCAAAGTCCCTTGCAATCATTTCTTCAATGCTGCCGATAACTATCGGGGATACTATATCGTAAGCAACCGAAATCAGCGCTAAAACGCCGACGAAGATAAACCGCTTGTAATAAGGTTTTGCGTATACGATAAGTCTTTTCGTTATCTCTCCGTCCGACATATTGCGGTCGAAGCCTATCGCTTGCTTTTTATCTTTAATAGTGGCGTAAGCGACTATTAAAAGCGTCGATACGGTACCTAAAATAGCGCCGAGTAAAAGAATCGGTAAATATTCGTTCATTATAATTTACCTCCTTCTTCATCGTCGAGTTTTTGAAGGTCGACCATCTTGGCGTATTCGGGACAAGTTTCGTACAACGTTTTGGAAGGTCCTACCGCCAAAACTTTGCCGTCGTCGATAAAGATTATTTTATCGAGGCTTTCGACGGTGGAAATCCTGTGCGCTATCAAAATAGTGGTTTTACCGTTACGGCTTTTCTTAAGATTATCCAAAATAACCTTTTCCGTTTTGGTGTCGACCGCCGAAACGGAATCGTCCAAAATAAGCACGGGTGAATCTTTTAAAAGCGCGCGCGCAATAGAAATTCTTTGTTTTTGACCACCGGAAACGGTTACGCCTCTTTCGCCTAAAACCGTTTGATAACCTTCTGTAAACTCGACTATATTGTCGTGAACGTCTGAAAGTTTAGCGGCTTTTTCGACGTCGTTAAAGCCGGTGGCTTTTCCGCAAAAGTTTATATTGTTTTCTATAGTGTCCGAAAACAAGAAATTGTCTTGTGGAACGTACGCGAAGTTTTCCCTTACGGACGATATAGACAAATCGTTTACGTCTTTACCGTCGACGAAAACGGTCCCGTCGGGAACGTTATAGGTGCGTAAAGTCAAGTCGACGAGGGTGGTTTTGCCGGAGCCCGTTTTACCGACTAAGCCGACGCTTTCGCCCGCGTTTATCTTAAAGGAAACGTTTTTAAGCGCGTCGTAATCGGCGCCGGGGTAACGGAAAGTTAAATTTTTAAATTCTATCTCGCCCGTCAAAACGCCGGCGTCCTTAACGCCTTCCCTGTCTTTTACGGTAACTTTTTGATCTAAAAGTTCGCTTATACGTTTTAAAGAGGCTTTACCCCTCGACGTCATTTCTATAAGCATGGATATAGCCATAATCGGCCATACGATTGAATTGAAATATCCTATGTATTCCATCAAGTCGCCGGCTTTAAACTTGCCCGTATATACTAAATATCCGCCGTAACCTAAAATTACGCAAATAACCGATTCCACGAACAGCGTTACGAAGATATCCACTAAAACCGAGGCTTTCGTGTATTCTACGTTGACTTTTTCGTTGTGCTTGTTTAGTCTTTTAAACGCCGAAAGTTCTACGACTTCCTTCACGAAGGCTTTAATAACCGCAATGCCCGAAAAACTTTCTTGCGCGAAATCCGACAAACCGGAAAACGATTCTTGTCTGACGTACCATTTTTTGGTGAGCGATTTTTCAATCACCGCACCGACCGCCATTAAAAGCCCCATCGGAATAAGTGCGAAAAGCGTTAAAAGTTTGTTCATTTGCCACATTTTGTAAAGGGATATAAGCCCTAAACACAGTGCGTCGAAAAACATTAAAACGCCGTCGCCGAAACACTCGTTAATAATGTCTAAGTCGTTGGTGTATAAACTCATTAAGTTTCCGACTTTGTTTACTTGGTAATACTCTTGAGAGAGTTTTTTGCTATGCGCGAACATTTTGTTTCTTAAATCGGTTTCCACTTTTATAGCGGAACCGAAGAAGCAAACGCGCCAACCGAATCTACCGACGATCATTACTAAAATAACCGTTATCATCGGCAAACAAATTTCGTTTATCAAAAATTCTTTCGTAAACGCCACTTCTTTGCCGTCGACGATAACCACGCCGTCGTTTATTCCGTTTATAAGCATGCCGTAAAGATTAGGCACCTTTAACTGAAAATAGTCTACCGCAAGAAGGGCTATAAGCCCGAAAAGTATCAAGTAGGCGTATTTCAGATAATATTTATTTATATGTTTTCCGAAAATCATACTGAAAAATCCTTTTATTAAATTCTTACGTAAAAATAGTTTTTGCGGCGTTTTGACGCCGCTTTCAAAATAAAAACCCGTCTATAAGCCCGTTATCGGCTAATTTTATCAACCTATCAAAACTTCCGTTTCGGTATCGTAAATTAAAAGTCCGTCGCTTTTTACGGAAAGTTTTAAAGTTTTTTCTTCCTCCGTTTTTATAAACGCGTTAAAATAAGTCGGCTCTTCGATTTTTCCCGAATATAAAACGGAAAGGTATTTTCCGCCCGTCCACTCGTCGGAAGAATCGACCGTTACTTCGATATCGCCGTTTTCGTCTTCGCAAAAATCTTCCGCCCTTACGGCAAAAGTAACCGTTCTTTTTGCGTCGACGTATTTTTTATCGAAATCTTCCGCAAAAGTTTTGTCGGTTTTTATCGACCAACCTTCGGTTTTTAAAAGGTAAGCGCCTTCCTCTTTTTCGATAATGCCTTGAAAAAGGTTGATTTTAGGAGAGCCGTAGAAAGTCGCGATAGGCAACGTCGCGGGCTTATCGTAAAGTTCCGCGGGCGTTCCGTACTGCGTCAAAACTCCGCCTTCCAAAAATGCTATCTTATCCGCGGCGATAAGCGCGTCGGTAGGGTTATTCGTAACGTAGATAAAGTTAATTTTTAGACGCTTGTTGAGTTTAACCATTTCGGTTCTTAACTCTTTTCTAAGCCCTGCTTCCACGCCGCTAAATATATCGTCGACGATAACTACTTTGGGTTCCCTTGCAATAGCCCTTGCAAAAAGCAAACGGTATTTTTGCCCCGGCGTTAGGTTTTTGGTTACCCTTTTTGCGTAATCGCTTAAACCTAAAATTTCAAGGGCTTTAGCCGTTTTACTTTCTATTTCTTCCTTTGGAAATTTTCTAAGTTTCATACCCGTCGCGACGTTTTCCGTTACACTCACGTTAGGATTTAAAGGCATATAAGCCGCGACGAGCGCCATATTTCTATCCTTAGGCTCCATCTTATTTATCAATACTCCGTCCGAAAAGACTTCGCCTTTTTCCACCGCGTCCAAACCGCAAATAGCGCGTATAAGAGTGGTTTTACCCGATTCTTTAAGTCCGGTAATAACGGTAAGTTCGCCGTTTTCGATTTCCAAACTCACGTCCTTTAACGCTTGGCGAGAAGAATATTTTTTAGATAAATTTTTAACGATAATTTTTGCCATGTCACACCGCCCGCGCGGAAAACCGCGTCTAAATAGTTTATTATAATAATTTCAACTTATATTGTAGCAAGTTTTTTAAAAAAACACAACGAAAGTTATCGCAAAACCTTTCATAATCTTTACGTACGGCTAATTTTTTTTAAATTATCGCGACGCTACTCGTTTGCTTGCGTTATTTTTTAATATTTGCTACAATATGAGTACGAACTTTCAGGAGATTGAAAAAATGAAGTTTGAAAACTATATCCCTAAAAACGCGATACAATCTAAGTCGCTAATAAACCTTAAAGACGTTTCCACAGAAGATGTTTTTGGAATTATACGAAAATGTTTACACCTTAAAATTACCGAGGCGGTCGGGGAAGTCGATTATTCCCTAAAAAACAGACACGTCGTTTTGATAACCAACCAAAGACTCGGTATAGCGCAATTAACGTTTAGGCTTGCCGTGGATAAAGTTAACGGGCATCCTTTGACTATTCCTATCGGCGGTAGCAATATAGAAAGTTTTTTGTCGGGAAGAGAATCGGTGGAAGTTTTTTCCAAACTCGGCATCGACGCTTTTATAGTTGAAACTTCGGTTTCGTCGGACGCCGTAAAATTAAGTGAAAGAATATCTCCCGTTATAAACGCCCATTTAAAGGATAGCCCTATAACGGCGATTTCCGACCTTTTAACGATTTACGAAAATCACAAAAAGCTGTCGGGGCTAAACGTTTGCTTTTTGGGTAACTTCGATAAACTTACCTCTCACTTGGTCGGTATGGCAAAGTGCGAAATGAATCTAAATTTAATTACGCCCGAAAACCGCGCCGTAAACCAAGAAGTCGTAGCTTATTTGCAAGAATTAACTTCAGTGGAAGTATCTAACGACTTAACCGCGGCTCTTAAAAAATGTGACGTTTTGTTTATAGACAACGATTACGGACGGGATTTTTACGTAAATAAGGAAACTTTAGAAAGCCTTCCTAAATCGGCTTGCATTTTGCACTCCAGCCCCTTAACCGACGCGGAAGACGCCGATATAAATATTATGGACGATTATAGATGCAAAATAGCCGATAGCGGCGCTAACGTAGTTTACGTTTTATCTTCCGTTTTAGAACTTTTAATAGGATAATCTTTATAAAAATGTATCAATAACGGGCTTATAACCCGACTTTTACTTATTCAAGAGGTTTTTTATGAACGACTTTTTCGGTTATTTAAAAAGGATGAAGTACATTAAACGTTGGTCGTTAATGCACTCCACGTTAGAAGAAAACGATATGGAACACACTATGGACGTAACCGTCATAGCACAAGCGTTAGCGCTTATCGGAAACAAAAAATACGGTAAAAATTACGACGTAGAAAGGGTTTTAAACTACGCTTTGTACCACGAGTGTAGCGAGGTTATAACGGGCGACCTTCCTACCCCCGTAAAATATTTCAACCGCGATATTAAAGTTGCGTATAAGGACTTGGAACTTAACGCTTGCAAAAAACTTATCGATACTTTAGATCCTTTTTTAAAGGAAGAATACGAAAAGGCTTTAATTCCCGACAAAGAAAGCGACGAATATAAAATTGTAAAAGTCGCCGACAAAATTTCTGCCTACGTAAAGTGCATCGACGAAGTAAACGTCGGCAATAAGGAATTTAAAAAAGCCCACGCTTCTATCGGTAAAGAGGTAAAATCCTTCGATTTACCCGAAGTAAAATATTTTGTAGAAAACGTTCTTCCCGCATTCACGAAAACATTAGACGAATTAGATTAAAATTGCGCAAAAAAACGGTCGAAAATCAGCCTATAAGCCGATTATCGACCGTTTTTTATTTTGCAAAATTACGTTACGGCGTTACCACCAATGAACGTAATTTTTAGACAAACTACTCGTTACGTAGCTTCTATCGCTACTGTTTTGAGTTATACTGCCTTCGTAGTAAATAGTAAGTTTCGTATAAAGCGCGTTGACGTCGCTCGGAATCTTGCTGATTTTAGAAGAAAGATAAACCTCTTTGTTATAATTAGTTCCCCTTGCAAACCCATCGCAAAGCGTTTCGGTTAAATATATCTTCGCTAATTTTTGAGGATACGTACGATCACCATCCCTATAAACGGTTAACTGCGTTAAAGGAATACTTCCGTCGTAAACCAATTCTTCGAGGTATAAATACGAGGATCCCTTATTTCCTTTAAGACTTTGCGTTGCCGACTTAGGAATATACAAACGTTTAACTTTAGCCCAATAGAACGCTTGCGTGTCTATGGATGTTAGCGTTTCGGGAAGTCGCACGGTTTCTATTGCAACCGACTCAAACGCGTTCCCTATCTTGGTAACGTTGGACGGGAATTTGAAATTAGCCAATTTTTCACAATCGTCGAAAGCACCGTCGGGAATTACCGATAAACTGCCGTTAAACGTTACTTTGGTAAGCGCCGTACACTTATAAAAAGCGTTTTCGTTAAGCGACGTTAAGTTTCCGTTTATCGTTACCTCTTCTAAATAAGCGTTGTTATTGATCATACCGATAGAAGTAACTTCTCCCCCTAAAACCAAAGTTTTATTGGTTAAAGTCGTCGGATAGTAGTAAAGATTTGCACCCGTTTCGGTATATAATACGCCGTCTACGACTTTTACCGTGGAAGATAAACTTTCAAACGCTTTAACCGAAGTTATTGCCTTTTGAACACCCAAAGACGTTTGCGTCGACGGGAAAACGACTTTTTGCACTTCGTTATTGAGTTGCTTAAAGATTTCGTCTATAAGCGTCGTCGTGCCTTCGGCAAATTTTACGGTAAGGTTTTCGGGAACGGAACGTTTTTCCGACGTATTTTTAAACTCAGCGCCGAAATACTCCGCTAAAACTTGAGCGGTATCGCCGTCGCCCGCAATGGTTAAATCTTCCAACTTTTTGCAATTTTTAAGTATAGCGGTCCCGACGCTCGCGTCGTAAGGAATATTTATCGTCTTTAACGATATGCAATCGGAAAAAGCACGATCGCCTATCGTCTTTACCGTGTCGGGAATCCGTACGCTTTCAATACCCGACTCCCCTAAAAACGCCTCTTGCGAAACGGCAACGACCGCTAAACCGTCGATGGTTTCGGGAATCACTATATTAACACAGTCGGGAAGCCTATATGCCTTAACGCCTTCCGTCGGAGTTTCGAAGTCCATTTTGTTGATAATAACTCGGCTTCCGTCCTCGGTATAGTATAGATACGCGGCTTCGTATACTACGTACTCGTGGACCAATTGCTTTCCGCCGAAAACGAAGTTAAACCGTTTGCCGCCTTTAGTCGAGGTGTCGAACTCGTCTTGAACCTTTTCGCCGTTTACGATAATATAATCGTAATCGCCGTCCGAAAACGTTACTTTTACGGTAAAGTCTTGCGGTTTTTGATTTATGCAATATTTTCTTGAAAGCCCGTCGTATAAAGATAAAGAAACTACTTCTTTCACCGTGATATCATACGCAACCTCTTTGCCGCCGTAAGAAACGGTTAAAGTTTGTACGCCGGCGTCTTCCTTGTTAAAGCCGTCGACCATAGAAGCGTCTATATCGACCTCTTTGGTTTTGCCGCTTGCGTAAGTTACCAAAAGTTTAGAATCGGTTACCGTAAAGTCTTCGTGCGTTACGTAGGTGTCGCTAAACGAACCTTCCTTTATCTTTATAGCCGTCACGGGGTTGGGTTTTACGGTGTATCCAAAGTTTTGTTTAAATACTTTTCCGCCGTAAGTAACAGCGTAATCGTAGGTCCCCGCGACCGCGGTGCTGAATCCGCCTAACAATGAAGCCGTCAAAGGTACTTCTTCAACCTTGTTTTCGGCGGTGGCGGAAATTTCTTTTTGCCATTTTAAGGAAACCGTCGCGCCCGAAAGTATTTGCAAATCGTCTAACTCCCAATATTCGGACGAAAGTAAGTCGCTATTCGTAATCACCACTTCTTCAAGATAAGGTTTTATTTTTATTTTGGCGGTAAAATCAAATTGCTTATATGTTCCGTTCACGCTCAAATACGTATGGCAATCTATCGAAAAAGCGTTATCGAAAGACGCTTCTTTTCCGTTTAACAACGGACTTAAGAACAAATAGTCGTCGCGTTCCAAAAGACGGTCTTTATTGCTGTTACTTATACACTCCACAGCAAACAATGCCTCTTCGGCGTATGGAATATCTTCATCCTCGCTTAACTCTACCAATTTTTTCAAAGTTGCTTTAAAAATTTCTCCGTCTTCGTAAACGCACTTAAACTCAGCGTTTTCTAAGCCGCCTTGCAAGTATTCCCGAACGTCGAGTTCCGGAAATTCTATAGATACGCTATTTGGCGCCTCGTAATCGCAAACGATAACGTCGCTGCCTCTTTCCGTCGTTAGATAACGGAAGTGCTCGTTAGTAGTAATTTTTGAAGCGAAAAAGACAGGTAAATCTTTCGGTTGTATCGTATAGCCGCATTTTTTAGCGTCGTAAGTCGCCGTAACGGTTGCACCGTCGAAACTCGTTATTTTTACTTTTTTGGTGCTATCGGGTTTTGCAAAAGTATATCTTGCGGAAGGTTTTTCGTAAGATACGTATAAAGTTTTTTCCGAATATTTCTTTCCGAAATAATTAGTCGTTAAGAATTCGATGGTAAAATATTGATAGCCGAGCGTCTTTTTAAATTTAATAGATTCCCTATCCATATAGGTGTCGCAATACGCTTCGTCAATCCAATCGTTTTTATTCAAAAATTCGTCTTCTCTACCCTCTAACCGTTCGTCGGGCTTATCTAAAACGCTTCTGTTTAATAAATCGCTGCCGACGAAAAAGACGTTCTTTTGCTTTTCCAAAGCCTTTTTAAAACCTTCGGGCAAATCGTAGTTTTTAAGATTGTCGAAGGTTAAAGTAAAGTTCGAAAAATCACCCTTTTCGCCAAAATTGAAATTTTTGTTCAAAACGCTTAAGTCTAACTTAACCGTTCCGCCGTCGATAGGCGCGGTTAAATAAACGAATTTGTCGGTGGAATACTCAAGGTTTTTAGCGGTAACGTAAGGACTTCCGAAAAGATTAACGGAAAATTCTCTTTCGTACTCTGATTTTTCTTCCGCCGTAAGTCCGCAATAGCTCATTTTTTCGTCGAGTACGTCTAAAATTTGTTGTTGAAAACTTATACCGAGCGTGCTTTGAAAACGGTTGTCTAAATCGCAAGAAAAGACTAACTTGCCGTTTTTAATTTTCGCTTCGATAAATTCAAAACTCGCAAAGCTTTCGCTTACTACCGTCGTTTGCAAGGGTTTGCCTTTATCGCTTTTGTCCGCGGCGTTTTTTACGGTTACTTTTACCGTAATCGTTAATTTAAAATTAGGAAGCCCGTTTTTATTTTGGCTATAATCCTTGGATTCAGCGTCTACGTAATAATAAACCGTTTCGTCACCGAGAAGTACGTAACCACTACCCTCGTCGTAATAATATATATCGCCGAAATCAAGGCTTATTTCTATAGAAGGCGTAAAATTCTTCTTTGCGGTATCGCCGCCGAGGGTTTCGCCGCCGTGGGGTCCGCTATCGATTATAGGCGGAACGGGCGTTTCGCCTTTATTACCTATATCTCCTTTGCTACCGCAAGCGGTAAAACCTAAAATTGCAGTCAAACACGCGAAAATCGCGATTAACGTCACCAAAAAGCGTTTGTTCTTCATAAAAAACTCCTTTCGTCGTAGTTACGTTTATTGTAATCTTTACACCGCCAAAAAAGCGCTAAAATTCAAGACAAAAACGAAACTTTATATCTCGTATATAAAAATTTTGCGACAACGGGCGTATAGCCCGACTTTTTTGTCGTTTTTTATAACATTTATTTGTAAACGCCGCTTTTTTGGCGGTTTTTTGGCGGTATTTTGGTATAATAGAATAAAGAAAGTTTTTTACTTCAAAATTTTCGACTCGTTACGCTATGAAAAACCTTACTAAAAAGAAAACGACCGCAACTTCGGTCGCAAATACCGTGATTTTTTCCGCGGTGGCTACGCTTATAGTGCTTTTTTGCGTGATACTGTATTCTTTTAACGCAAATTATTGTAAAATTTACCGTAGCCCGGAAGTTGAAAACGGCAAAGTTGATTTTATCGGGGTAGACCTTTACCCGAGAGACGTTGCCTGCAACCTTTCCGGCGAGTGGGATTTTTTTTATAACCGCTGGATAGTTACCGACGGATATACCGGTGAAAGCGACGGAAAAATAAACGTCCCGTCTTTATGGACTTATAAAGATTACGGCGACGGCAAACTTCCAAAAACCGGTTACGCCTCGTATAGACTTATAGCCGAAAACGTCGAGGAAGGAACTAACGTCGTAGTGTTTAGACACAACGAAAATTTTGCCTACCGCGTGTTTATAAACGGCGAACTTAATTACGTCAGCGGCGAACTTTCCAAAAACCCCGAAAACACCAAGGTTACGGGCGTACCGAAAGAAATTTACCCCTACGTAGCGGACGGCGGCGATTTGGAAATAGTAATAGAACTTTCCGCGACCACACACGGCGGACTTAACGCCGCGCCTTGGCTTGCGGCAGTGGAAAGCGGCGTTGAATACGGCAACGATTTACGCGCGTTTACCTACGTTGCGTTAGGCATCTCGGTTACCGCGGTGGTTATAAGCGTTTTATCGGTTTTCTTTTTCGCGACGAAAAAAGATTTTAGTTTGCCGTTGTTTTCGGTATCGATGCTCGTCCACTTTATTACGAGCAAAGATATGATGTACGTAAGCGATTTAAGTTTTACCGCGACGTCGGTGCTTAGGCTTGCGTCCGCGATAGCGGCTTTTTGCTTTTTTATCCTTCACCTAAAACGGGAAGGCGCGGGATATAGTAAACGTCTTTTATATATCGGGCTTTTAGTCGCGTTAGTTTTGTCAATTCTTCTTATAGCCTTTTACGGAACGCCCGTCGCGCCTGTTTTCGCGTTTTCTTTATTGGCTTTAGCGGCGATTTATTTATACCCGTTGTTTTTTAAGTCCGACTTTTCCGTTTTAAGAAGTTTAGTTTACGGCGCGCTGTTCGAACTTTTAATAACTACTTTCGTCTTTGAATTTTGTGACGTTTTAGGGCTTTTGAAATTCGGCACGGAATTTATCTTTTCGGCGGATCTAACGTCCATTATATTTTGTTTTTCCATACTAATGCTTTACAAAATAGCAAACGCGTCGAAGCAAGCGATAAAAGCAAAGGCTTTGGAAAAAGATTTAGCCGTTTTGGAAACCAAGTCCTTAAAAGCACAAATTAAACCGCACTTTATATTCAATACTTTGACCGCTATACAGCATCAATACAGAAAAGACTTAACGCTCGGCGATACCGCGGTGGAAAAATTCGCAAGGCATTTAAGATTCGTTACCGACGCCGATTGCGACCTTATACCGTTTGAAGACGAGATAAGAAATTTAGTTAATTATTTTGAAATAATAAACTTGCGTTACGACGACAAATTAAACCTTTTATTAAACCTTGAGTACGTGAATTTTTCCGTACCGCCGTTGTCACTGCAACCGCTCGTTGAAAACTCCGTAAAATACGCGGGACTTTCGGGCGTTGAAAACGGATATATAGAAGTCGCTTCATTTAAAGACGACGACGGCGTTTTAATAACCGTTTCCGACAACGGAAAAGGTTTTGATAAAGAAACCGTCAAGGAAGGCGTGGGGCTTTACAACGTAAAAAGAAGATTCGCCCTTTTAGGCGCCGAAGTAAACGTAGAAACCGCCTTAGACCGCGGTACCAAAATATCGATAAGGATTAATAATTATGAAAATCATAGTAGTTGACGACGAAATCTCCGCTTTATCCACTTTTCTTCCTAACGTCGTGGACGATATGGATATAGAGTGCAAAATGTTTATGAACGCGCCGAGACAAGCCTTGGAATACTTACGCATAAACGACGTTCAAGCCGTGTTTTTAGATATAAAAATGCCGGAAATCGACGGCGTCGTGTTAGCCGAGCGTATGCTTGAAATAAAACCGAATTTAAAAATCGTTTTTATAAGCGCTTACGCGGAAAACGAAAAGAAAATAGCCGATAGATTAAACGGAAAAGAAATCGACTTTTGCCATAAACCATATAGAAAAGAAGCCGTTTTAAAAATATTGTCGAAACTAAAAGAAAATAAAGCCCCCCTAAGACCTTTTTTAAAAACCTTCGACAGTTTCGACCTCTTCGTCGACGGAGTGGCGGTTGATTTTTCTTCGTCGAAGGCAAAAGAGCTTTTAGCGCTTTTAACCGACGCGCAAGGTTCATTCGTAACCATGGACACGGCTATCGGTAACCTTTGGCCCAACAAAAACGCAGAACTTGCTAAAAGACTTTACCGCGACGCGGTAAGTAGACTTAGACTTACTTTAAAAGAAGCGAACGTCGAAGATTTAGTAACCTTTGAAAGAGCAAGGGCGGTTATAAACGTAAAAGCCGCCGATTGCGATCTTTGGAACTATTTAAAATCGGGCGGAAACTTTTCCGGAAGATATCTTCCACAATACGATTGGTCGATAGTAACCGAATCGTTTTTACAAAAACAAAAAGAACTTTAACGAAAAAAGCGTCGAAAGTCGGGCTATAAGCCGATTAACGACGCTTTTTATTATTTTAAAATTTTCTTTATTATAAAGAATTGAAGTCTTTTCGGTAAGACGTTGAAGATAAGAAGCAAGGGATTTCTGTTTATCGCGTAATTAAACTTAGGGCTCTTTTTTGAAACGATTTTATAAACCTTTTCGGCTAATTTCTGAGGCGGGATTCTTCTCGCCTCAACGCTATCGACGATTTTTTTGAAGCGTTTTCCGTTGCAGGAATAAAGTTTAGTGTTTTCGCAAAAATTATCAAGCGCTTTCGTCGACGCCGCTATCATCCCGGTATCCACGGCGCCCGCCCTAAGCACTGAAACCGAAACGTCTGAAAGTTGCAGTTCCATTTTTAAAGAATACGCGTATTTATCGAGCGCGCCTTTCGTCACCGCGTAAATACCCGTAAAGGGCAAAGGGTTTAAGGGGGCTAACTCACTCGTCGTCATTAAAATTTTACTGCCGCTATTTAAAAGAGGACGGAAAATTTTGTTTATCCTAAAAGCGCCGAAAACGTTTATTTGAAAAGCTTTTTCATATTCTTTGCTATCAATTTCAACCAAAGAATCCAAAAGATAAATCCCCGCAAAATGGATTATCGCGTATAAATTATCGGTTACGGACTTAACCTTATCGAAAGCAAAAGTTAAACTTTCCTCGTCGCATACGTCCGCTTGTATCGCGATTAAATTTTGGTTTTCCGTTTCCGCAACGTTTTTGTCTAACGCAAAAACGGTAAATCCCTTATTTAAAAACAACTCTACCGCGGCTTTACCCATACCGCCGAAAGCACCGGTTATCAAAACGTAATTCATAATTCACCTAAAACCGTTTTTTATAACAGTATTTTACCACAATCGTACTCGCTTTGCAACCGTACCGATACCGTTTTTAGTTTTTCTTCAACTTTTGTTTGCGGGCTTTTGGTTGTTTTACAAACAAAAAGTCCGCCTATAAGCCCGTTATCAAGGTGTTTTGTATAAATTAAAAAGCACGCTATCGTAAAAAAATAGCGGCTTAAAAATTTATCCTTTAAATTTTTATAAAGGGTTTTTCGCGCCTTCATTATTAAAAAACGTAAAAACCGTTTTCGTTTATTCGACGTCAATTTGGACAGCTTTCATCGCGGCAAGCGCGGTTTCGTGGCTTTCCTTAGTTACGCCCGCCGAACAATCTTTATAAACGACTATCCTCGTTTCCGGGAAAGCCGCTTTCAAAATCATAGCGTTAGATATTACGCAAATATCCGTACATAATCCGCATAAAGCAATTTCTTCGACTTTTGCCCTATTCGTTTTTATAACGGTAGGAAGATCTAAACTTCCAAAGGTCGGTTTATCTACGACTTTTGAAACGAAAGGTTTTAACTCGTTGCAAATCTCGTGTCCCGCGGTTCCTTTTTGGCAATGAATAACGGGGAGTTTCCTTCCCTCTTGAGTATTCAAATAGTCCAAGCCGTGCGTATCCCGCGTAAAAATCACTACGCCTTCAAAACCTCTAACCTTACTAACTACTTTAGGAACGATACTTTTAGCCGCTTCACTACCTAAACTTCCCGTAATAAAATCGTTTTGCATATCAACGACTATCAAATATTTCATTTCAAACCTCTTTAATCTCTTTTCGTATATTTTATCATAATTACAAATCAAAATCAAGATATTAAAAAGATAATATAAAACTTTGCACGCGGTACAAACGACAATAAATTTTTTTAGTTACATATAAGTCTTTTCTTCGACTTTTATCCGACATTTCGGTCTACGGATAATTTGTAATTATAAATTTAATAATTGCTTTTTCTTTGCGTCAAATTCTTCTTGCGTTATAATGCCTTCATTAAGAAGTTCTTTGTATTTTCTCAATTCATCGGCAGTAGATACACTGTTTACTATGGTAAGTCCTTCTTTTTCAGTTTGTTTTACTTCAATAATTTTTCTAATTTCTTTAGCAATTAAATTTCTTCGGTCACCCGACCAATTACCAAGTATTACGTTTCCTTCTGCTCGTATGGAAATTTCAACGCATAACCCTTGTGCTCCTATAGAATTAACTTCTTTTAAATCATAGGTTTTACAATTTGCATCACAAAATATTCCTATCGCCGTATTCGGTTTGTACACTAATAGCAATCTATCTTTTGAAAGAGCAATTCCTACGCGACAAATAGCATTATCGGCAATACGCCCGGCATGAGCGACAAACGCGAACAAAACATCTTCATCGGCGTTCAAATTGTTGGCGATTTTTTCAAAATCAACTTTTGCGGGGTTCTCCTTAAATAACCTATCCGGGACGTATTGTTGTGCGAATTGTCTCATTTCATTTGCTGTTTTCATTTTCTTTTGTCTCCTTTAATAAAATAAAAAAATGCGTCAACCGTAGTTAACGCACCGAAAAACGCCAACTGCGAGTGTCGCTCAACAAAACTAAATACAGCATTCCTTTTTCACATAGCCATTTAGTGCAGTTTGCACTTTTACCTAATTTAAGCTAATGCAAAATAAAGGCAGACAATTAGCAAAAGTATACCGTGGAAATTTAATATTTAATTTTGTTGAGCAAGTTCGTTTTACCGTAAAGCAATTTTTCCGTCAACAAAATAATATCAATTATTATAGATACTGCTTTAAAACAATTTAATTTTGCTATATAATATCAAAATAAATATAAATTATTACTGTTTTAGTTAGTGAAAGCATCTTGTTTTTTATGCTTTATTCATTCGATAACGGGCTTATAGACGGACTTTTGGACTTTTATAAACACTATATTGTTACAATCACACATAAAAAAACGAACCCGCATAGCGGATTCGCTTTTTTTATAAATAATCTAAATTAAAATCTATTTAATTTTTAATTACTTAATGATGCTGGCTACAACGCCGGAACCAACGGTTCTGCCGCCTTCACGGATAGCGAAACGAAGACCTTTTTCAATAGCGATAGGAGTTATAAGTTCTACGCTGATAGTTACGTTATCGCCGGGCATAACCATTTCTACGCCCTCGGGAAGGGTGATAGAACCGGTAACGTCTGTAGTTCTGAAGTAGAATTGAGGACGATAGTTGTTAAAGAACGGAGTGTGACGTCCACCTTCTTCTTTGGTAAGAACGTAAACTTCGCCTTTGAAGCTGGTGTGGGGATGTATCGAACCGGGTTTAGCAATAACTTGACCTCTTTCGATAGCCTTTCTGTCGATACCACGAAGAAGAGCACCTACGTTGTCGCCTGCTTGAGCTTCGTCAAGAAGTTTTCTGAACATTTCAAGACCGGTAATAACGGTGTTGGTGGACTTTTCTTGTAAACCAACGATTTCAGCTGCATCACCAACGTGTGCTACACCACGTTCAACTCTACCGGTTGCAACGGTACCACGACCGGAAATCGTAAATACGTCTTCGACAGGGAGAAGGAACGGCTTGTCGTCTTCACGTTGAGGATTGGGGATGTATGCGTCGATAGCATCCATAAGTTCGAGAATAGGTTGAGCTTCAGCAGAAGCAAGAACTTCTTCGTCAGAGCAGCCGGAAGTAGCTTTTTCAAGAGCTTTAAGAGCGGAACCCTTGATG
>CAZMOD010000007.1:0-36008 GCA_964567885.1 uncultured Christensenella sp.
CCAATCGAAGTTACGCTATCGGGGATCGTTATACTCCGGAGACTTTCGCAACCGCTAAAAGCCTCCTCACCAATCATTTTTATGGGCATGCCGCGATAAGTAGCGGGGATAATTGCGTTTTTAATAGACGTAGCCGCGTCTGTAACGGTGTAGGAATCACTTAATGAGTCGTATGTAAATTCCAAAAGACTTAAATTATCGTATTGATCTTTGATTTGAGCGACGTAATTAGCGGCGTCCTTGTACTTACCGAGTTCTAAAAAGCCTTCGCATGCCTCTTCGATATATCCGTTCTCTAAATCGTTGAGTGCTTTTTGATAACGATTGTTTTTATCCGCGTTAACGCAAATAACGGAAATAGTCACGATAACGGCAACGAGCGCGCACGCAGCCAGACTGAAAATAGTCAAATCCTTTTTGCGTTTTTTATCCTTTACAACTTTTTCGGAGGCTTCTTTCTTTTCAAGCTTGGGCAAAAGATCGTTGCACTCTTTTAGTTTTTCGGTGGAATCTTCGTAACCGTCTAATCTTTCGAATATTTTTATCGCTTCTTTAGTTTTCCTAACCGAATTATACGTTAGCAAACTGCAAGCGTAATTATAATCGGAGTCCCTTTTTTCCTTTTCAATTCTTTCCGCGTAACTCGACGCTATAAATTCTTTATCGAGGTACTGCAATTCTTTTTCAAAAGTAGTCCCGCAAGAATAACAATTTTCGTCGCCCGCAGAGTTATATTTACCGCAAGAACATAGCCATAGATAACCGCATTTCATCGGCACCCAAACGCTTTGGTTACCGACTAACCTATTATATTCCTCAACGTATTCGCCTTTTCCGAAATAATCTTTCAAAAAAATCGTTTCGGGCAACTTTTTTAGTTCCTCGACGCCAAAAACGACCTCACCGTTTTCGGTAACGACGTCTATAATTTTCACCTTAAACGAGCGTATAAGTCGATTATCAAAATATACGGGCGTTTTCGCACCGAAACTTTGGTTTCTTTCGACAATCATATCGAGGTAGGAATATTCTTTTTCTTCTACCGCGGCACCTTCCACGTTATATCCCGTAAGCGCGATTTTTACGCCTTTTACGTTTTCTTTTCTTACGTTTTTCAATTTTAAAAGAACGAAAACGTTATTCGTCACGGTATCGCAAAGCAGTTGCCCCGCCTCGACGATTATTATTGCTTTTTCGTCGTATTGGTTGCTTTTTACTTCGTATAACTTTTTAAACCTATCGCCCATAATAAGCTCCTTTTACGCGTGAATTATAATTCCGGCAATTCGTCTACTAACACGGATTGGTTAAAGATATCGTCGTTAGAAGTCGCGTGTCTTAACGCCGCTTCGCGTTTTTTACGAACGCAACTAAAAAGTAGGTCTACGTTTTGTACTAAAATACAGCTTATCGTGCCCGCCGCGCTTTTAAAAGTTATTTTAGAAAAAATATCTTTGCTTAAATAATCTATACTTTCATAAGGTATCAACGTAAAAGATTTTGCACCTTTTGCGTATAAAAACACGTCTTCCGTAGTAATTATAATTCGCATAAAAATAGCCAAAACCGCGCAAACGCCTTGGAAAATCGGTAATAAGATAGCGAAAACACCTTCATCATACTGAACTATGACACAAAATGCTATAAATGAAACTACGGTACCTAAAATATACAAACCGAACGCAACTTTGCCGGGAAAAAACATTGCAACAACCGCACACACGATAATTATCATATCGAACACTATAAGAGTAGAGAACCTATCCGTGTCCGACAGCACGAGTGCAACTATGCAACCGACAAAGCAAATTAAAGATAAAATAAGATTTACAATAAAATAAGCAGTCTTTTTACCTTCACAGTAATAATTTTTTTCCATTTTTTCATTATCCTCCTAGGATTATTAAAAATATTATATCCTACATTTTGTAGGAAGTCAAGCATTTTCCTACAATCTGTAGTAAAATAGGCGTATGAAAAACAACGTTTTTGGAAAAAAATTGAAAGAATTAAGGCTGGAAAAAGGGCTATCTCAACAAAAACTTGGGGAAGCGTTAGGTTTTTGCAACCAAACCGTTAGTTTTTGGGAATCCGGCGGTCGAGAACCCGATTTAGACACGCTTCTTCGTATAGCGCGTTACTTCGACGTAACTTTAGAAGAGCTTTTGGAAGAAAACTAAAACAACCGTCTATAAACAACGACTAGTTTTAAACGCTTATCCAAACTATAAAAAAATAGTTATATAAAAACACTCGTAATACACAAAAAACCCGCCTATAGGTCGGTTATCAAACCTTTAGACGGGCTTTTATTAAATAAAGGATATAAAAAAAATTCAAAAGCGGACGAAAAACTTTTTGCCCGCTTTTTGAAAAAATTAAGCTTTTAAAACAATCGTATAAAGTTGATTATACGAAAAACTATTTACTCTTATTTTAGCAATTACTTATTGAAGTATCTGTTTAATAAACCTTCAAAAGCCTTGCCGTGACGGGCTTCGTCGCGCGCCATTTCGTGTACGGTATCGTGGATAGCGTCAAGACCTAATTCTTTTGCAAGTTTTGCAAGTTTGGTTTTGCCTTCGGTCGCGCCGTTTTCCGCTTCAACGCGAAGTTCTAAGTTCTTCTTAGTAGAATCGGTAACTACTTCACCTAAAAGTTCGGCAAACTTAGCGGCGTGTTCGGCTTCTTCCAAAGCGGCTTTTTCCCAATACAAACCGATTTCGGGATAGCCTTCTCTATGCGCAACGCGCGCCATCGCTAAATACATACCTACTTCGGTACATTCGCCGGTAAAGTTCATTCTTAAACCTTCGATGATTTCTTCGGGGGCGCCTTTGGCAACGCCTACTACGTGTTCAGCAGCCCAAGTCTTTTCGCCGCTTTGTTCAACGAACTTAGAAGCGGGGGCTTTGCATTGAGGGCATTTTTCGGGCGCGGTGTCACCTTCGTGAACGTAACCGCAAATACTGCATACGAACTTTTTCATTTTTTAATATCTCCTGAATTATTTTTTTAATTTAATCGGCTTATAGCCGCACTTTTTTAATTATTTTCTCGTTGGCAATCTTCGCATATTCCGTAATAAACGCAATTTGCGCGCGTTACCGTATATCCGCTTTTTTCAAGTCCTTCCGGTAAAACTATTTCCCCTTCGACGTCCAAAACTCTTCCGCATTTTTCACACGCAAAGTGCATATGGTCGGTTACCGTAGCGTCGTAATGGGTCTTTTTGTCCGCGGTGTCGATTGTGATTGCCTGCCCCGTTTGGCATAAAAGCGCCAAGTTGCGGTAGACGGTGCCAAGGCTTACCGTCGGATCGATTTTCCTTACTTCTTCGTAAATCCATTCCGCCGTGGGATGAGTTTTTGTGCTTTTTAAAACGGAAATTATTTCTTCACGTTGTTTGGAATGTCTAACGTTCATAAAAAACCTTTATCAGTAATAATTACTGTTATTAGTATAAACCAAACTAAATTTTTTGTCAACGGTTTTAACGCGTATATTCAAAAATTTTTAAAGAAAATAAAAAAAGTTTAAAAACCGCCGATTCCGTCGTTGCACAATCTTTCCTTATTATATAATAGATCGTTTGCCGACGGCACGCAGTTTTTTATTTTTCGGCGGATGAAGGCAATTTCTTTTTTAAAGACGATTTGAGCAAAAATAAAGATACTATCGCGGTTAAGACTTTGGCAATCGGGAAAGTCCACTAAATTAAATTCACCGCGTTTTTACTAAGGGTAAACAAGTACGCGAGCAGCAAAACCAAAACGATTAGCCTAAGCGCGGAAATTATAAGCGGATAATAAACCTCGTTAAAGCCTTGCAATATTCCCTACACGCCCACGCTAAAACCCATAAAAGCGTAACCTATCGTCGCGATATGCTACAACAAATTTTCAAATATTGCGTCCCAATTTCGACGACTATGCCGTCTTTCGACATAAGCTGCATATAAGGTTTAGCCAAAAACAGTCCGAAAAGCAAGAAAACCACGAAGAAAACGCCAGCCAAAAACAAACCGTTACCGGCAATTTTATTAACTTTTACGAATCCTCTCTATAAAAACGCTAAACGCCACTACCCGCGTCACGCGC
Organism: uncultured Christensenella sp.; assembly: GCA_964567885.1. Lineage (GTDB taxonomy): Bacteria > Bacillota > Clostridia > Christensenellales > Borkfalkiaceae > UBA4636. Next base: position 4,101 of record CAZMOD010000007.1, read on the forward strand.
AATTTTCGGAGGTAAAAAATGAAAAGAGTAAGATCGGGCTGTATCGCCCAAACGCTAACTTTCGGGCAAAAACCCGAATCCGGTTTAACTTACGAACACGCTTTGGAAGTTAACCGCAAGGAACTTGACAACTATAAACGCTCGCTTGACGAAGCACGTACGAAATACTTAATTTTAGACGAAAAAATCGAAAGCGACGCAACATAAAAAACCGCGAAAGACCAAGTATTTTCGGACGATAAACCGCCGATAACCGACCTATTCGCGGACTTTTTAATTTTTAAACGAGGTTTTAAGAGACTCTAATTTAAATGCTCGGAAACGCATTTTAAAGCAGCCTCGATAACGTCGTCCATATCAAGGTACTTATAAAGCCCTAACCTTCCGCCGAAAATAACTTTGTTTTGCGCGTCGGCAAGTGCTTTATATTTAGCGTAAACCGCGGCGTTTCTTTCGTCGTTTACGGGATAAAACCGCTCTTTACCCAAAACCCATTCGTCGGGGTGTTCGTAAGTAACCACCGTGAACGGCGTTTTATTGTTTTTATCGAAATGCTTATGCTCTATAATGCGGGTATAAGGAATATTCCTTTCGGTGTAGTTTACGACGGCGTTACCTTGAAAACTTTCTATTTCCATACGCTCGGTCACAAACCTTAAAGAACGATACTCTAAATTTCCGCAAGAATAACCGAAGTATTCGTCGATTGCGCCCGTGTAAAGAACCTTATCCGCCAACGCGTCGTATTCTTCCTTATTTTTAAGATAATCGACACCGAGCTTGACTTCCACTCCGTCCAATATTGCCTCGACGAGTTTAGTGTAGTCGCAAATTCCTTGATAATTATCGTTAAAATAATTGTTGTCGTAAGTAAACCTTAACGGCAATCTTTTTATTATATCGGCGGGTAAATCTTCGGCGCTTTTGCCCCATTGTTTTTCGGTATAACCCTCGACTAAAGTTTCGTAAATATCTTTCCCGACGAGCGACAACGCTTGTTCTTTGACGTTTTTGGGGTTATCGCAAGCAACTTTTTGCGAGTCTATTTTGGCTTTTGCCTCGGCGGGTGTTTTTACGCCCCAAAGTTCGTAAAAAGTATTCATATTGAAAGGCAAATGGTAAAGTTTACCTTTATAATTAGCGATGGGACTGTTGATAAAAGGGGTAAATTCAAGGTACGAATTCACGTATTCCCACACCTTTTTGTTGGAAGTATGGAAGATATGCGCGCCGTATTTATGAACACAAACTCCGTCTTGGTTTTCGGTATAGCAGTTACCGCCGATATGATTACGTTTTTCGATAACGAGGCATTTTTTACCGACTTTGGTCGCTTCTTTGGCAAAAACCGCACCGAAAAGCCCCGCGCCGACTATTAGATAATCGTATTTCATAATTACCACCCTAATTTAACGTGCTTGCAAAGATACAAATAAATGCGAGTACTTAACCAACCTTTTAACTTCCACGGTAAAATATTGACGAAAGCGACTTTGGGAAGTCTTCTCAACTTTTTATAAAGTTTGATATCCGTTTCCTTTAAATCCGCCCACAATTTTTTAAGCGTAGCCCTTCTTTCGGGACTGTCTTTCGCGGTGGTAAAAAAGTAGGTGTTCATCAAAATAGCGTCTAAAAAGTGGTAAAGTTGTTTTTGCAAGGGTTTAGAAAAAGTTTGAATTTCTTCGTACGTATGCGCCTTAAATAAAATCGCAGTACAACGCGCTTGTTGGTCGTAACGCTTGACGATATTGTCTATCGTAACCGATTGATCCGCCCTTCCTATATAATAACGGTACAAATCTACGTCGAGATAGAAAAGTTTTTTTGCGTAAGGCATCGGCGTGTACGCGAATACGTTGTCTACGTAGAAGGTATGCTCCGGCAAGACTACCCCCGTTTCCTTTAAAAGCGAAGTCTTATAAAGAAGCGAGTGCATTAAAAACATATGCCAAGTGTTTAAAGGCTTGGTTTCCTCCCAAGAAAAAGTTCTTCTAACGGGAATTTTTTTACGGTATTCGCTTACCTTGCTCGTTCCGTCTTGAACGTGTTCGTAAACGAAGTTGGTTATATACGCGTCGTGAATATTACCCGCCGCCACGTGCTCTTTAATAGTGGCGATAAGCGTTTTTAAAGCGTCGGCGTCCAGCCAATCGTCGGAATCGACTACCTTATAATACATCCCCGTGGCAAGTTCCAACCCCTTATTAACGCCGGAGCCGTGTCCGCCGTTTTCTTTATGGACGGCACGGACGATATTCGGATATTTTTCGGCGTAAGCGTCGGCAATTTTGGCGGTATCGTCGGAAGAACCGTCGTTAACGATAATAATTTCCACGTCGTCGCCCGCAATCAGCAAACTTTCGACGCAGGTTTTTAAATAATTTTGAGAATTGTAACTCGGTACGGCAAAAGATATTAATTTTTCCATACGCACCTCACGTTTTTTAATATTTTGTTATGGCTCCGCCACGGAAAGCAGAAAGAATAACCGTAACGGAGCCAATTAATTATTTTATTGTTCTATTGTTTCGGGCGTCGCCGCGGTTTCTTCGGGTTTCGCATCTTCGGAATGAACTTCTTCGGCTTTCACCGCTTTCTCTTCGGGCTTTACTTCTTTTTCCTTAGTCAAGAATTGACCGATACCCTTAAACAAATGTCCGTTGAACATCAATAAAAGCGCTTCCATTTGTCTGCGGCTCATACCGCCGAATTTCGCCAAGCCTCTTATCGGTTGGTGGGTAACGCCCATGGTAAGGGTGTTAGCCATAGTTCTATTTCCGACGGTCCACAAGAAACCGTGCGCAAATCTAATAGCCCACGCAAAGAGTCTTCCTACCCAACGGCGAGAATATCTTAAATCGGCAACGGTGCAGTTTTCGTGAATAACCATTCTGTTCTTTTTGTAGAAAACATATTCACTTTGAGGAATAGGACGACCTAAAAGCGTCTCGAAAGCGTCGTCGGAAACGTCGGTAACCTTTCCGTCGAAGTAAGGCGCCAACTTTTCAACGTCGTAACCAAAGTCGGTTGCGTTGCCTTCAACTGCAATTTTACCGCTCAATCTTATATCTTGAGAGGAAGCGCCGATTAAAATATCCCAATCTCCGCCTTCGATTTGCCACTCGCAAGCCTTAGGATTGTAGTTTCTAAACGTGCGTTTGTCGAAAGGAATAGTAACTTCCACCGTTTCGCCGGCTTTTACCAAAACTTTCTTGAAGCCTTTGAGTTCTTTTGCGGGACGGAATACGGAATCGCTCTTTTTAGCAACGTAAAGTTGAACGGTTTCCAAACCGTCCATATCGCCGGTATTGGTAACTTTCAAAGTCGCGCCGCTATCCGTAACGGATAAATCGGAATATTCGTATGTAGTATAGGATAAACCGTAACCGAAAGGATACGCTACTTTGACGTTCGCGGTATCGTAATAACGGTAACCTATGTATAAGCCCTCTCTATACTCCGCGGTGAGTTTTTTGCCGGGGAAGTATTTAGCGGTAGAGCAATCGTCGTAACTTTCGGGATAGCTTTCGGAAAGTTTACCGGAGGGGTTAACCTTACCCGACAAGACGTTCAATAAAGCGGTAACGCCGCCTTGTCCGCCAAGATACGCGTGTAAAATCGCGTCGGCATCGTTAACTACGCCGAGTTCAACGGAACTTCCGCAGAACAATACGACGACGACTTTCTTACCTAAAGCGTATAACGAGGTAAGAAGTTCGAGTTGGTTTGCGGGAAGTTTAATATTGGTTCTGTCTAAACCTTCGGCTTCGGTAACTTCGTCAAGTCCCGCGAAGAACACTATAGTATCGGACGCTTTAGCAAGTTCGATTGCTTTTGCCGCAAGTTTGTTATTCTTTTTGCCGAAACGGTTGAAACCTTGTTCGTAACCTATGAAATCGAAGTCGTAATCGGTAACCGCTTCGATGAATTTTTCAGTCTTGGTGGGGTTAACCACGGAAGAGCCGGCGCCTTGGAATCTCGGCTTGTCGGCAAAGTCGCCGATAAAGCATACTTTTTCATTTTTAAGGGGAAGAACACCATTTTCGTTTTTAAGTAAAACGATGCATTCTTCAGCGGCTTTTCTTGCGAAAGCGTGATGCGCTTCTACGTCGAAAGTTCTGTTTGCTGCCTTTACGGATTTATCGGTAGTGATTATAAGGTCTAAAAGTCTATCCAAACAAGCGTCGACTTTTTCTTCGGATAAAGTTCCGTTTTCTAACGCTTTGTAAACGTCGTCGGCACCGTATTTGCAGGAAGGCATTTCGAGTTCAGCACCTACTTCGGCGGCTTTTACTCTGTCGTTGCAACCTGCCCAGTCGCTTACCACTACGCCGTTAAAGCCCCATTCGTCGCGTAAAATCTCTTTTAAAACGTGTTCGTTTTCGTTTGCAAACGAGCCGTTTATGAGGTTGTAGGAAGCCATGATGGTACGGGGGCTGCCTTCTTCGATAGCGATTTCGAAACCGGTAAGATAAATCTCACGCAAGGTTCTTTCGTCAACGACGCTGTCTAATACCATACGACGTTCTTCTTGGTTGTTAACCGCGAAGTGCTTTAAGCACGCGGAAATACCGTTCTTTTGAATACCGCGTACGTACGAACCCGCCATTTTGCCCGCTAAATAAGGATCTTCCGAAAAATATTCGAAGTTTCTTCCGCAACGGGGGTTACGCTTCATATTCATGCCGGGGCCCAATAAAACGTTTACCTCTTGAGCGGCGGCTTCTTCACCTAAAAGGGTGCCTAATTCTTCGCCGAGTTCTACGTTCCAACTGTTAGCCATACTTGCCGCGGTGGGATAGCACGTCGCGGGAATACTGACGTTTAAACCTAAATGGTCGCTTGCAGCCGCTTGGCGTCTTACACCGTGAGGGCCGTCTGCTAAAAAGGCAGACGGAATACCTAACTCGTCAATAGCTAAAGTTGACCAAAAGTCCTTACCCGTTAAAAGGTCGGCTTTCTGTCTGTGAGTTAATTTACTGATAATTTCTGAATACTTCATCACTCTACCTACTTAATTTTTATTTATTTATGAAGACACGAATATATTCGTACTTATATTAAACCACAAATTTAAAAACTTGTCAATAACTTTTGCATAAATTGTCGCTTTTTCAACACAAATACACAAATTGTCGATTTAATTACACAGTTAGCGGCTACAGGATAGTTTTTCGGCGTTTATTCGTCCGTTTTTACGGCGTCTTGAAAATTTTTACGCTTTTTAAAGAACGAAAACGCCGCAGCGGCGCATTTTCACCTCCGCGAATCGCCTCGACAAACTATCGTTTTACCGAGCGGTTTGAAAGGAATATTTTAAAACGCTTCTATTAAAGCCGCTTAAAAATCAGGTGATCTTTTTTTGAACGCTCGCGACGGTCAGTAAATACACCGTTTTTGCGCCCGCTTTTTTTAATACCTTAGCAATCGCGTGGGCGGTTGCGCCGGTGGTTAAAACGTCGTCGATAAGTAAAATCTTTTTGTCTTTTACTAAATTTTTGTCAGCGACCTTAAAACACTTCGAAAGGTTTTCTTTTCTTTCGTTTAAGTCCAAACTCTTTTGTTCGGGCGTGTCTTTAGTCTTTAAAAGTAGGGCTATCGGTCGGTTATCAATGATTTTGCATAAAGCGGAAGCAATAAGTTCGGCTTGGTTAAAGCCACGCGCTTTAACTTTTAGTTCCGTCATCGGGACGAAGGTTATAATATCGGGCGTAAAAAAGTTTTTGATATAAACGTTCTTTAAGTAAGGCGCTAAAATTTCGGCAAGATACTTTTTACCGCTGTATTTTAACGCTTTGATAAGTGCTTCGGCGCCGTCCTCGTACAAAAAAGCGCTTCGTGCTTTATCGATAGCCCACTCGCCGCTGCAAGAATAGCAACGCTTGGTCGGGATATTAGTAACCCTTCCGCAATTAACGCAAATTACGCCGTCGTTTAATTTCACTTTTTTAAGACAGTCCTCGCAAAAGTCCCCGCCGTCGAAGATTTCGGCGCCGCAAAGATTGCAGGTTAAGTGCTTCGGGCAAAGGAGTCCGTCTATTTTTATCGCAAGTTTTTTAAAAAATCCGTTATCCATAGTGTTTTTCGTCGAATTTTGTATAAATAGAATAATTTTGCCCATCATATTACCAAGGAGGTAAAAGCCCTTACCCGTAAAGGGCGAAAGTAATATGAGAAAACAAAGAGATTCAAAAAGTCGCTCTTCTCAAAGCGAAAAAAACAAAAGCAAAAGTTGCAAAAATTGCAAGTAAGGATTTTAAATCGCCTTTCGATTATTTCGGAAGCTACACGGGCAACTCTTACGATAAAGACGAATGCCCCGTGCAAGACGCAGACGACTTATAATCTAACGACTTAAAATCTATCGTTTAAGCGGCGGCATCATGCCTCCGCTTTTTCGTTTATTTTATCGTAAATACTACAAAAAGTCCTTCTATAGGTCGATTATCTTCTAGTTTTAGATTTTTTTAAATCTCTTTTAGTTTTGATAAAACGTCGTTAAAATAATCGGGAAGCGGCGCGGTAAATTCCATTACCTCGTTGGTCCTCGGGTGAGTTAAAATAAGTTTGTAGGCGTGCAAAAGTTGTCCGTTTAAGTCGAATTTTTGTTTTTTATAGCCGTAAACCTTATCACCCACTACGGGATGTCCTAAATATTTTGCGTGCACCCTTATTTGATGAGTTCTTCCCGTTTTTAAAGAGAATTCACAAAGCGTGTAATTTTCAAAACGGCGTAATACTTTATACTCGGTTAACGCCTTTCTTCCCTTTTGTAAAGACACCGCCATTTGTTTTCTATCTTTGTCGCTTCTTGCAATAAACGTGTCTATAAGCCCGTTATCGTCCTTTACAACGCCTTCTAAAAGCGCAAGATAAATCCGCTTTGCGGTTTTTTGTTGTATTTGTTTGGCTAAATTTACGTGAGCGGCGTCGTTTTTGGCAACGACTAAAAGTCCGGACGTATCTTTGTCTATCCGATGCACTATCCCCGGTCTTATAACCCCGTTTATACCGCTTAATTTATCCAAGTGATATAAAAGCGCGTTTACTAAAGTTCCGCCGTTAGTGCCTCCGCCCGAATGTACGGTAAGCCCTTGTTGCTTGTTGATAACGGCGATATCGTCGTCTTGATAAATTATATCGATAGGAATATCTTGAGGGGTTAAATCGAGCGCTTTAGGCTCTTCAACGGTTACGGTAACGGTATCGCCCGCCTTTATTTTATCGCCGCTTTTACAAGGCTTGCCGTTTAACGTAACGGCGCCGTCTTCAATCAATTTTTTTATATGCGAACGGGTAAAATCCCCCTTTTCCGCTAAAAATAAATCGAGCCGCTTATAGGAAAAAGCGGCAACGTAATTATTACTTTTCATTTTCACCGTTTTCCTCTTTCAAAGCGTCGACTTTTTTCCTTTTGAAAATCGCTTCTTCGTCCAAAAACAAGAAATAGAAAACGAGCATTATTCCGCCAACGGTAACCGCGACGTCCGCCACGTTAAAGTTTGCAAAGAAAGTAAAATACAAAAAGTCCCTTACTTCTCCGAAGGCAATACGGTCGATAAAATTACCTACGGCGCCCGCGGCAATTAGCACTATGGAAATATCCAGCCATTTGCTATCGTTCTTTTTAAAGATAAAATAGCAAACAATCACCGCCAAACTTACGGTAGTTAACGCGTAGAAAAGCGGCATCGCCCATTCTTTTCCAGCGAACATACTAAACGCCGCGCCGTCGTTTCTTATATTGGAAATTAAGAAAAAATCTTTTATAACGGGGATTTGATAATCGTTTGCGTCGACTATCGCTTTGGTTAATTGATCCAAAATAACCGTCCCGAAAAATATAATTGCGTATAACATTATTTGTCTCCTGTTACGCCGAGTTCGCTAAGCAACGATTTTAAATCGAGTTCCTCGGTCGGGTTGATTGCTTCTTCTAAATCGAAGTCGCCGTCTTCTCCGTAAAAAGCGGCTTCTTCCTCCGATATACGTCTTTCGGAAAACGCTTTTTCAAGTATTTCTTGCGCGTTATCTTTCGCCCGATAAAGATAGCCTTCCTCGTCGACTTCCTTTAAAAAGTCGGTCAATAGGTCGGTTATCGCCGATTTTTCGGAAGAAAGTTCGTTAGCATACACGGTTTTTATTTTGTCGACGAAAAGTTTTAAGCCGCGTAGTTCCATAAGGTATTTGTATTGCGCGGTCTTATTAAGTCTGTCGGCTTCCATATTGCTTTCCAAAAGCCTTTTTTTGCTTTTTTCTTCCGCCGCCTTATAGCCGTCCAATTCTATCTCTAAAAGCCGTATTCGTTCGTCTTTTAGTAAAATTTCCTCTTTCAATCGGTCGATTTCGTCCCATAAAGCGCAATCGTCGCAAGGGCGGGTTTCTTTTTCAGCTATGCCAGCCTCGGTAAAAACTTTTTTATCGTCGATCATAATTTTTTACCGCGTATTTCTTCTATCATGCCTTCTTTTAGTTCGCACAACTTATCGGACAAGTCGACTTTATAAATATGGGGGTTATCGATACGTTTGTATTCGTCCCAAAACGTCGCTTTTTCCTTTTCGCAGTACTCGCAAATTTCCTTTAAGGTCGGAAGTTTTTCTATACGTTTACCGTTTTCCATAACCTTAACGCTAAGTTCGCGTATGGTGTACTTACCCGCCTCGAAAGTGGTTTTCTTCCACTTTTCGGTGGGGTGCGTAAGGGTTATGGGTTCGTTGGGATTGAAAACTTCGTCTTTTAAAGCAATCAAATCGGCGAAAGCCATACCGTCCTCGTCGTAAATTCTATATAACGATTTAAACCCGGGGTTGGTGATTTTTATACTGTTGTTGGAAAGTTTGATTTTAGGAATATACTCCCCGTCGTGCTTTATCGCGGCAAGTTTATATACGCCGCCGAGTGCGGGCATATCGGCGCTAGTTATAAGTTTCGTGCCGACGCCCCACAAATCTATGCACGCGCCTTGGGATTTTAAGGAAGCGATTAATTTTTCGTCTAAATCGCCGGAAGCGCAAATTTTCGTATATCCGTAACCTGCGTCGTCAAGCATTTTCCTCGCTTTTTTGGTTAGGTACGCCAAGTCGCCGCTATCGATTCTGATACCGACGGGTTTACGACCCTTTTTCACGAGTTCGTCGAAAACTTTTATAGCATTAGGAACGCCGCTTTTTAACGTGTCGTAGGTGTCGACTAAAAGCATCGCGCCGTCGGGATAAACCTCGGCGTAAGCCCTAAACGCGTCGAGTTCCGACGGGAAGTCCATAATCCAACTGTGCGCTTGCGTCCCCGAAACCGGAACGCCGAAAAGTTTACCCGTCATAACGTTAGAGGTCGAAGAGCATCCGCCTATCATAGCAGCCCTTGCGCCGTAAACGCCCGCATCGGGACCTTGCGCCCTGCGAAGTCCGAACTCCATAACCTTATCGCCTTTTGCGACGTAGCAAACCTTCGCCGCTTTAGACGCAATAAGCGTTTGGTGGTTAACAATATTCAAAATTGCCGCTTCAACGAGTTGCGCTTCCAAAATATTGGCGCGGATAGTCAAAATAGGCTCTCCGGGAAAAACGAAAGTCCCCTCGGGAACCGAGTAAAGTTCGCCCGTAAACCTGAAAGTTTCTAAACACTTCAAAAAATCGGGCGAAAACGTGTTTAATCCGCGAAGATATTCTATATCCTCGTCGGAAAAGTGCAAGTTTTCAAGATAGTCGACGACTTGTTCCAAGCCCGCCGCTATCGAATAGGTTATAAGTTGATGTTGACGGAAAAACACGTCGAAAACGGCAATCTCTTTATCCTTGCCTTTTTCGTAATATCCGTTCATCATCGTAAGTTCGTAAAAATCGGTAAGTAAAGTTAAATTTCTCATATCAATCTCACTTTAAGGTACGAAACCGCACGCCCCAAAAAATTACTAATCTTTGAAAGATTTTATTTCGGGAAGCGGTTTTTCTTCTTTTTCTCCGTTGCTTTCCGCTTCAGCCTTTTCCAAAGTTCTTTGTTCGTAAGTTTTTCTTTCCGCATCGGGGGCGTTGTCGAATTCTACCCCAAGTTTATCGGCCTTTAAGAAGAAGGTAAGCGCAAAGGTTATCGCTAAAATTATCAACCCGATTAAAACCCAAACGAACCAATACTTTCCGCCCGCGACGCAAAACAATAAAATTTCAAGTCCCAAAGTACCGGATATTCCACCGAAAACGAGGGACACCGCTCTTTTAAATATAACGCCCGTAACGACGTAGAATAAAAAAGAGCCCAAAAAATAAACGATAAAAAGCATCCATATCGACGAAAAGCCAAGCGCTTCTTTCCCGACCGCAAACTGTACTATTAGATACGTGATAAGCGATATCGCAAGCAAAATAATTTGTGCGACGGAATTGATTTTAGAACTCGTAATTTTCTTTTTCGTACTTTCCAACATAATAATTCTCCTTTGAAAGAGAGGGATATTCCCTTATTGATTATTATATCATATTAAAGTATAAAAACAAAAGATTTTAAACCTTTTTTTGATTTTAGGAAGATTTTAGCGGCTTTTTTACCAAATCTTCACCGTACACTCGTAAGTTTTTTGCCTTTTAGTATAAAAAACGACGGGAATAATCCCGTCGAAAGTTTATTTTGCCATTTCGCTCACGCCTAAACTTATTTTTAAGCCGTCGTTGACTTTTAACATGACGGACGAAGGAAGTTCTCCTATCCGTTCTTTAAGTCGGCGCTTGTCGATGGTTCGTATTTGTTCTAACAGTATCACGGAATCTTTCGTAAGCCCGTAATCGAGCGCGGAAATCTCAATATGCGTCGGAAGCCGCGCTTTCCCTAATTTGCTAGTTACCGCGGCGGCTATTACCGTCGGGCTGTATTTGTTTCCGACGTCGTTTTGGACGACTAATACGGGGCGCGTTCCGCCTTGCTCGCTACCGAAATTCGGACTTAAATCCGCGTAATATAATTCTCCTCGTTTAACCATAACAACCTCATAATAGCGGATAGCCCTTTATATTTTATGTAAAACAAAAATATATCGTCCGCCTTTACGTAGGCTATTATTGACGCCGAATTATAAAATTATACTATGAAAATAAAGAATACAGCTCTTTTCTTAATAAGTTGTCGTCCTCGTAACCGAAAGTTCGGTTTCTCTTATCGGTTTTTACCTTAAAGCGTTTATAACCGTTTGCGGATAAAAATATTACGTCGTCGGCTAAATATAAAGCCTCGTCGATATCGTGGGTAACCAAGACTGCGGTTTTGGGCGAAAACTTCAATAAGTCGCGGTATAGGTCGATTATCTTCATTTTTAGTCCTACGTCTAAAGAGGAAAACGGCTCGTCTAACAATATGGTTTCGGAAGGATACGAAAAAGCCCTTATTAAACTTACGCGCTGCTTCTCGCCGCCCGATAAATTAGAGGCAAGTTTGTTTTTTAAACCTTTTAGCCCCGTTATTTCAAGATATTTATCGATAACCTTATCTAAATCTTCTTCTCTATAAACGGAAGATAAGGCGTACTCCAAATTTTCTTTGACGGTTAAAAAAGGTATAAGACGCGGTTCTTGAAAAACGTAAGAAATTTTACCGAAGCCGCTTGTTTCTCCTTCGTAATCGGTTAAGTCGGAGATTATCGACAATAAGGTTGTTTTACCCACTCCCGATTTTCCTAATATAACGGTGGTCTCGTTTTCTTCTATATCCAGCGAAAACCCTTCGAAAATCGACCTATTGCCCCACTTTTTTGAAATATTAGTTAGTTTCGGCATACCTACGCCTCCTAAATAAAAAGCCTATAAGTTTAAGTAAAGTTTCAAGCAAAAAACTTAATATTATCGCCGCCAAAGTATAAGCAAAAAGCGAAGCGATTTCAAAAACGCCGTACGCGCCTTGCATAAGTCTTCCTAAACTGTCGACCGTTTGAGCCATAACTTCCGCCGCGATAATTAGTTTTACGTTTAAAGATACGACGCTTACGGCGTCCGAATATACCCTTTCCGCCACGAAAGGCAAATAAAGTTTACTAATCATAGTCTTGGTCGGGACTTTATACAGTTTGGACATTTCGATTAAATCTTTATCGCACGATTTAAAAGCAGTAAGCGAAGAAGAATACATCGTCGGGAATATCACCGCCGACGCAACCACCATGGGCGTTACGGTCGGTTTAAACCAAAGCACGCATAAAAATATTACGCACATCGTCGGCGTCGCCCTAACGAGCAATATTATCGGGTATAAAAGCCTTTCGAAATTTTCAAAAACGTAACTTAAAACCGATAGCGCCGTCGCAAGTATAAACGCAACCGAAAAACTTATCAAAACCCTAAGTAAACTCCCTAAAAGCGAACGGTAAAAGACCCCCTTTTTCAATATCTCGATCATCGCGGCGAAAATCGCCGTCGGCGAAGGATATAAAAGAGGGTAATTTTTGATTGCCGCGATAATCCACCACGCGGCAATCAAACATAATACCGTAATAATAGGAAGATATTTTTGATACCTTTTCATTTTTAGCGATAATCCTTAACAAAATTGCTTTTAGTAAATGATTTTAACTTTCGTTTTTATCGTTTATTCCAATAAAATCCGTCGTCGGGTAGTTTTCCGCCGATAAAGGTTTTATCGTAGGCGTATACGGCGTTAAAATACTTTTCAATTTTGGTTTTTATATCGATAGCCTTTTCGCATTTTAAATTACATCTATCGATAAGTTCTTTTGAAAACGCCGCGGTAAGCGAACTACCATTTTCGGTAAGAGTCTCTTGAACGTTCGCAATATCCGATACAAGATATTCGTAATTGCTTTCTAATTTTTGCAAAAGTGCCTCTATAAGCCCGTTATCGTTATAAACGGACTTTGCCACGACTACACCCGCTTGCGTAAAGCAATCGCTTTCGCCAAGTAAATCGTTCCACACGCGTTGTAAATCTAAAAGGATTTTTACGCCTTTCGTCGCAAGTTTTATGGTTGCGTTAGTTGCAACGGGTTCGCCTAAAACGGCGTAATCGGTACCGTCGTTTGCTAAAAGCGCTACGGCGTCGGGACCTTGTAAAACGTATCTTAACGCTACCTTTCCGTCAATCGGTTCGGTTGATTCTTGGTAAGGAATACCGTTTCCGTCAAGAATAAGTTTTATCGTAATATCGGGGGAAGCACCTTGACCGATTACCGTTAAGACTTTGCCTTTTAAGTCGTTAAGTCCGTTGGTTAAATCACCCTTGCCGACTAAATATAAACATCCGAAAACGTTTACGCTTAAAAGTTTTATATCCGTGCCGCCGTTGTAAAATTTAGCCGCAACGTTAGTCGGTATAACACCGACGTCTACCTCACCCTTCGCAACGCCTTGCGATATTTCTTGCGCGCCCGCAACTATTTTATATTCAACGGGATGACCGTCGAGTTTATCAACCGACTTTAAAAGTTCGTATACCGATAACACGGGGGCGCCGTCCGGCATAGCAACGACGATTTTCTTTTTTGCGTTGGGTTCCACGGTTTGAATCCCGCACCCCGCACTGAATAACGCCCCGCAAGATAACGCGATTGATAATAAAATTACTAAAATCTTTTTCATTTTCATGATAAATTCCTTTTTCTTGACGATTTTTCGGCTTGTCTTCGGTCGTTTTTAACAGTTTTTGCCTCGATAACCGACCTATAGGTGGACTTTTTTGAATTATTCATCGGTAACGGCGGATTTCACTTTGACGTTGGTTAGTCTTCCAAGTTTTCCGGTTAACGCGGAAATTTCCTCGTTCGTTCCCTTTACGATAAGAGAGATAACGTTCACGCCCGTTTCGTGATTAGGAACCCCCATACGACCCAAAATCAAATGAGCGTAAGAAGATAAAAGTTCTTGCACCTTGGAAACTACCGTAGCGTTTTTTTCGATAATTATTCCGATAACTCCGATTTTCATTATTAACTCCTTTCCGTAAAAAAATCCACGCTTCTTAGTGGAAAGCGTGGCTTACGGCAATTAAAATATTCCCCGCCGTCCGCTTGCTTGAAAAGATTAAATCTTAACCCGCCCGCGAAAGTACGGTTAAACGCCAAAAACTTACTCTCCGAAAAAAATCATCAATTCAGTTATATTTTGTGACTATATTATATCCTATTTTTACGTTTTTTGCAAGTGTTTTTAGTCAAGTTTTTTATTAAATCCTACCTTACGCCGCCGTCGCTTTATTTTCCACCAAAAAACCCGCCCTTTAATTGGTTTTCAGTCGTTTTTGATCGCCCGTTATCGGCTTTATTGATTTTTAATTGGTTTCGAAACTGCAAAAACGCCGCTTTATAGCGTCAACTTTTCCAATCTCCTTACCAAAAACCTGAAAAAACTTGTATATTCCACCCAAAAAAACCCGCAAAAACTTGTAAAACTGAAAACCTTTCCGTTTTTCGGGGAAAGTTTTCAGTTTTTTGTTATTCCGAGTAGGCGTAATCACGGAAAATCTTATCCGCCGCCTATTTAACTTTAAATACAACCGCTTCGGGCCTAATTAAAAAAAATCAGACCGCACTAAAAATGCAGTCTTTATACTCGTCGTTTTACTTTTTAAGTCCTAGAATTTCGTCGGCGGAAACGTCTAAGACCTCACACAAATTAGCAAATGTATCCAAAGCAGGGAATTTATCGAGCCTTAAATATTTACTCACGGTCGAAGGGTTTATCCCTAACCGCGCGGCAATTTCCTTTTGGGACAAAGAACTCGTTTTTATTTCGTCCCTCAACCTTTTTTGAATTTCACTTAAATAAATCATATAAAATTACGTCCTACGAAAAGCAATGTTTTACTTAATACAGAATCTTCTAAAAACACTTAGTTTCATCTAAAAAACTATCGCTCGCCCTTATTTACGCGCAACATCGCAAAATTGTCCTTTGCCTATAACGAGCAATAAATTTTCTATATTATAGCACACTGTGCAATTTTTACTTGACAAAAGGCACATTGTGCCTTTATAATATAAGTATATTTTACAAGGAGGATAAGATATGAGCGATATAGGAACTAAAGAAGCCGCTGAAAAGTGGGGAGTTTCACAACAAACCGCAAGCAAGTATTGCCGAAACGGATGGGTTCCTGGTGCAACACAAGACACACGGGGAAGCCCTTGGCACATTCCAAAAGACGTAACATACGAACAAGTTCTACAAAACAAAAACAAATCTAAAAATTAAATTATCAAGGAGTATTAAAAATGAAAAAACTAATTATCTTTATATTGTGTATAATCATATCGTTGTCAAGCCTTTCTCTTTATGGCTGTGGCAAAAAATTAGCAATGAAAGAAGATGAGTTTATATCATATGTTGGCAACGGTCTTGGCCCTTGCTGGTCAATAGAGTCCACGGAGTTTAAAAATGAAGAAGATAAAAAAGAAGCCATCTATAGTGGTTTGATTGAGGTGGATATTCAAAATACGGACATAGCGACTTTATATTATGATCGCGGCGAACCTTGTATTCGCAGTAAAGCAGTAGGTGAAACAGAGATAAAATTAACTTATAAAGGTAAAACCGCCGTTATAGTATATAAAGTTTATTCAATATTGGATTATCTTTCATATGAAGCAGATAATGACGGCAATATCGGATTCTCGCAAAATCAATACCTTGGCTGTCTTTATTTAATGAACAATATAGAAGCCTTTAAAGACCCAAGTTCTGTTGAAGTTACAAAAGTTGTAAAACACACAAACGATAGTGGAAAAGTTGACTATTTTATGATGGAAATCAGAGCCAAAAATAGTTTTGGTGCTTATAATGTGGATTGGTTTAAAATAACGCTCGCATCTATAGACAAGGGATATTCGCCTTATTTAGTGGAAGGAATCGGACTAATGTATGATGGTTTTAGCCCCGCGGGCTCCGTTTCTGGTGATGCACAGTTATATACGCAGGCAGTTAAAGAATATTGTGAAAGCAAATAAAAAGTTTGCCCTAAATTTAGACGTTATGTATTACGGCTTAATATACATTTGTATTATCGTATAAAATGCTTAACACCGAGGAAATAAAACAGTAGGTGCTTAAAGCGCATTTCACATGGTTTAATAAACGCCGAAGATAATTTCAAACTCGATTTTACTTAAAATTCCGCTAAAACGCCCTTTAAAATAAAAAAGACGGCAAAAAAATTTGCATTGACGGAGTATTTGGTGTATAATTAAGAAAAATAATTTTAACGGAGGGCAAAAGTAATGCCATTAGTTAACTCTAAAAAAATGTTTGAAGCCGCTTATAAAAACGGTTTCGCTATCGGTGCGTTCAACGTAAACAACATGGAAATCGTTCAAGCGATTACCGAAGCGTGCAAAGAAGAAAACGCACCCGTTATATTACAAGTATCCAAGGGCGCAAGGGCTTATGCTAACCACACTTATTTAGTAAAGTTGGTTGAAGCGGCGGCTATCGAATGTCCCAATATCCCCATCGTGCTTCACTTAGACCACGGTCCAGACTTTGAAACCTGCAAAGCGTGTATCGACGGCGGATTTACGTCCGTTATGATCGACGGCAGTTCTCTTTCCTTTGAAGAAAACGTTGCCCTTACCAAAAAGGTTTGCGAATACGCGCACAACCACGTTCCTTACGTAACCGTTGAAGGCGAATTAGGAACGCTTGCCGGCATCGAAGACGAAGTAAGCCACGCTGTTGGTTCTTATACCCGTCCCGAAGAAGTTATCGAATTCGTTGAAAGAACGGGCGTTGACTCTTTAGCAATCGCTATCGGCACTTCCCACGGCGCGTATAAATTCACCCCGGAACAATGCACTTTAAACGCCGACGGCGTTTTAGTTCCCCCCGCGCTTAGATTCGATATCTTAGAAGAAGTTTCTAAGAAGCTTCCTAACTTCCCCATCGTTTTACACGGTTCTTCTTCCGTACCTCAAGATTACGTTAAGATGATCAACGAAAACGGCGGAAAGATGCCTAACGCTATCGGCGTACCCGAAGAACAACTTCGTGAAGCCGCTAAACTTTCCGTTTGCAAGATCAATATCGACTCCGACTTAAGACTTGCTATGACGGGCACCATCCGTAAATTCTTCAACGATCAACCTTCCAAGTTCGATCCGAGAGAATATTTAAAACCCGCGCGCGCTAACATAAAAGAACTCGTTCGCCACAAATTAAGAGACGTTTTGGGTTGCGCCGGTCACGCTGATATCTGCAAATAATCGCTTCACAACTAAAATTATCTAAAATTTTAACGGCCGCAGGGGTTTTTCCGCGGTCGTTTTTTATGCGGTTTAGACGCGAAACATCCAAAAAGGTGCAAACAAGTCTTTAAAAAATATCCAAAAAGGTGCAAATTATGTTACAATATCATTAACCTTAATAAAGAATCAAAAAACTTTTCACCGAGCCTCGTAGAAGAAAAAACCAAAACGCGTGACTTTCAAACGGCTATATTTTGGCTCACCGCGGCGCACGTAGTCAATCAATCTCATCAGTTTAAAGAACACGTTACCCTTCCTCTTATTCAGGACAACGAGTCTAATTTCAGGCTTTACCTCGGCGATATCGGGATGTTTTTATATCAAAGCGGAATCAATGCTGCGTCGTTTGTTTCCAATGAAAAAGAAAATACGCTTTCGGAAATCTTTTTCGAGAACTTCGTTGCGGGCAAATTGGTCGCAAAAGGTCATAAACTTTTTTATTGGCGCGGCAAAAACTTGGCGGAACTTGAATTTTTGATAGAGTCCGAAAACAAACTTTATCCCATCGACGTAAAAAAACGCAGAGGCACGCTTAACTCGCTCGAGAAATTTTCCAATCACAATAAATTTAAATACGCCGTAAAAATATCACGAAACAATTACGGCTTTGACGAAGATAAAAAACTTTAAACACTTCCGTTTTCTTCACGCCGTTTTTTGCTTTAGAACTTGCTTTGAAAAATCTTTAATTTAGCATAACAAGTCCGTCTATTAGTCGATAATCGACCTATAGGCGGACTTTTTCCAATAAAAACAAAACCAAACCGAGTTTAAAAGCGTCGTAACGAACCGCCTAAACGGCAATATTTTTTTAACGCATTTTACCTTTTAAAAAAAATCTTTTTATTTATCCGTTTTCATTATTCATAGCGCCGCCTTGAAAACCGTATTAAACGATTATCCGCAACCGGAAAAATATTTAGTTATTTTTCTTATGAAAAATTTTAAAACGCGACGGCTAAAAACCGTTATCAAACGATAGAAAAAAAGCATATACTAAAGTGAGAAAACCTTACGAAAGGAGTTATAAAAAATGTCTTTCTTTTCTAATTTTAATTCCGACAGATGCCCCTGTCAAATAACGGGCAATCCTTTGAACGGATTGTGCGAAAAAGTTTGCGTTGAAGTCAATAAAGTTTTCGACGCGTGCATAAAGCAAACCCAAGAAGAAGGCGTAACTTTAACGCTTACTAATCTTACGCCCGCGAACCCCGTATACCCCCTTACTTTTATAAGTGCAAGGTCGATAGGCACTACCGGCACTATCACCGCCACCCAAATAGACAGACTGCAAGACAGACCGAACTTTGCCCGCGTGCAAGCCACGATTTCTATCCCCGTCGAAGTCTTATATCTTGACGCGAATAACGTAGAAGGAAAAGCCGCGTCGACGGTCACGATGACGCAAGACGTAATAATGTTCGTACCCGAACCTTCGGTTATACCCTACACTTTAAACAGCGTGGTATCGTTAGTATCTACGCAAGGCGCGTACAGTGCGGAAAACGTGTTTACGGTATCGGCGTGTGTAACCCTTATATTAAAAATAGTAATGACGGTTGACTTACTTATCCCCTCTTACGGATATTGTAATATTCCGCCTTGCCAAGATTATTCGCAAGAAGTTTGCGCGGGATTTTTTGAACTTCCGCTTTTCCCCAACACCAACGGTTAGTAAATCTACATACGCAAAAACGAGGACTTTTTCGTCCTCGTTTTTTATTGCTTTTTGTAAAAAGTCCGCCTATAAGCCCGTTATTAAAGGTTTTTGCGAATTATTTATTAGTGCTTATGGCAACTGCAACACTCTCCGTTACAATCCAAACCGCATTTTTTAGAAATTTCCTCCTCCGACATATCGGTATTGTTTTTATAGTAGTCCGCCACGGCTTTTCTAATGGCTTCTTCCGCCAAAACAGAACAATGTAGTTTTACGGGCGGAAGTCCGCCGAGTTCGTTAACGACGTCCTTATTGGTAAGTTTTAAAGCTTCTTCGATAGTTTTGCCTTTAATCATTTCGGTGGTAACGCTACTTGAAGCGATAGCAGCGCCGCAACCGAAAGTTTTAAACTTTACGTCGACGATAACGTCGTTTTCGACTTTTAAATATATGCGCATAATATCGCCGCATACGGGATTACCGACTTCGCCCACGCCGGAAGCGTTTTCAATCTCGCCGACGTTGCGCGGATTGGCGTAATGATCTATAACTTTCTCGTTGTATGGTTCCATTATTTATCTCCTTCTTTTAAAAATTTATCGTATAGCGGCGACATATCCCTTAACTTTTTGACTATCGCAGCCAAATTTTCCACTAAATAATCGACGTCATCTTTGGTCGTGTATTTACCTAAAGAAATCCTTACGCTTCCGTGCGCAATCTCGTGCGGAAGCCCTATCGCAAGCAAAACGTGCGACGGATCCAAAGAGCCGGAGGTACACGCACTTCCGCTCGACGCGCAAATACCTTTTAAATCGAGGTTTAACAATATCCCCTCGCCTTCTATAAATTTAAAGGAAATATTGCTCGTTCCGAAAACCCTTTCCGCTTTATTGCCGTTGATTTTTACGTAAGGGATTTCGTTTACGACTCTATCCTCGTAATAATCGCGCAAAGCGGATATTTTCGCCTTATGGTCGTCAAAATCGCGATACGCTATCTCGATAGCCTTACCAAGCCCGACTATCGCAGGTACGTTTTCGGTCCCCGCGCGCTTATTTTTTTCCTGATGTCCGCCGACTATTAATTTTGCAATTCTAACGCCCTTTCTTACGTATAAAGCGCCGACTCCGTTAGGGCCGTAAAATTTATGTGCCGACAACGAAAGACAGTCTACGTTGGATTTTTCGACGTCGATTTTAACGGAACCTATCGCTTGAACGGCGTCGGTGTGAAAAATTATCCCCTTTTCCCGAGCGAATTTTCCTATTTCGTCGATAGGCTCTATCGTGCCGAGTTCGTTGTTGGCGTACATTACGGAAATCAAAATCGTACCGTCTTTTACCGCCGATTTAAGCGCGTCAACGTCGACAACGCCGTTTTCGTCGACGCCGACGTAAGTTACCTCGAACCCTTCTTTTTCAAGTTGTTTGCACGCCTCTAAGACGGCGGGGTGTTCGATTTTACTCGTAATTATATGATTACCCTTGTTTTTGTAAGCGTAAGCAATCCCTTTAATCGCAGTGTTGTCGCTTTCGGTGCCGCCCGAAGTAAAATAAATTTCTTCAGTTTTAGCGTTTAAGGCTTTTGCGACCTTCCCGCGCGAACTTTCTACCGCAGCGCGGGACTCTCTTCCTAACTTATATATCGACGAAGCGTTGCCGTAATTATCCTTTAAATAAGGAATCATCGTTTCAAATACTTCGTCGTCAAGCCGCGTCGTGGCGGCGTTATCGAAATAATATTGCTTCATAAAATACTCCAAAACTTTAATTCGGCTATATTGTACCACGCTTTTCCCACCAAGTCAATAGGAATAACCGCATAATGCAAATAATTTTAGAAAATTTACCGATTTTTTAACGGCGCGGCGTCGTTAAAGCAAGTCTGCCAAAGTTTTTCCGTCGACGTAACTTTCTATTACCGCGTCAAGCCCCGCCCAAAAATCGTGCGTTTTGCAGCAAGACGCCCTTTCACAACAAGCGTTGTTGATACAATCGAGCGGTGACAAGTCCCCTTCGGTAGCCCTTAAAATCTCGCCCACGGTAAAAGACGACGGACTTTTCGTAAGCCGATACCCGCCTTTGTTGCCGCGACACGTAGATATCATACCGCCCTTGGATAAAAGAGCTAAAATTTGTTCTAAATATTTTTTGGATATATTTTGCCTTTCGGAAATATCTTTGACCGAAACGCTTTTTTCTTTTCCGTTTTCGGCAATATCAATCATCACCCTTAAGGCGTATCTTCCTTTGGTTGAAATTTTCATATCACACCAGTCTTTCTAATTTTTTGCTTCAAAAGTGGGGCTATAAGCCCGTTATCAAACGTTTTAGTATAATATTAAAAAGTTTATACCCACCCGTTGGCAATAAAAATCCAAGTTAAAAAAGTCAAAGCGGTTACGCCGACGACCGTGCACAGCGTTATAAGCGCCCATTTTTTACTTACTTTAAATAAAAATCCGCCGGTAAAAAGCGATATAACCGTGGAAACGCCACCGCCGACCATCCAAAACAGTCCTGTAAAAATCACGGACAATCCCTTTTCTAAATCGGTTTCACCATTTACGCGGATATCGATAAAAGTGCCTATCGCGAAAAAATGTATACACAAAGTTATTGCGGCTATCGCTAAAGTAATTATTAAATAAATTTTTTTACCCTTAGTCATTGCGATTCTCCTATGGAAGCAATAATAGTTTTACATATATAATAATATCACATTTATAACGCTTTGTCAACGGTTGATTTTATTTTTCATTTGTGATAAAATATAAATATGATACTTTACTTCGACACCGAAACGACGGGGCTTAAACCCGGCAAAATAATTCAACTGTCCTATATTATGGACTACGGCGATAAAACCACGTGCAAAAATTTTTATTTTGCCGTCGATTACGTGGAACCGAGCGCTTCTATGGTTCACGGCATTACCGTAGAAATGCTTCAAAAACTTTCGCAAGGAAAAACTTTTACCGATTATATCGACGAGATTGAAAAGGATTTTAGCGAAGCAAAACTTATCGTCGCGCACAACGCGCGATTCGATATTTCTTTTATGACTGCGGAATTTTCTTACGCGGCTAAAACTTTTTCGTATAACGAAGCCTTAGACACGATGCGGTATTTCACCCCGATATTGCAAATAAAAAGACCTTTCGGGAGAGGTATTAAGTTCCCTAACCTTCAAGAGTTTTACACGGCGTTGGACGTTTATCCCTTTGAGGCGGTGAACTTTGCGAAAAAGAATTTCGAAAGTAACGACGCGAAAGCCCACGATGCAACCTTCGATACCTCCGCAATGTTTTTAGCAACAAAAAACGCTTGCGAAAAATACCCCGACTTTAACGATTACTTAAAAAAATACGTATAAAAAACCTTTTACAAAGACGGATTTTTCGATGCGGAAGAGTCCGTTTTTATTTTCTCGTTTTTTCTTTGCGAAAACTGTTTTTGTGAAATTTTAGTGAAATGGAAAATTTTTTCAAACGAAACGACGGAGTTTTTGATATATTTAACGTAAGGAGCGAGAAACCTTTGGACTTAAAAGGCTTTTCAATCTTTAAAAATTAAGTTTTAATTATATTGAAAGAGGTATTAAAAAATGAAAAAACTATCATCACTTATTCTGTCGCTTGTTTTAGCAAGCCTTTTGATTTTACCGCTAACCGGCTGTAACGAACCCAATGAAGGCAAAATAATGACGGTAGAATTAAACCCCCAAGTCGAATTTATCCTCGACGCAAACGATAAAGTCGTTACCGTAAACGCTTTGAACGACGAAGGCAACTACGTTATCGCAAAAGTGGATTTCGTCGGCAAAACGGCGGACGAAGCACTAAACGCTTTCTTAAAAATTTCCGTTGAAGACGGCTTTTTGTTGGAAGGAGAAATTACGACTTCCGCAAACAATTTAAAAATAAGCGTATCCGGCGAAGACGCGCAAAAACTTTACGACGACGTTAAGAAAAAAGCACAAGAATACTTAGAGGGTTTGCCCGACGTACGAATCAACGTTAACTTCGACTTCTCGACCATTACGAAAGAAGACGTCGAAGCGCTCGTTCAAGACTGCATGAGAGAGTTGAAAGTTGAGGAAATCAAAGAAAAAACCAACGCCGAACTTTTAAAACTTTTGGAAGCAAGCAGAGAAAAAACTTCAGAACTTTTAAGTCAAGAATTGAAAGATTGCTACTATGCCGAACGCGCTTTACTAATTAAGCAAGCGCAATTAGACGCGTATATAGAGGCTGTAAAAACCCAAAACAACAGTATCGTTTTAAACGCTACGTTAGAAGGCGTCCAAGCACAACTCGATAACCTCGTTACGATGGTAAACGATTACAAGGCGCAATATAAACAAAAATTCCTCGACGTAACCAGTGAATATCACCTAAAGATGCAAGAATGCTTAAAAACCAAAAAGGAACTTTTGAAAGCGAGATTAGACGGTGCAAGCGAAGAAGTTTTAAAAACTTTAGAAGCGTCTTACAATTCAGCGGTTTCCTTAATGGAATCGGCTAAACAGCTTGCAAAAGTTCAAATTGAAACGGTAGATAACGCGGTAAATCAACTTATCGACACCATCCAAACGACCGTAAAAGGTTTCGTCGAAACTTTCAATTTGACCGTTGAAAACGTAGATTCCATCGTTAAAGAAGCGCTCGAAGAAACCAAATCGAACTTCGACAAAGCCTTCAAGGACGAAAACGGCGAATACGTCGCGAACAAGTATTGGAAGAATTTAGACCCCAATACCGCGGCGTAAAAACTTATAACAACGTTTATTCCTAAGTAACGTTACCCCTATTAGCGTTACCCCTTAAAATCGAGCGGTTTTTGCCCCTCCACTTTTCCACGCTCGATAATAAAAATATAGTTTCGCTTCCAGCGTGAAACGAAAACGCCCTTGCTCGTTTTTTCGAGCAAGGGCTTTTTTCGTTTATAATATTATTTGCCGTTTAAGTTTGCAAATCTTTACGAGGCGTTTTAAATAAGTTGGTCGATCCTATCCTTTTCGGATAAAGCGTCGTATTGACCGTTGCCGGACGGGGTAAGGTTTACGTTATACGTCGCGACGCAACTAATGCGCTTCATCGTATAAACTATTCTGTACTTTTTAACGCCCGCTTCTACTAAAGCTTCTAACGCGCCCAAGCAATCTTCCACGTAGTTATATTTAGGTGCTTCCCTTCCCTTTTGGTCGAGGCAAATGATATCGCAAGTGCCGAAAACTGGTTCTTCGGGACGGATGGAAGCAACTTTTTGAAGATTGTTATACATTTGCTCACGCGTGTTGCCGTCTTTAGGGACTTCGATATTAACGGAAACCGCGACGATATCGCTAACTTTGATTTCTTCTTTTCCGAAAAGTTTGACTTTGGTTCCGTCAATCTCGATAACCGCGTCGGGCTTTACGGGGTAACTTGAAAAAGCGCTCGGGATAAGCACCGCGAAGATAACGATAAAGAAAAGACAAAATAGCCCCATCGTGAACATCGTTTGATTAGCGGATAAAAAACAAGCCGCCGCGGCTCCGCCGAAAATCAATATAAGCACGCAATATAAAGAAATATACTTTATGCGCTTGGACTTGTTAAAACTTACGTTCGGAAAAAAACTTTTCATGACACTACCTTAAAATTATTTACCGTAATATTTTATTACAAAAAGTAAGTAATGTCAATCGTTTTTCGGTAAATAGGTAACTTTAATACCGGTTTGTCGATTTTTTAACTAAAAACGCGTTTTTACACCAAAGGCGAAAATACTCCGAGTATTTTATCGAAAATTTTATTCTTTCCAAGTCTATCCGTAAAAAACGGATAAGAGGATGATTTTATTTGGTCAAAATCCTTTAAAAGTCCGCCTATAAGCCCGTTATCGGTCGAAATTATAAAACTTTCGACCGCCGACGACGCACTTCTTTCGTCAAAGTTCAAAGAGCCGGTTATAGATAAAAAGTCGTCGACGATAATCATTTTACAATGTAAAAACTCGCCCTCGTAACGGTTTATTAAAACGCCTTCTTCACGCAATATTCTTGCGCTTCGTAAAGACACTGCGTCAAGTTTAGGTATTTTGTCGGTAGGCGGGATAACTATCGTTATTGAAACGCCGCGTCTTATCGCTCTTTTTACGGCGTCGTACACGTTTGTACCTAAAGATAAATACGGCGTAACTATTTTTATCGTTTTTCGGCTTTTGTTTAGCGCGGTTACGTACAAGTTTTCAACTTCTTTTCCTGTCGAGAGAACGGGCAAAATACTGTCGTCGGGCTTTTCCTCGATTTTTTCCACCCCGAAAAGCGGAGAAAAAGCGTTATACGCCAAGCCAATATTTCCTTTTATTTTCACGCAACAGTTTTTATCGCGAAAAACACTTTGGTCGCTTATATTAAAACTCGGTAAATAGCAAATTTTTTTGTCGATAATATACACTTTTGAGTGCGTTCTTATTTGATGTTTAGGCAAAAATATCGCAAAAGGTTTATTTTTTACGAAAATATCCATACCGCGCGAAAGTAAAACTTTAAATTCTTCACTCTTTTTTACGTCGCCGGAGCCGTAATAATCAACGCCCAACTTAACCTTTACACCGCGTTTTAACAAGTCGTGAATAACCGTAACGAGCCCGCTTGAAGCCTTGCCGCTTTCAAAAATATAACTAAAAATTAAAACTTCTTCCTCGGCTTTTTTAAGTTCGGTTAAAAAATCATCCCAAGCGTCCGCGGCTTTAAAAAAATAGGTCGCTATGTTTTTTTCGTCGGTTAAAAAGTCGCTTTTTTCAACCCATAGGTCGACTTTTCGGTTTTCCGCCTCCTTATTTTCGACTTTAAAAATCAAATAATAAAACGCAAAAACCGCACCCGCGTAAGGAATTAAAACGCTTAACAAAATAAGAAAAAATTTGTTTTTGAACGACGTTTTGGCTAAAAAAATCATAAACGTACTAAGAAAAATCAAACCACCGTACCCTATCAAGCCGCTTTTAGTAATACGATTTAAAAAACTTAACCCAAAACTTATTAAAACGATAATCGCTAACGTTAATATAAGGCAAATAGCAAAACGCAATTTTGCAAGCCCTTTTAAAGTCATTTTCCAACCTCCACTAATCCGTCAACCTTTTTGTATTCGTCTTTCCGTAGAAACTTTTCGGTTTTTCCTTGCTCGTCCGTTATAATTAAATACCCCTCGCTTTCGTAACCGTTTTTCGGCGCAACGAGCGTCCTTGACGTTCCTTTTTCCAGCGAATCGCTAAAAACTACTTCCACGTTAGGTTTTAATACCTTTTTTAACACGGACACCCTTTCCACCGTTGCCGTTTGTTTTTTGCCGTAAATATAAAAAGTTAAAGTATTCCCCGACACCTTTCCGACCATAAAAATCGGTGCGCCCGTATCGTTTTTTATTTTTAAATCGGCGTAACCGTAACTTACCATGGCGTCGAAAGACTTTTCCACGTAACTTACCGCCAAAGTATGTCTGTGATGTTCGACCACGCTAAGATTTGCCAAAAGCGCCGCGTTATATAAAGTAGTGGAAACTTGACAAACGCCTCCGCCGACGCCGTCGACGTATTTTCCGTCCACTATCACTTTGGCGTTTTCGTAGCCCGACTCTTCACTTCTTTCGCCGACGACCTCGTTAAACGAAAAAATCTCCCCGTCGTATACGGTAACGCCGCCGAGAGCGTTGGTTGCTATCGTCAAATTATTAATCCGCGCTTTATTAGAACCCGAAAAGTCCGTTGAAAACCGAGCGCGCAATATATCGCATTCCGAAAAACAATTTTCGTCGAAATCGGGACGCAAAGTTATTTCTTTACATTTAATAAACCCACCGCCCGTAGACAAACAAAGTTTTATATCTTCAGTCAATTTGTATTCGTCGATTTTTCGCCCTAATTCGGACGGGCGTATTTTTATATTTTTGCCATCAAGATAAAACTCGGCGTTTTTCGGTTTTTTATAACATTTTTTGGCAATCGTTTTTACGAAATCACAATCGCTTTTTAAAATCGCCTCGCCGAAAATTGGCTCGTACGCCGTTTTAGGAAGTCGATAAACGTTTCCGCACGCCTCGACTATAACGACGATTGGTTTATTCCCTAAAACGTCCGCCTTTTTATATCCGCATAAAAACGCGCAAGATATTAAGATTATAAAAAACGCTAACGTTTTATTTAAACCTTTTTTCATTATCGTAAATAGTTTGTTTAATACGTCGTTTATTATCCATATATACGCAAAAGTCCGCCTATAAGCCCGCTATCACCTATTTTTAGAAAAAAGAAAAGGCCGCGAAAGCAGCCTTACTAATCAAATTTTATTTTTCGCTTACGGGTAGTTTTACGGTAAACACGGCACCTTGAGGCACGTTATCGGATACCGAAACTTCCCCTAAATGCACCGTTACTATACGCTTGACTAGCGCTAATCCAAGTCCGTAACCCTCTTTACTTCTCGAGTTATCGCCTTGGTAAAATTTATCAAAAACGTGAGTTTTTACGTCCTCGTGAACGCCTTGTCCGTTGTCTTTGACGGTAAACACGACCGAACCGTCGATCTTCTTTAAATTTAAAGCCACCGTACCGCCGCGCTTACTAAACTTAACGGCGTTGTCGATAAGATTACTCCAAACGTGGAATAAAAGTTTTTCGTTGCCGTCGTAATAGATTTCGTCTAAATCGGCGTCGATTGTAACGCCGCGTTTTTCCCACTTATCCATTAAATGAACGACGGCTTGGCGAATTTGCTCGTCTATCCTGTACGACTCGGTTTTTGCGCGAATACTTTGGTTTTCGATTTTAGACAGCAGAAGTATGCCTTCTATAAGCGAAGTAAGCCTTTTCGTGCTCGATAAAATATTATCAAGACATTCTTCACCGTCCAGCGTTTTCATTTCGCCTTTAAGAAGGCTTACGTAACCTTCGATAGTGCTTATCGGGGTTTTAAACTCGTGCGACACGTTAGCAACGAAGTCCGACTGCAAAAGTTCGGTCGACTGAAGTTCCTTTACCATAATGTTGAAAGCGTCGTATGACCGTTTAATCTCTTCTATGCGGCTATTGGTTTCAAGTCTTACTGTAAAATCGCCTTGCGCAACCTGCGACATTGCTCTTTCAAGTTTTGAAAGCGGCGAAACAAAGGCTTTTTTCATTACAAAATACGTTACCAAACTCGACGCGGCACTTATCGCGACTATCCATAAAAGATCCGGCACTTTTATCTTCAATACGAAATTGAAAATCGCACTAAGACCGCCGGAAAAGATGATTATCGCAAGCATAACCGCAATCGCGATAACCAAAACGTAATGACGGAGTTTCAACCTTTTTATTTTATCGTTAACCGACCTTACGCCTTCTTTTAGCCTTTCGGTCCCGCTTTTTTTGTTTTCGTTTTTTTCTTTCATCTTTATCACGCTTTTTTGACTAATTTGTATCCGACGCCTCGGATAGTAACGATATCGAAATCGTCGCTATCTCTGAAACGTTCACGCAGTCTTCCGACGTGGACTTCGACCGAATGCGGATCGGTATCCGTTTCATAGCCCCAAATTTCATCCATGATTTGTTGCTTGGTAAAAATTTTGCCGGGGTACGAGGCAAGTTTATATAAAATCATAAATTCCTTTTGAGGTATAGTCGTTTCCTCGCCCCACTTTTTTACTGTAAAAGTCTCGGCAAAAAGTTCGGTAGATCCTATCGTTTGCTTTTTCTCGCTAATCATTTGGGCTCTTCGTAAAAGCGCGGAAACCCTTAAAAGCATTTCGTTTACGTCGACGGGCTTTTTTAAATAATCGTCGGCTCCGACGGAAAAGCCTAACTTCATATCGTCGAACGTATCCTTTGCGGTAATCATCAAAACGGGCGTTACGTTATTGCTTTCACGCAAAATAGAAACGAAATCGTATCCGTTTAATTTAGGCATCATAACGTCGGAAATAATAAGATCCACGTACTCGACGTCCATTACGGATAAAGCGTCCTCACCGTTTTGGGCGGTTAAAACGTCGTAGCCGTTTTTTAAAAGAACTTTTTTAAATAATCCGCATAAAACCTCGTCGTCCTCGACGACTAAAATTTTAAACATATCCAACCTCTTAAGTTTATGATTTTGTATTCTACGGGTTTATATAATCGGGAAGTGATAAAGTAAAATCGTAACCGAAATAATAATTTATCGTTAAAACGCTTTTTTCTTCCTCGATTTTTACTTTAAAAATCTTGCCGTTTTTTAACGTAATCGTAATTCTTGCTTCGTTAGAAAACCCAAAAAGTGCCGCTATGGGCAGGTTATCTAAGGTTTTTAAGGTGAGTGCGTAATCACCGTTTTTCTTCTTTACGCTTTTTACGTCGTCTTTACTAATATAAAACTTTAAGTAAGGCGTAAAGTCTTTTAAGTATTCTTCTTCGGTTAAATCTAAAGTCGTAAGACTTTTTCCCTCTTTATAAAGAACGTTTTTATAAAAATAATTATTTTCTCCGCCGTTTTTATTAAGGTATAAAACCCTGCCGTCGAAAAAATATTTTCTTATAAAGGAAAAATTTGTCCCGTTAAAACTCGCCTCGACTTTTAAATTGTTTTCTTGTGCGAAAACTTCGGACGCCACCAACAAATCGTTTTTATACCCGTCTTTTTGATTTATTACGACGACACTTATTATAATAGACGCCGCCAATATCGCCAAAACACACGCTATCACTATCCAAAATACGCGATTAACAGGCTTATAGGCGGACTTTTTATCGTCAGCCGCCTCGTTTTTCTTAGCCTCCGCGGCGTTTAATTTTAAGGCTTCTTCCTCGTAAAAAAGTTCGTTAACGGTAGTGTTTAAAAATCTTGCGACTTCCGGAAAAAGCGACGGATCGGGTAGTCCTAAGTTTCTTTCCCACTTGGAAACTGCTTGATAACTGACGTGTAAAAGGTCGCCGAGTTCTTTTTGCGTAAGTCCGGCGTCAAGACGTAGTTTTTTCAGTTTGCCTCCCAAGTCTTTCATACGTATATTGTATCACAAAATTTTAAAATCTTCTACGATTTTAACGAAAATACAAAAAAAATACGCAACTCAACCAATAGTTTAGTGATTTTTCGCCGTTTACGGTTGAAAAATTCGATTATTTAGGTTAAAATATATACGTAAATAACAATCACGCAAGATTTTTGCGAGGTAAAAAATTGAAAAAACTATTATTTCTTACAATCGTTTTTATTATATCCGTATGCTTTTTCGGGTGCTATTCGGGCGGAAGCGCGGGCGGAGCGACGCCACCTACCGGCAATTCGGGCGATATGCGCCCGTCCGACGGCAATTACGACGCGCCTTCGCAAGGCGGCTTAGACAACGAAGCGTCATCTCAACCGTCGTCGGCGTTTACGACACTTTCAAGTCTTATAAACTCGCTTGAAGGAGAGGTCGGCGATAAAACGACGTTTAGACTGACTTCGAGCGACGGCGTAAGCGGATACGGCTACGACGTCGAATTTTTCCAAGATAAAATCCAAGCGACTTTGTATATCCAAAACGGCGACGAATTTACTAAGACGAAAACCTACGAAGCGAAAACTTACGCCGAAATAAAATTATTGTTTACCGCCGATTTTAACGTGCAAGATAATAACGCGTTTTTTGAAAAAACCGAAAACGTCGTCTTTTTAACGCCGAATCGTCTTTTCAATTTTACGAGCGACACCGTAAAATACGTTTACGTTAAAGAGGATAAAAGAGGCAACGTCACGTATACCCCTTACGTTTACGAAAACCGCGTAAAAGACGCACTTCCTTGTTTCGGCGGAGAATTTGAAAACGTTTCGGACGTTTTAAATTTAAAAATAATCGTCGACGAAATCGGCACCAAAACTCAAATCGTGCTGGATATGAAGGCGCAATACCTCGGCTTGAATACGCCTACCGACGTTAGTTTGTCGGTTACCCACACCAAAACCGTAAAAGTTATATATTAAATCGTCTAAAATTATGATTTATATAAATTTACTAAAAGAAAAGCCCTTTTACGTTTCGGTAATTATAGTTTCATTGATTTTAGCCTGAACTTATTACGCGATAACTAACCGCGCCGCGGACAAAAAAGAAAAATAATATTTTTCGCGTCGGGCGCGCTTTCAATTATATCGTCTTTGATAATTTATTCTTTCTTTGAGTTTGTTTTTTAACAAAAAGTCGGGCTATAGGTCGGTTTTTAGCATTTTTTATGCGTTTTCAACCTTCCCTTTATACGTGCTTATAATATCTACGGCGTTAGATTTTAAGCCTAATTATTCGTCGTTTTTACCCTCGATTTTGCTTGCGATATCGGCGGCGAGGATTGCTTGCCTTTTAGAAGGGTGTTGCAACGGAAAAATCGGCGCGGTGTATATTGAAATAGTTATCTCTTTATCGCTATTTACGTATAACCTAATAAAAAATGACTTAAAATTCTCCACCTTTACTTTATTTACGCGGCGTGGCGGTTTTTAGCCGACTTTTTTAAAGAAACTTGTCTTTTTGAAAAAATCGGACCGTTTAGCCCGGCGCCCGACAAACCCGATTTACCCGATTATTCCGAAACGGGCGGAACTTTAACGCAAGAAAAATCCGTCGACGAAGTCGATATAGTAAAAACTTTCGATAACTACGCTTATAAACTTCAAACGGACGGCATTACGATATACCAATTAGAAAACGGACATATTACGCTAAAATATTACTATCAATTCGACCGCGCGTTATAGCGGTATCCGGTACGACTTTTGCGTTTTCCGCAAACGTTGCTAAAAGCGTAGGCGCGTATAACAAACCTATAACGACTGCTCAATCGCTTTTCGTTTTCGATATAGAAGAAGGAAGAATCAACCTGATGGGTAACGTTTCCAATTTCTATTTAGGACGAGACGAAACCGAAAAATACTCGAGCGACTACGTAGAAGTTGACGGCGTTAAGCAAACGACCGATTTCGGCAAATACGCGCTTTCGATTAACCGCGCGAGAATTTTGGGCGGTTACCT
>CAZMOD010000007.1:36108-52687 GCA_964567885.1 uncultured Christensenella sp.
ATTTCGGCAAATACGCGCTTTCGATTAACCGCGCGAGAATTTTGGGCGGTTACCTTCCCTTTATACGTGCTTATAATATCTACGGCGTTAGATTTTAAGCCTAATTATTCGTCGTTTTTACCCTCGATTTTGCTTGCGATATCGGCGGCGAGGATTGCTTGCCTTTTAGAAGGGTGTTGCAACGGAAAAATCGGCGCGGTGTATATTGAAATAGTTATCTCTTTATCGCTATTTACGTATAACCTAATAAAAAATGACTTAAAATTCTCCACCTTTACTTTATTTACGCGGCGTGGCGGTTTTTAGCCGACTTTTTTAAAGAAACTTGTCTTTTTGAAAAAATCGGACCGTTTAGCCCGGCGCCCGACAAACCCGATTTACCCGATTATTCCGAAACGGGCGGAACTTTAACGCAAGAAAAATCCGTCGACGAAGTCGATATAGTAAAAACTTTCGATAACTACGCTTATAAACTTCAAACGGACGGCATTACGATATACCAATTAGAAAACGGACATATTACGCTAAAATATTACTATCAATTCGACCGCGCGTTATAGCGGTATCCGGTACGACTTTTGCGTTTTCCGCAAACGTTGCTAAAAGCGTAGGCGCGTATAACAAACCTATAACGACTGCTCAATCGCTTTTCGTTTTCGATATAGAAGAAGGAAGAATCAACCTGATGGGTAACGTTTCCAATTTCTATTTAGGACGAGACGAAACCGAAAAATACTCGAGCGACTACGTAGAAGTTGACGGCGTTAAGCAAACGACCGATTTCGGCAAATACGCGCTTTCGATTAACCGCGCGAGAATTTTGGGCGGTTACCTATTTACTTTCAACGACGGTATGATTGCCTCGTATAAAATATTAGACGCCAATATAGAAGCGCAAAGTCCGAAAACCGTCCCGAACGTTTACGTTGAAAGAGTGTTTGCGCATTTAACGAAAACCAGCCCTTATTTCACAAAAGTCGACCTATAAGCCTGTTATCGGCAAAAAACACGACAAAACGCCGCCACCTAAACGAACTTTAGGTAGCGGCGTTCTCGTTTTTTTGTTTAAATAAAAAGTACCGACAAAGCGATTAAAATTTGAGCCGGCGAATATAAATAATGCAAAAGTATCATTAGTTTAAATTCTTTATGCGCGCTAAAATTGTAAACGCAAATGATAGTATCGCTTGCAACGAAGCAAAGGCTTCCGAGCGCAAACATTAAACTGCCTATCGACGGCGAAATAATAGCCGTCGCGATAGCGGTTGCGGAAGTCAAACACACCACGGCGATATAAATATATACGCCTATTTGAAGCCGCCCCGCGTCAACGCGCGTTTTTGCCAAAACGAAAGTTGCGGCGGCAAAACATAGCACGAAAGCCAAAGTAGTTATCGGCACTATATTTTCGTTAGAAAAAAGAAAGTATCCGATAAATAATAAATGTTCCAACGCGAAAGCAACAGCGCCTAACGCAAAAAAGAGTTCGTATCCGCGTTGAGAAAAATGTCTAAACGCAAGAAGCAAATCTCCTACCGTGCCGAAAAACAATCCGAGCGTTACTATTAACCAAAAATTACTAAACCCGACGCCTTTGGTTCCGATGGAAATCCCCGAAAGCGCGACGAAACATAAAGAGGACGCGACTTTATAAACCAGCGCTTTTTTATGTTCTTTTTTTTCGGAAGCCTCTAAAAAAGGTCTGTTTGCAACGAGGCACGCGCCCGAAAATATCAAACAAAGCGTAAGCGATAAATTTAAAGGCATACACACCCTTATTAGCCGTCTAAACCAAAGCTTTGACGAACCATATCCTCGATTACTATATCGTAGATTTCACCCAAAGTTGCACAGTACTTTAACACGTCCCAAGGCTCGTTGGTATGGAAGTGGATTTTTATAAGTTCGCTATCGCCGACGGCAAGCAAACAATCCCCTTTAAAGTTTTTGGTAAAATA
The DNA here is from genome assembly GCA_964567885.1 of uncultured Christensenella sp. GTDB lineage: Bacteria > Bacillota > Clostridia > Christensenellales > Borkfalkiaceae > UBA4636. Next base: position 38,067 of record CAZMOD010000007.1, read on the forward strand.
CTCTTTTATTTTATCTTCGTCTAAGTCTTGCCCTTCTATCAGTAATTGCGTATCGTATCTGTATTCGGTTTCTTCCATATTTAGTTACCTCCGATTTTAGTAAAACGCGTACGCTGCGTTTAAATATATTATAGTAGAAAAAATTATTCTTGTCAATACAAAACGCAAAAATAGTCGATATTTCACCTTTTTACACCGCCAAACGTCGGATTTTTTCGGTATAAGTCAATATTTTTTTCAAAACGCTTGGAATTTTACCATTTAATATGATACAATTATATCGCTAAGGAGATTTTATGGATACTTTAGAGATAGTTTCAAAAATGACCGACGAAGAAAAAACGCGGATTTTGGTCGGCAAAGACGGTTGGCAAACCAAAGATTATATAGATTTAGGAATTTCTTCCGTAAAAACGTCGGACGGTCCACACGGATTACGTGTGGAAAAGCCGTCTAAAAAAATCGGATTAAAAGAAAGTTTAAACGCCACTTCCTTTCCCTCCCCCGCGGCAATCGCTTCAACGTGGAACGTACACCTTACGAAGGAAGTCGGTGAACTTATCGGTGAAGAAGCGGCGTATCAAGGCGTTCACGTCGTACTAACCCCCGGCGTTAATATCAAAAAAAATCCGTTATGCGGTCGCAACTTCGAATATTTTTCGGAAGATCCGTATTTAGCGGGAAAACTTGGCGGCGCGATGATTAGTGGCGTGCAAAAAAACGGCACGGGCGCTTGTTTAAAGCATTTTGCCGCCAACAATCAAGAGCATCGGCGTATGACGGTTAATTCCGTCGTAGACGAGCGCGCTTTGCGTGAAATCTACCTTACCCCCTTCGAAATAGCCGTAAAAGACGGTTCTCCGCAAATGGTGATGACTTCGTATAACCGCGTGAACTATAAATACGCGCACGAAAACGAAGAACTTTTATCCATTCTTAGAAACGATTGGAATTACGACGGCGTCGTTACCTCCGATTGGGGCGGCGAAAACGATATAGTAAACTCCGTTAACGCCGGCGGCGACTTATGTATGCCCGCGTCGGAATACTACGTTCAAAAACTTACCGAAGGAATAAATACGGGAAAAGTCGACCGTGAAAAGTTAGATAAAGCCGTCGGCAGAATTATAAAACTACAAAAAAACCTCGTTAAAAGCGGAAAAGCGGGTGAGAGCGGCGTTGAATACGACTACAACCTTCAAGTAGCGCGAAAATGCGCGGAAGAATCGATAGTTTTATTAAATAACGACGGCGTTTTACCGCTAAATCATTTTGATCCCGTAACGTTTTTCGGAGACCAAGTATTCGATACGGTAACGCAAGGAGGAGGCTCGTCAAGAGTAAACCCTTTAAAAAAGGAAAACCTTATAGATATTATCGACCAATACGACTTAAACGTAGCGGGCGCGCACGCAACCGACTTTTTGACCGTTAAAAACAAAAAGAGCAAATCCGCCCCTCGAAACTATTGCGACGACGAAATCGCGGTGGTCGTATTAGGTTATCCCGATTACTTTGAAACGGAAGGTCGCGACAGACCGTCTTTAAGCCTTCCCGACAAGCAAATCTCCGCCTATAGGTCGATTAGAAGCCTTTTTAAGAAAGTAGTGGTGGTCGTGATTTCGGGCGGAATAGTAGATTTTTCGCCGTTTAAAGACGCCAACGCCACGCTTTATTGTCCGCTTGGAGGGGAAAAATCCCCTACGGCGATTATGCGCGTTTTGTCGGGTTCGGTTAATCCGTCGGGAAAACTTACCGAAACGATTCCGTCGTCTTACGACGACGTTCCCGCAAACGACGAGTTCGGAAAGGACTTTACCACTTTATACAAAGAAAGCGTATTCGTGGGATATAGATACTACGAAAAAGCAAAAGTCCCCGTTCTATACCCCTTCGGTCACGGGCTTTCGTATACCGAATTCCAATACTCTTCGGCTTCCGTAAGCGATAAAGGCGTAAAGTTTACCGTGAAAAACGTAGGCGACTACGACGGTGCGGAAGTTTGTCAAGTATACGTCGGAAAGCCCGAAAGCCAAATTTTTAGACCGCAAAAGGAATTAAAAGGTTTCACGAAAGTCTTTTTACGCGCAGGCGAAGAAAAAACTTTGTTTATCCCTTTTGACGAGTATACCTTCAGGTATTTTAGCGAGGACACCGAAAAGTTTGAAAAAGAAGCGGGTAACTATAAAATTTACGTCGCGGCGTCTGCTGAGGATATAAGACTATCCGTAAGCCTTTTAAACACGGGGACTGCTAAAATACGGCAAAGAAGCGATATTCCGACCTATTTTTCGGGTAAAATCAACGACGTTTCCAAGGAAGAATTCCAAGCCCTTTTAGGAAAGGACGTAGTTGAAGAAACCTACGATTTTTACAAGAAAAACCGTATAAAAATAGGACTGAATTCAACTTTGCTCGATTTAGCGTATTCCAAAGGCTTAATAACGAGAATAGTCGGCAAAGTTTTAAGAAGAAAAGTCAAAAATATAAACGAACTTGCGCCTAAAAAAGCGGGGGATTTATTGATGACGGTAAACGTCCCCTTGCGCATGGCGATAGTTTTTGCAGGACTAAACCAAAGACAAGCGGACGGTTTGCTTAAAATTTGCAACGGACGGTTTTTTAAAGGATTATCGGAACTTTTAAAAGGAAAAAAGGATAAATAGTTATGGACAAACTTATAACGGTTGAAGAAGCCAAAGAAATTATTATTCTTAACTTCAACAAAAAATATATCTTAAGAAAACTTTTAATCGACAAATGTATAGAAGGGTTAAAACTGTCAAAAGCCGAGTTAAAAGACAAAAGTCCGCGCGGAGTGTATAACGTTTCCAAGTGCCGCTTCGGCAACGCCATAGACCTTATGATTGCGGGCGGATATTTTTCTCAAGACGAAAATAAAATTTTGTGCAAACTAAAAGAGGAAAAGCCCGAAGTAGCGGTAGAAAACGTCAAACGCGACAATAAAATCGAAAAAATTCTTTTAACCCTTTTGGCTAAGAAAAATTACAAACGTCAAGAACTTTTAGCGACCGTCGCAAAGGAAATATCCGAAACGGATAAAACGGTTTCCGTTCAAGTCGTGCGAAGCGACACGGGAAGAATGATTTCCGAATTGAAAAACGCCGGTAAAATTACCGAAAAAAACGGGAATATTTCTTTATTTCAACCGAAAAAGCAAGAAAGCGTCCTCGACGTAAAAAAAGCCTTCGAGTCTTTGTCGGACGAAGAACTCGTCGACCACTCGGTTGCGCTGCTTGAAAAATGGTTTACCCAAAAAGGCTACTCGAAAATCACCGCGCAAAACACCGACGGACCTAACGACGACGGCATCGACGGCGTAATTACCTACGAGGATTTTTTAGGGTATAAAGAAACTTTGCTTCTTCAAGTAAAACACATCGCTAAAAAGGAAAGATACGTTCCTTTATGCGAAGTAAGAGAGTTTTTAGGCGTACTTGCCGCCCACCCCACCGCTTTAAAAGGCGCTTTCATAACCAACGCCAAATACCATAAAGACACCGTTAAATTCGTAAATTCATACAAAGGAAAATACTTTATTCTTCTTGACGGCGCGGCGCTTTTAAAACTTGCGAAATCGTGCAATTACAACTTTATTAAAGAATAAACTTACGCCCTTTATAAACGAGCGTTAAAAAAGGCCGCCTTTAAACGAGGCGACCTTTTTGCGTGAGCAAAATTTAATTCTTAATATTTTTTAGATATTTATTAAAGAATATATTATTTTGCTTTTATACCCTTTTCCAAATGGCGTATAAGACCATATCTTCGTATACGGGAACCATATTGGTGAAAAACCCGTCGGTAACGGTAAGTTTGTCGTAAGTACAACTGCGACGGCACCAACCGACGAATTCGTACCCGGATAAAACGGGGATGGGAATATCATAAGCGGAATCGTAACATTTACCCGCGGAAATTTTAACCTCGACGGAACCGTCCATATTAACGACGTGACCCGCCGGGAAAGCGCCCGCGGCGGTAGTTAAAACACCGTCGCCGGGATTGAAAGTTATAGTAAACTGCTCGTTTGAGGAAGAAAGTTTAATTAAAAGCTCCCACGCGCCGCCTTTCAACGTCCAAATTTCGTTGTAGTTCGTGGAATAATAGAAATCACCTTCTATATGGGCGACCGCCGTAAAAACATCCTTATAGTTTTCGGCGGGACGAGGACCGTCGGAAAACCAAGTGGGTTGACGGCCGATAAACATATCCGACTCGCTACCGCCTATCGTTACGGATTCTCCGTTAACGTCAAGGCTTTCAAAAGTGAAGTAATAGCGTCCCGACGCTTGGTCGTACTCGATAACGACGTCCGTAAGTAGCGGCGAATGAATCTTATATTCTTTTTTTACACCGTTACCGTCGGTAGTGGTAATCGTATAACCTTTTGCGTTGCCCGATTCGTCCGACCAAGAGGCTATAGACGTAATGCCCGTGCCTTTTATTGAACCTATCGTTTTCCAACCGTCCGCGGTGTTTTCGTAAACTGAATAACTTTTCGTATCGAGGTAAAGATCACCTACGTTTGCAACGACGGGTTCTTTACCCTCTATGCCGTTTTCGGGATCGGCTTCAACTCCGTTAGGATCGCCCTCCCCTAAAATCCAAGTCGCGCCGTCTTTGCCGTCTTTACCGTCAACGCCGTCTTTGCCTTTTAAAGCGCTTGCGTCGACTAAGATAGGCTCTAATTCGGCGCCGTCGGCGTCTTTAACGGTAAATTTGATTTGCGGTTTTCCGTCAATGTCTTCAACCATCTCGGCGGAAGTGATTTTTGCACCGTCTTTGCCGTCGGGTATAACGAACTCGTCCGAACCGTGTCCGTCGGAATAATGAATAGTAATCGTCGTTTGACGCTTTTTCTCGTCGTAAGTAGAAGTTACGTCGGTAACCGAAACGCCCTCGGGGACTTCAAACTTTTCGGCGGCGGAATCGTCGGTGTAAGTTATCACCAAATAGACCTTTCCGTCCTCGGCTACTCTTTTAATTTCTTTGATGGCTTTTATCGTTTCTTCGTCCGTCCAAGAGGAAAAACCGCAGCCCGATAAAACGAGCACCGTAATCAAAAGTATTGCTAATAAAGATAAAATTTTACGCATATATTAAGCCTCCGTCGCGCCGTACGTTGCGGCGCGCTTTTGCATTTCTTCTATTTGCGGCTTTTCGCCGTACAAATATCCGTCGCCTTTATTGAAGACGAATTTAAAAGGTTCGTAACCGGTAACCAAAGTAACCGTTTTGATAAGCGTGTTTCCGTTAACGCCGTAAGAGTTGTTGGTAACGGGAAGCCGCAAGTAATTATCCAAAAGATCGACTTTTCTTATCGCTCTTTCGTCGATTGCTCCGCTAACCTCGTTTATCGTGCCGTTGATATGGGATTCCTCGTAGCCTTTAAAGGTCAGCGTGGAATAATTTGCGCCGCCGCCGTAAAAAGCAAAAGGAATATTGACGTATTTTTTTCCTTCGGCATCGTAAGATACCGACATATTTTTCAAAATGCTTTTTATCGGGAAGATATCGTCTATGGTTATATTAAACTCCCTATCCCCGAGGATACCGCCAACCAAATCGGAGTTAAGCATTACGGATATGGACTCGCCGACTAACCCCGAAATATCCAAGTTGTCGAGCGTTTTATAATCGTAAAACTTAGTATTGCCGCTTACGTTTACCGAAACGGGATAACTAGTCCCCGAAATATCGGTCGGTGAAAAATCGCCGAGTATTTGATTCAATATATTAAGATACGCCGCTATCGTGTGAGGGAGTTCGGAACTATACAAAAACGAACCGTTAAATAAAGATTCGAAAGCGACCGACGCTATTCCGCTTTGGAAGAACAAACAATCGCATAGTTCGGTGCTTCCCTTGTATCGTCCGGATAAATCAACGGTTAAAGCCTGTTGAATATCGTTAAGGACGGTTTTCATTTGCTCTTTATCGTAAGAGTACGCGTCTCCTATTCTTCCGCCGAGGTAATCGTCTAAAATAGAATCGGCAACGCCGTTTGCCGTCAAAAACGAACTTATCGTTCCGTTTACGGTACCGCTTGCGGTGGTAAAGGAATTATTCCGCGTTTGACTTGGCTTTTCGTATTCGTTGGCGCCCGTCATAAAGAGGAAGTTTTGCGAATTGGAAAGCATACAGTTTTTAACCGTTAGATTTTGATTGCTAAAACTTCTTAAAACGTTTTTTCCGTTAGACATACGGCAGTTTAGGATGGTAACGTTGTCGCCGTCAACGTCGACTACCGTGCCGACGTATTCGTAAAACGACAAAGACTCTTGATCGTCGCAATTTTGTACTTTAAGGTCGTTTATCGTGATATTATCGCCGTCGATATAAAGCCCTACGTTATCTTGCCCGTAAGCGGTAACCAAGTTAAGGCTCATTCCGCCCTCCGCCGAAGACGCGGGGTTACCGACCGTATAAAAGGATAGCGGACCTTTAAACAAGTCTTTGGAAGTGGGCTCGGGCGTGCCGTTAGTGGCGTTGGTACCCGTCGGGAAAGCAAGGTTGTGGAAGTTTATTTGATAACCGTTGCCGTAAAAATCCTTTTGAACCCTAAGCCCCGCGTTAATCTTAGGTTCAACGCGGTTGTTTGGGTTTGCTTTATTCCATTGATCTAAATATTCGTGATTGTATTTAGTATCGATGCGGCGCAAACTGCCGTCGGCTTCGTTAAAAGTAAACGTACCGTTTCCTTTGTCGTAGCCGAAACAAACTTCGGATTCGCCGTAATTTTGCTTGTATGAGGCGAAAGATTTGTGTAAAACGGCTATTTCGCCCTCGCTCGATTTATTGGTGCAATAAAGTAAATCGTCGTAAGAATATACGTTTACGCCGTCTTTGACGACGGAGAAGTCGTAGCTTCCTTGCTTTATGCCGTCTACCGAAACGCCGACCGTAAAGTTTGCGGCGCTGCTTTTTTCGCCACCGGACGGTTTTTTCAGTTTGCAAACGCCTTCCGTAACGTATCCGCCGCCCGAAACTTTTCCGTTTGAAAAGTCGAAGTCTATCGTAGCGTCGCCGCTGACCGATATCGTCGGGTTTGCGTCTTTTAAACTTTCGGGAACCAATTTAACGGTAAAATTAAAACTACTTTCCGTCTTTTTGCCGTTATTAAGGTCGTATTCGCCGAAATATTCGATATTATCGATTTTTCCGTGTGTGGACGAAGGAATTTTAGAATTTATAGTAATAGCGCCTTTGGCGTAAACTATGACTTTAAAACTCCTAGTAACGTTACCTTTTTCGTTGGAACAAGTAACTAAAAGTTCGGCGTCGTCTAAAACGTATTCTTTTTCGCCGTCGGCGTTAAAAGAACCTTCGTTATCGGGGATAAGGTATTTTCCGTCGGCGCTAACCTTAGCGTGTACCGTTTCGGTTCCGTCGACGTTTTTAACCGACCAACGCAGTTCGTCGTTTTTACCTGCGTCGGCACCGTTGTTGTTGACGCCTATCGCTAAAAGTTCTAATTTATCTTCTCTTTGCAACGCTTCCACGTCGTCGTAACCGTTAACCCACTCTATATACGCAATATCTACGTCGACGAGGTTATAAGTTACGTTTACCGTAATTATAGTCAGTGTGGAAACGAGGAAAGGTATTATCAAAAGTATAAGCAAATTCTTCTTTTTCATCAGTTTATCGCCTCCAAACTAAGGAAAAGATCTCCCGCGTTTTTGAAAACGTAAAATACGGGAAAGGCGCCTATCAAAAGAATAACCGCAATTCCGCCTAAATAAGTGAGGGTTATGGATAGTCCCGAATACGAAAGCAGTATCGCGGCAATCGTAAACGCGAAAGGTAGCGCGTACGAAAGCATCGATGAAAAGAAGGTCGAACGAGGCTTGCCGTGTCGAATATTTAATTCTTCCCACAAAGACACCACGTCGAAAATAAACAATAATAAGACGGTTACCAAAAAGGCAAACGCCGCCGTTTTAAAAGTAAGCGTGCCCGATATAAAAAGGGTTAATACGGACGCTAAACACGAAATAAAAGACATCGTGAACGGAATAGCAACCTTTATAAATAATTGCTTGGAAAAAGCAACCGGGATAGTCTTCATGTTTTTTACCGTGCGTTCTTCCATCGTTACGTAGGAATTGGCGCCTTGGCTTATAACGACGGTAAACAGCATTACGAATAAAAGGTCGACGTATTCTTTAAGTCCCGGCACTAGCGCCGCGAAGTATTGAATAGTCCCCGCCGAAAGCGTTGCGTTCATAGACCGTATAACGAAGGTCAAAAGCATAGGCTGCACTATTAGTAGCCCAGTAAACGAAAAGGTGTAATCGGCGTTTTTAGCGATAAGCGAAAACTCCTTATTTATAAGCGCTTTCGTTACGCTAACGGGCTTATAGGTGTGTTTTTTGGATAAAACCGCCGTGGAAAACGCAACGTTTCTTACGTGGTTATACGCGTAGACGGATACCGAAACGCCCATACCGAAAACACCGAAGGATATAAGTGCGAAAGGAAAGAACGCGGAGCGCGATTTGTTTATGAAAATATCCTTTAAAAAGTTTACGGGGAAAGCAAACCTTTCGAATTTTATCAGCGTTTCGATGGAACTTTGGGAAAATAATTGTGCAAGCCCGTTTTGCGATACGAGCGTAATAAATATATCCAAAACGTACGAGTAAGCCAAAGATAAACCGAAAATAGCAACTAGCGACACGCCGAGTTCTATTAAAAAGTGTTTCTTTAAAAACTTGGAAAAAAGCCAAACCGGATATACCAAAAGTAGCGCCACGCCCGCTTCGAAAAAGAAAGTTGCAAACGGGTAAAATAACGTCGCAAAATAATAAATAGGCGCTTTTCCTATTATTTGCCCGTAGGAAAACAATAGCGGATATTCGAAAGTTATCGACGTTACGTAATGGAGGAAAAAGGAATAAAGCATTTTGGAAACTATAATTTGCCCGTTACTGACGGGGCGGCTTGAAAGCTGCTCTATATCCTTGCTATCGAAAAACAGTCTTTTTGCGTTAAACAAGTCGCCTATGGTTATAATTACCGCGGTAATGCACAAAAATACCGTTAAAAACGCGCTTTGAGCCCCTTGCATTTTGGAAATCGTTTGCAAAATGGCTCTAAATAAAAACACTTCAACCACGATTAAGATTGCAAAAAAGAAGACGGAAAAAATAGCAGAAAGTATCTGCTGAGGCAGAGTCTTTTTGCTTCCGAGCATCAATTTGAAATCTTTAAGCAGTAAGTTGAGCATTTATTATAATTCCTCTCAGTACTATAGTTCCTCTCCGTAAACGCGCATGAAAATCCTCGATAATTGCATACGTCGATTGGGTTCTCTGTTTAAATCGTACAACGCGACCACTTTTCCGTCGTTGACGATGGCGACTCTGTCGCAAATTTTACTGACTAATTCTATGTTGTGAGAGGTTACGAAAACGGTTTTGCCGTGGTTTGCGTATTCCCTCATCATCTTTTTAAGTTCTTCTACCGCCATAATGTCTAAGCCTACGGTAGGCTCGTCCAAAATCCATACGTCGGGGTTGTACAAAAGACTGCCCGCCAAGCAAAGTTTTTGCTTCATACCGTGGGAATAATTGGAAATTCTATTATCGAGTTCGTCAAGATTAAGTTTAAGTCTGTTGCATAAATAGCGGTAGTTTCTAACGAAGTCGCCCTCCGAAACTTTATAAATACTCGCTATAAACTCTAAAAAGTCGTAACCCGTCATAACCTCGTAACACGAAGGTTCGCTTGCGACGTATCCGAAGGTGCTTTTCGCCTCTAAAGGCTCTTTGGTTACGTCGTAGCCTTCGATATACACCTTACCGCTATCGAACTTTTTAGAGCCGATAAGGCAGTCTATCGTAGTGGACTTACCTATACCGTTTCTTCCGATAAAACCGAAAAGTTCGCCGTGGTTGACTTGAAGATTAAGTCCTTTTAAAACCTGCTTTTTTCCGTAAGATTTATAAAGGTCTATTATTTCGATTGCGTATTCGGGGCGATCGTTAACGCTATTTTGATTTTCGGCGGTTATAGGATCGCCGTTGTTTAATTTTTCTTGCGTCATCTATGCCTCCTAAGCCTTATAAACCACAAAGCGTTCTCGCCGTTTTGATTTTTGGTAAAGATATAACGAGAAGAACAATGCGGACAACGATACACGGAATCTTTTTCCAAAGGATTTTTCTCTCTGCAAACGGGACAATATTTGTCGTAAACGTCGGATAGAACGTCGGTTTTGCAAAGTTTATCGGATAAATAATCGGATACTATCTTTTCCTCGGTAAAGATTTCGTCGTAGTCTTCGGCGCATTTCCCGACGTTAACGCGCGCCCACTCGGAAACGGCTTCCACCGTGTCGAAATTAGAAGGCGCTTTTTCAACGTCCGAAAACCACGCGGAAAGCGATAAAATCAAAAGGTGTTTTGCGGTTATTCCGCTTAATTTTTCTAAAACTTTAAATACGAAGCCGCCGTTTTCTTGCGAATAGTTATACGAAAGCGCGAAACTTTCGTTTTCAAAAGATTGCTCTTCGCTACCCTCTTTTAGTTTAAATCCGCGAGCGGAAAGTTCCTTCATGAAAAGAGCCGACAAATAATCTTTAAAAAGTTCGTAAGTAATAAATCTTTCTTCGGTACCTAAGTATTCGCGATAAAATCTATATACCCTGCCGTAAAGATTGTCTTTAAGCAAAATGTTGGTTCTTTCTATATTGCGCGAAATCGGCTTCGCCGCCGAAACTTCTTTATAAAAACGAGTGTTTTTGATGTAAGTTATACGGCGCTTTAAAAGGTCGGCGTACCGTAAAATTCTTTGCGGTTTCGTTCCGTCCAAACGCTTTATAAGCCCGTTTTTCATCGACGGAAGCATTTTTACGTAGAAATTAGAGTATTCGTTGAGTTCACCTTCCAAAAGATCGACGACGAGGCAAATAAATTGGTTTTCGTAAATGCAAAGTTCGTCGACGTTTTGATAATAGTAAACCCGTTCGGGAACCATTTTCATATCGTAACGCTTCCATAAACTTCCGTCTTGCAAAACGCGGGAAAAATCCTCGTTGGAAAGTTGTTTGGCTTGTTCGATGCGCGTTACTATTTCTTCGCGCTTGTTATTGATATGGGGATGCGCGATAATGGACGCTATTATATGCAAAATCGTGGAAACTTTTCTTAAATACGCCCAATCCCTTTGACAAGCGACCTCTTGCAAGGAAGATATATTCAGTTGTTGTACGTTGGCGTAATAATCGGCTGACGACGGATAAGCTTTGGCGTATTCGTCGAGTTGATTTTTAATTACGTCCGCCGTAACGACTTCGGTATTCGTCATGTAAGACCTCGCTCGTGTTTTTATTTTTGTTAAACTATTGCTTTCGTTTTTTGGGTACCGATTATAACGATTTAACGATTTTTCTTATAACGTTTTCACTGCGTTTTAAAACGCCCGCGCCGTAGACTTCGGATAAAACTTCCAAAGTTTCGTTTAACGCCGATTTTACGTAATCTTCGAATCGACCTTCTAATTTTGCAAACAATTTTTTGCAAAGCATAAGGTCGATAGCGTCTTCTTTTTTACCGCCCGCGGCAACGAAAACGGGAACTATTTGCTCTATTTGATGCAAAATACGGTTACCTATCGTCAATTCGAACTTACCGTAAACGAAGTCCAAAACCTTGGTTAACTTTTCGTTATCCTCAACGCTTAATCCCTTTCCGCTTGCTTTCGCGGTGTCGTATAGGCTTCTTAAATAACTACCGGAAATAGTTACGGGACGAACTTCCTCTTGAACGACGAAAGGTTCGTTGTGGGTTTCGAAGTTTATAGTTATCGCACGGTCGTAAACCTTGTCGGTAATGGTAAACGTCGAGTCGTCGCGGTTGGCGGTACCGACGAAATAACTGTTCTCGGGGATTTGTACGTAGCCGCCTTCCAATTTAAGAGGAGGTACGAAGGTATGCGGTACGTTCATAATCTTAAGCTTCCAATCGGGAACGGGGTACTCTAAGACGGATAAAAGGTCTGCAAAGTAATATTCGACGCGGCTGATGTTCATTTCGTCGAGAACGTACATATTGATTTCGTCGCCGCCGAAATTGGACTCGTAAAGCCTCGTTAAAAATTCCGTTTCCGAATACGTTTGAGAGAACTCGTTAAAGAAGCCTAAAATGCTCGATTTATCCCTCCAAGTCGCTTGAACGGGCATAAACAAAACCTTACCGCCGACGTAATCGCAAAAATACCTCGGAAGCGAAGATTTACCGGTACCCGACAAACCTTCCAAAATTTCAAAATGGGAAGCGCCGAAGCCCGCGATAAAGAATCTGATAGTGTCTATATCGAAATACAATTTTAAGTTTTTAGCAAGATAATTTCTAAAGCCGGTAGCAAGTTCGGATAAAGAAACGGGATCGCTTTTCAAAGGTTCCGCGTCGTAGCCCTCGTACTTTTCGTCGATACTCGATAGTTCGGGGAAAACTTTTTCTCTATCGTCAAGTTGCGCGGATTTTGCGACTACGCTGCCTTCTTCCGAACCTCCCGAGAAAGGAGCACCGCCGCCGGCGCCTTGATTGTTTCCGTATCCGCCGCCGAAACCGTTAATAATAGCGTCTTGGTCGATGTCGAAACTTCCGGATAAATCGTGCGTAACGTCGTCGTCGTCGAAAACGGGCTCGTCGTCTTTGCCGAAGAATTTAAAAGGCTTATCGACGAGTAAAAAGTTAACTACCAACATAACGGCGGCTCCGACACCTATAAACAAGACTACGTAGATAAGTAGCGTAAGCGTGAAAGAGTTCCATATAAAGGTGTATAAAACGCCTAAGTTTTCACCCGTTAAAGGACTTTGGATAAGCGTACCTACGCCGAGCGAAAATACGAGACACCCAAGCAAAGTTACCGCGTACCACGCAAACATTTTCGGGCTGTTCGGATTTTTGCCGGAAACGATAGCAACGCGTCTTTCGTAGATGACCGCCGTAACGAATACCGTAATGAAAACGGCTAATAAGCCCAACGCGATATATCCGGACAAACCGGGTTCTACCGCCGTCAAGCCGATGCCGACGGAAAGTTTGTACACGGGATTATATTTTCCCATAGCGTTTGCTTCGCCGCCGCCGATACAAAAACCGACGAAAACCATCAAGAACGAGAACAAACACGCAAGCGCGATTGCAATAAGGTTTTTTCTTGTAAAAACTACTTTCAGCATAATTTTTCTCCTGCCGTAATTTCTAATAAGTTAAAGTTTAATTTTTTTAAAGTTAAAATTTGGTTTTTCACCAACAAAACCCGCCTTTCAAATTGTGAAATTTGTCCTTAATCAATAAGGGACAGCCGTTTTTGGCGGCTTTCGAAAGGCAGCAAAGTTTCACGAAAGAATAAATCTTTTATTTTTTCGTCTTTCCTATAAGTGGGTTCCCGATTACTCCGATTCTTCCAATTTTTCCGTTTCGTCGGTTTCTTCTGTTACGTTAGAAGTCGAGGGCTCTCTAACTTGTAAAGTTTCGCTGCTAAGCGCGCTATCTTGCGAACCCGATTTTGTTAAGGCGCCGTCTTGGTGGACGAGGTACCCTACCTTATCGAGGTAAATTTTTTCCACGAAGTCAACTGTGATTTCGGAATCTTCGTGAATATCTTTTATATCCAACGCTTTAACGAGGTATTCGGTACGCTTTTCTTGCGCGTCGGAGATATTCCCCACGTTTTTGTCGAACATAATAAGGCAGAAAATCAACGCCGCCACCGTTACGATACCCGCGTACGACTGCAAAAACAAAACGAAAGCACCGAGGTACGGTATATAAACGCCCGTGTATTTGCCGACGATATCGTCGTAAGTGGTGTCGCGATCGGCAAAAATAGAATCAATTTGGTCGTCGTCCTTATTGACGTCGCCACGCGTGTAATAAGTTTTTTTACCGCTTTCGTCGACTTCGATTCGGCGAATACGATGGATATAAGTGGAACCGCTTGGGTGCTTGTAGGCAACGACATCGTATTGTTTAAGGTCAGACTCGCTAACCTTTTCGATGATTATAATGCACTTTGCCGGGAATTGGTCGTTTAAATTTTCCGAAAACAAATATTCGTTTTTCTCATATTTTTCACTCATCGAATCCGTCGCAACGACCATGAACGATTTGGTGCCGAAAGGAATTTCCGACGAGAACCTTACGAAAGCGGTAAACACCAAACATAAGGTAATAAACGCCATCAAAAGAGTGTATAAAAGGAATTTTACGGCTTTGAGAATTTTTTTTCCTCTCATCACCGATTTTTTTCTGTCGTGGAAGTAAAGTTCGATAAGTTCGATATCACGCTTGCCCGAATCTATTTCGGCAACGGCGAATTTACGATAACTTACGAACAAAATAGTAAAAACTACGGTAAAGCAAGCAACCGCTATCGCCGCCACTATAAAAGCAAGCCCTTGATTATTATATCCCGTGGCAAGCACTCCGCTTAACCCGAAATTATTTTTTTCGGCTAACGATAATCCGCATAGCCCGCGATAATTGTTTACCGCCGCGGTAAGCAGCCCGTTTAATCCGTAATAATTCACTTTCTAACTTTCTCCTTTATTTTTTATCTGTTTTTTACTTCAACTTCCG
>CAZMOD010000007.1:52787-54748 GCA_964567885.1 uncultured Christensenella sp.
CTCGAACAAAATTATTTCAACTTCCGCCTCGAACAAAGCCCGTCTTTGATTGCAATGCTTATTTATTCAAAAGCCTTCCCCTCGAGGGGAAGGTGCCTCGTAGAGGCGGATGAGGTGCAGCCGAAATCGGATGCAAAAGAATGGTTTTTTAATCACGCGGTAGGGACGATTGGCTTGCTCCGTCCGAAATCGAACGCGGATAACTTGAACTTCAAGCGCGCGTGTACGCGTGCGTGCGCGTAAAAATTAAACGCGGAAAAACCGCGGAAAAATCTAAATTAAGTGCGAAAAATCGCTTTTGGTTATATTAAACGCGGAAAAACCGCACGATATTCTTAGTTTTGTTAAGCGCGGGAAAACCGCCTTTTGGTTAAGTTAAAACGCAGAAAACTTTTGAGGTTCTTTTCGCTTGTTGACCGAAGTTTTCGTGTTTTATTACAAAAAGTGTTTGCGTTTAATTGACCGAAGTTTTTTTGCGTTTTAAACGCTAAAAACTCTCGATAACGGGCTTATAGCCCGACTTTTAGTTGGTTTACAGATTACACGACGATTTTTTCGTCTTCAATTCCCCGCCGCTAAAGCCGCCTTTTTACCTTGCAATCAAGGGAAACGGTTAAACGAGGAAAGTTTTTAACAAAAAACAAAAACTTTCCAAGGCGGGGAATTTTCGCCCGCCTTGGGGTTTTATTACGTATGAAAAGAAATTAAAACGTTAACCTTATATCGGTTAAAAATTATATCGGTTAAAAAATTATATCGGTTAAAACTTGATATTAGTTGAGAATTGCGTCGATTACGAAGGAATACTCAACTTTGCTAGTACCAATTTTCGTATTAAGAACCGTTTGCAAATTCGTCAAATATGCGGTTACGTTGGCAGCGTCGTAAACGCCTTCTCCGTTAACGGACTTAACGTATTCATCAATAGTCTTACCGCCCAATTGTGAGGATAACGAGGTATCTTCGTTAATAATTCCTTCCAAGGTCTTGCCGTTGATTATAGCGTTCATTCTAAGAAGCTCTAAAAAGAGTTGTTGCGAAGTATAAGCCTTATCGCGTTCTATACCGACTACGGTGATTAAAGAACCCCATTCTTCATCGGTTTTATTTGTATTAGCAAGCGAGGCGGGGTTTTTGTTGTCGTATCTTTTACCCCACTTGAAGCCTAAATTCGTACACTCAAACTTTCCTTTTATAGCCGTCGTGTTTTCCAACTTAAAAGTCGCACCGTCTATCGTTTTAGTTAAAGCATCCCCCGAAAGTTGAGAAACGTTTGTAAACATAACCGGTTCAGTCATTGCCTCGGCAGTCCACTCCCCGTTAACGATTTTAGGAATAGGCTTACCGTCTTTATCCATTGCGTAAGAAGGTAATTCTATGTAAGCTTTTGTATTATCAAAACTCCACGTGGCTACAGTTCCACTTGTGTTACGAGTAAGTCCCGCCGCAGTAATAACCGAGTCGGGCACGCGCACGGAAAACTTGAGTTCGCCGATTTTATCGGTGTTTTCCATCTCTCCTTTAGCAGAGAAAGTCAAATTTTCGGGTTTATCCTTGCCGCTATCGCCTTTAGAGTAACGCAAAATATCGCCTGCGGCAGTATCTTCTTTAGGTGCAAAAACTATCTCGTAAACAGGTTTTTCCGCTTTGGTGTCGTCATACAAGTGTTTACTATCGTTTTTATTAGTGATAGTTACCTTTATTGCGGCGGTTTGAACGTCCTCGGTAACGATTCCGCCACTACCGACTTCTTGAGAGTTGCTTGAAATCAACCACGCCGCGAAACCGACTGCCGTTAAGGTAACCATTGCGAACATTGCAACGCCGAAAGCTAACGCTCTACGTCCGAAAGAACGCCTCGTTGCTCTTCTGTTTCTATTATTAGTCATATATCGTATTCTCCTTTTTTTATTAAGGTTTTGCTACTTTTTCGCTATTTTTACTATTTCTACAATTTTTAC
>CAZMOD010000008.1:0-22310 GCA_964567885.1 uncultured Christensenella sp.
CCGCAAACGGTGCAAATCGCTTTCGCTTGGCAAGTTGCCGTTCCGCCGCCGTGCGCCGCTTCGTCCTTCACTTCGGTACAACCGGAAGTCTTACAAGCGTGGTAATGGCTCGTTTCGCCTTGAATCCAAGTAGTTTCGTCAAAGTCGTGATCGGCTAAATCGCCGTATTCGTTGCCACAAGTCGTGCAAATCGCTTTCGCTTGGCAAGTTGCCGTGCCGCCTTTATGCCCGAGCGCGTCAATAGTCGCTTCCGCCGCAGCCTTGCCGTCGTTGCAACGCGTGCAGTAAGTTCCGCCGACTACGCCGCCTTCGGTACAAATAGCGTCTTCGTGCGCTACCACGCCGTCGCTATTATGCCCGAGGGCTGGAATTTCTACTTCCTGCGTCTCTTCGCACGACTTACAAATTTGTAATTGAGTACCGACTTCGGTACAAGTCGCTTGTTTAACGATATTAGCGTTTTTCCAATCGTGTTCGCACTTTTTGCTGCAACCGACGAAAACGCCCGTAAACGCACATACGGCGATTATCGCCGTCAATAAAGCTATAAGTTTCTTTTTCATTAAAAAATCTCCTTTTGGTAATAATTAAGCCCGTCGTATATTATTTTACGGCAGACTTAGACCAAGGTGTGTTTTTAGTATTTAAATTTTATCACATACTTTTTACTTTCGCAAGCGTTTTTTTGTATTTTTTTGAATTTAATTCGCAATTTTCAAAAGTTGTGACGAAATGCAATTGTTTCACGATTTTACTGCATTTCGTCACAATTTTGTCCTCCGTTTTTGTGACGAACTGCACTTTTTTGTGACGAAATGCACATTTTCTCTTTTTGTCCCGCATTTTTACGTGAAACGTACGGCTTTTAACACAAAAATCCGCCGCGGCAAAACGCCGCGGCGGTAAAATGTTTTTTATTTTTCGTTAGACGCCCGTTAAATTTCAAATTTAACGAGGCTTTTTTAACCGTTGCCTTTAAACTTATTAAGCGTTGGCGTCGAGTAAACTAAACGTCGCGTCGCCTATTAAAGAAATACTTCTAAAGTAAGGACCTGCCCACGAATATTTACCATCGGTAACGGTTATAACGTTTTCACCTTCTTGAAGGGTAATTTCAGCAATATACAAGCCACTATATAAATCCGCGCCAGCGGGTATGGTTTCGCTATATCCGGTAACGGCGTTACCGTTAACCGTTATCGCGGTAATTACTTCGTTTACGTTAGTAGCAGCGCCGAATACGGTCCCCATAGACGAAATGGTTACGTACAATTTAGCGGTGCCTGCCTTACTTGCGTTAACTTTATAAGTCATAGTACCTTCACCGCAAACTCTGTCGGCTTCGGGTTGTTTAACCATGCCCTCGGTAACGGCAACTTTGCTGTCCGCACCCGAGAAGGTAGGAACGGCGTTATAAAATTCTACTTTATCCAAACTTTTAATCATAAGTCCCCTGAAGAAAGGTCCAAAGTAAGCAAGATGTTCGGACGTAAGCGATATTACGTTTTCGCCTTCGTTTAAAGTAATCGTTGCAACTTTATAGTTGTTATAAACGTCGGTTGCCTTAGGTAAAGCGGTTGCTTCTACGGTTACGGCCTCTCCGTTAACGGAAAGCGCGGAAATAACTCTGGTAAGCAAAACGGTTTCGTCAAATCCGTGACCGGAAACTGTGGCGTATAAATCGACGGCAGCGGTCTTAGTCGCCTTTACGCCTACGGTTACGCCCATTGCGTTAGCGCCGGTGTTGGGATAAATTCTATCGTTTGCGGTGTCTTTATAAGCGCCTACTACGAAAACTTCGTTAGCGGTTGCTTTTACTACGTAGCCGTCGAAAGGTTCTACTAAAGTAACGCTTTCCGCGGTTTCTATAGAAATGCTTCTAAAGAAAGGACCTGCCCAAGAATATTCACCTACCGTGATTTCGATAAGGTTTTTGCCCGCAACTAAATCGATTTCACCGATTAAATAGTCGGCGTATTCGTCGGCACCGGTAGGAACGAAGCCGGAATATCCGCTTACTTGGGTGCCGTTAAGTCTAACCGAACTTATAACGGTGGTTAACGCTAAGCCGCTATTGAAGATGGAACCCGTAGAAGAAACGTTAACGTATAATTTAACGCGATGAGCGCTTGCGGCTTGAACCCTGTAAGTTAAAGTACCCTTGCCGTCGACTCTATTTGAAGCGACTTGCTTAGTCATATCGGTTGAAACGGCGACTTTGTCGTCTATTCCGTTATAGGTGTAAACTTTATAATCGTCGTTACATCCGCCGCAAACGTAGTATTTATAACCGTCTTCGGTTTCGGTACCGGCAAAAGTGCTTTCCGCGTAGTCGTGACCTAAAGCATTGATGATTAAATCGGTAACCGCTTTAGTGCACTCTTCGTCGCTGTAATTCTTATTACAAACGGAGCAAGACCAATATTCAATAGTACCCGTTTCGGTGCAAGTTGCGTCGACCTTTTCGTGGTGAACTTTGTTTGCGTGTCCGATTGCAGGGATATCGTTGCCCTTAGTATTATGATTGCAACGACTGCATTGTTCGTATGCGGCGTAACCTGCTTCGGTGCAAGTTGCATCCTTTTTAGCAACGGGTTGCATATCGTGGTCAAGCGCGTCTATCTTTTGGTAAGTAGTATAATCGCAACCATTGCGTTTGCAAGTTTTATACGCTTCGTAACCGTCTTCGGTACAAGTTGCGGGTTTTCCGTCGTGGGTTTCCTCGTCGTGTCCGAGCGCGTCTATCTTTTCATACGTCGTATATTCGCAACCGTCGCGTTTGCAAGTATCGTAAGCGTCCCAGCCGTCTTGCGTGCAAGACGGCGCTTGAGCGTCGTGATGCTCAAGGTCGTGCCCGAGTGCAGCGACTACCGTTTCATCTAAAGTGGTTTCGGTATACGATTCGTCCGAGAATAACTTATCGCAATCGGTGCAGCGGTAATATTCTATATTGCCGGCGGTTTCGCAAGTAGCGGCTTTCGCTTCTACTTTTTCAATTGTGTGAGTATGTACGTTTTTGTTACAAGCGATTAAGCCGAAAGTACAACAAACGAACAAACAAGTGAGCAATAAAATTGCTAAATTTTTCTTCATAATCTTCTCCTATCTTTTTTATTTTTTAGCCCCTCTGATGGTGTGATTTTCCGCTAACAAGAGCTTAGGGCTTTAATTTTAATTATGCGTTGGCGTCTACGAGCGTAACCGCGTCGTTTTCCATGACGGTTATGCTTCTGAAATAAGGACCTGCCCAAGTGTATACGCTTTGGGTTATAACGATAACGTTATCGCCTGCAATTAAATCGAATTCACCTATAAAGTAATCGGAATAAATATTCTCACCCGTAGGCACGTTCCCTTCGTAATCGTTTTTAACCGTTCCGTTTACGGAAACCGAAGAAATAACTTGCTTTAACGGTAAAGCCTCCGTATAGAATTGTCCTAACGACGAAACCGAAACGTAAAGTTTTACTTTTACCGCTTTCGACGCGTTTAATTTATAGGTAATAGTACCGTCACCGCACACTCTGTCGTTTTCGGGTTGTCTTAAAATGTTTTCGGAAAGGACTACTCTTGAATCTGCAGCGCTTAACGAGGTTATAGCCCTGTAGAAGTTGATTTTTTCGTCCGGAGAATCGATATTTACACCTCTAAAGAAAGGTCCGAAGTACGCTAATTGTTTGACGGTAATCTTAATTACGTTATTACCTTTTTTCAAATCGAAACGACCGAGGCTGTATTCCGAATAAACGTCCATCGCCTTAGGAAGATCCACGTCGGTTATACTCTTAGCCGTTCCGTTTATATCAAACGCGGTAACGACTTGAGATAGTTTGACGGTTTCATCGAATCCGTGTCCGGATACGACAACTTTAAAATCTACCGTACAATCCGCAGCAACGTTTACGCCGAAAGTCAAGGTCATAGGATCGTAAGTTGCGGTGGTCGGATAAACTCTATTGTTAACGGTATCTTTATAACCGCCTTCAACGAATACTTCTTCCGCCGTAGCGTTTAACACGTATCCCGCGTTGACTAAAGACAAGGTTGCGCTACTCGTTAAGGAAATTCCTCTAAAGTACGGACCTGCCCAGGTGTGAATCGATTTAGTTAAAGATACTTCGTTAACGCCTTCCTTAAATTCAAACTCACCGATATAATAATTTTCGTATATATCGGCACCTTGAGGAACCATGCCTTGATATCCCGTAGCCGGCGTGCCGTTAACGTAAATCGAAGAAATTACGTCTTTAATAGACGCCGCGGGAATTAAGTGTCCCACGCTTGAAACGGTTATGCTTAATTTTACGGTGCAAGCACTTTCCGCTTTAATCTTATAAACGATATTGCCGGCGCCCGTTACCCTGTTATTTGCTACGTCCTTAACCAAATCGGCGGAAACGAATACGTTTTCGTCTGCCGCGTACATTACGAAAGAAGACTTCTTAACGAAGGATAATTCGGTATTGCTTTCTATCCTTACACCTCTAAACGCGGGGTGACTGTCGTCGAAAGGTTTAGCGGTAAAGACTATTGCGTTTTCGCCTTCTTGTAAATCAAATTTACCAAGATATACTTCGGTAAAGGTGGTTTCGGGATTGTCGGTCGTCGCGTTATTGACGGCGGAACTAAATTGTTTTACGTCGTTTATAGAAAGTTCGTAAAGCATAGCCGTTATAACGTAACTATCAGTGCGCGAAGCCAAAGTGATATAAAGATCGATTTCGCAAGCGGCGAGAGATTTTACGGTGTAAGTTATCGTAAACGGAGTAGTCGCGTCCTTTTGAGCAACGAAGTTGCCGTCTACGTTTTTATCCGTACCCTCGACTAAAACTTTTTCATCGCTTACGTCAACGGCGTATTCGTTTTTAACGGTCGTAGTACACGTACACTTGTTGGCGCATACTTCGTCGGTGCAATCTAAGTCGTTACAACCGCCGCAAATCGTACAAACGTTTTCGCAAACGTGTTCTTCGGGCGTGGGATCGGGCTTTTTGCTTAACGCGATAGGTAATATAATTGCTAACGCGATTACCACTACCGCAACTACCGAAAGCACCGTAATCAAAACTTTTTTATTGTTGAAAAGTCCGCCTATAGTACCGTTATCACCGTTTTTACCCGTTCCCGACGAAGTATCTTGGTCTTTAGAACGGTTATCGGTCGAGAATACTATATCCGTCTTAGGTCTTACGCGTTTAGGACGTTTCGTTTCGTAAGGCGCAAATACCTTTTGCAATTTTTTGTTGAATACCGACAATAAAACTATTACCAAAACGCAAGCGATTAAGCAGCAAAGGCAAGTAATTTGTAAGGTGTTTACGGCGCTTACCCACCACGGGGTTACGTAAACTATTTCGCTTGACGAACTAATTCCGTTCATCGCGGCGGAATTCACCCTCGAATATAACAAGCGGTGGCAAGATTCACGCATGGCGCGGACTACGGTTGCGTTGTCCTCGTAAAGCGCCCACATAAGTTTGTTATCCGCGGGGGTGCCTAAAGCGTAACCGTCGGTTACGCCGCCGTTCATCCATAAATCGGTGCCGGCAACTACGCCCTCAGCCCTCGCCTTATAATGCGTCATATAATATTGACCGAACGCGGAGTCTGTTTCGACGAAGCCGCTAAATCCCCATTCGCCTCTTAAAATATTAGTCATAAGACCTTTGTTTACGGTAACCGCACGGGTACCTAAACGAGGGAAGGAGGACATTAAAGAACTCGGTGAACTTTCGGCAATACAAATATTCCAAGGCTTTAAGGTGATTTCACGCGCGGTTTGCTCGTTAATAAACGTCGCTACGCCGCAACGGTTAATTTCTTGATCGTTAAACGCAAAGTGCTTAACGCAAGTCATAACGCCTACCGCTTCGATACCCTTAACTTGGGCTGCTACCATGCACCCCGCCATAAACGGATCTTCGGAAAAATACTCTACGTTTCTTCCGCCGTAAGGGGTTCTGTGCATATTTACGCTGGGCGCGTAGAAGTGTTTAACGTTAGCGTGTAAACATTCGTGTCCGTAAACGTCACCCATTTTTTCGGCTAAATCGATATTCCAAGTGCAAGCAAGCAAAGTGTTTGCGGGACCGGAAAAATAAACCAAGTTAGCCGCGTTTTTTGAAGCAACGCCGTTTGCGCCGTCGTTAGCGAAAACGGAAGGTGCCGCTACGTTGGTACAACCGTTTAAGTTTTTAAAACCTTGGGACATTAATTTTTGCATATCCTCGAAGGTAAGTTGATCGAGTAAATAATCCCAATATTCGTGGTCGTAATCCAAGCCGCGTAAGTTGATAAGTTTCATCTTTAAAGCGTCTTCGTCCGTTTCGTCGGGATTTAAAAGTTTTAAAATTTCCAAAGGAGCGGTAACCTTGCCTAAATCGGGCATTTCTCCTTCGGACGCTATATCTTCGTGTCCGTATTGCATATCGGTAACCATGGTCGCGTTAACGCACTTTAGGCTTACCGCAGCAGTGGGATAAGTAGCGTCCCAATCGTTTCTCGATAAATAAGTTACCGTTTGGTCGTTTTTAGTGCCGTCGTACAAGTTAAGATCGGCGCTCGATAATTGGTTTTCAATCTTTTCGCCCGTTTCGGCGGAAGTCGAAAACGTTTCGTAATCGTTAGAATTGATAGTCTTTTTGTAACTTAACGAAGCGTTACCGTTGCAAGCGTTACCCAAAGAGTCCACCATGCCGTTAGAAGAATTATATCCTTGGCTTGCTAAAACGTTGTTTAAAGCGTCGTGGCAGTCGCTTCCTACCGCAAAGTAATAATCGCCTTTTTCTAAAATATAGGTGCCTTTGCCGTAAGCATCGTAAGTTTTTAATTCTTCGCCTTTTACTTCTACCGTAACGGTAACCGTTTCACCCGCGGGGATTATATCGGTTTTGGTAAATCCGCAAAGTTCTATAGCGGATTTTTCGATTTTGTTTTCAACGTCGTAATTGGTGTAAGGCTTTTGCAAATAAATTTCAACGGGCGTCTTACCGGGGATAGTGCCGGTGTTTTTTACGTCGACCGAAATTCTGTAAGTGCCGCCTCTTTCGCCGCTGTCGTGGCTTACGTTAAAGTTTTTGTATTCGAAAGTAGTATAACCTATACCGTAACCGAAGGGGTAACAAAGTTCGTCTTGATACTTCCAATTACCCTCTCCGCACAAAACGCCTTTGTTAGAAGAAGCGTTGCCGCGGTTTGCAACCGCGTCGGCGTAACGGGTTTCGTAATATCTGTATCCCGCGTAAATACCTTCTTGGTAAACGAGATATTGATTGTTGTAAGCGTTAATATCCGTTTTTAAGCCCGTTCCGTTTTGCGTCCATCTAAAGTCGCCGAAGTTAACGGTCGCGGGTGCGGATTTATGATTGTAAGCAATAGCGTCGACTAATCTTCCCGACGGGTTTGCTTTACCGGATAAAATATCGCCGAGTCCCGAGAAAGACTCCATACCGCCGTGGCAAGCAAAAATGCAAGCGTCTACGGAATACTTCTTGATATTTTCCATCATCATAACGGTCGGGGTGTCGAGAATTAACACTATCTTTTTGATTACGCCCTTTTCTTTTAACGCGCACAACTTTTGTAAAGTTTCCGCTTCGTTCTTTTCTAAATCGAGGTAATCGTTATTTAAGTGATCGGCGTTAGGCATCCAAATATCCCCGTCTTCCGAGGAGCTTCTGGTTAAAACCATTATCGCCGCGTCGCCGTAACCGGTAACCGTCTTTTCTACGCCGCCCGTAGTGCTTTCCAAAACGCTTAAAGGAACTTCGTTAACCTTAGGTTCGGCGTAACGCTCGTCAATGTATTTGTTCTCGCCGTTAAAGTCGGGGTTGACGGTTGCCGTGCCGTTGGTTCTCGAATATCCGTAAGACGATTGTAAAGATTGATAAGCGGAAAATAATTTATCGTTTACGTCAAAGCCCGCGCCTCCGTTTGAAACGGGAACTTCTAATTCTTGTAAAAAATTCCTTTCGGGGACGGTGCCTAAAAAGCCGGCGCCAAGACTGAAGTAACCGTATTTTACGGTACCTATACCGAATAAAGAAACTTTACTTCCTTCCGCTAAGGGAAGAGCGTCGTTATTCCATAATAAAACACTGCCTTCCGCAACTACTTGACGAGCGACTTTGATGCTGTTTTCACGCATAGCCTCGTCGTCGTAGACTTGGTGCTTATATCCGCCCTCGTCGGTAACGTACTTAATTTCGCCGTTTTCGTCCTTTTGAACGTATTTTGACTTAAAGTATTCCGAATCGCTATCGTCGGAACCTACTATTTCGTAGTCGATAATTCCAAGCGCTACGTTTATGGAACCTTGATAGTCCATCGCTACCGAGCCGCCTATATAAGCAACCGCGGTTAAAATAGCGAAAAATCCTAATACTACGCTCCAAACCGAGCGTTTAGTGAAAAATTTTAGTAACTTCATTAGTTTTCGGGTACCTCCGCAACCGCTTCTTCAAAAGTGCTTTCACAGCAATCTTCGCATTCGTCTTCGTACTCGTCGAAACGACCTTGGTTTTTCAATATAAACATTGCCAAGGACCCTCCGAATCCGCATACGCATACTACGTCTACGACGAATAAAAGTATTTGCCACCAATTGTCGAAAATGGTGGTTTCTACCAACGTCATACCGGAAATCGCGCCTAATATGTAATAAGCCGCGACGATTCCTACCGTAGCGAATAGCGCCAAGATGAAGAAATACCCGGCGAAAACTCCCCAAGGAAGTTTACGCGCCAATTCGCCTTTTTTCATTTTTACCTCCGTTGTTTACTCACGAAAAGTATTTTAACCTTTCTTTATTTTTAAACGCTTTAATTTTGCGAGGCAAAAACCGATTATAGCCTTCGCGGCAAGCGTTTTATAAAATAAGAAAAGCAAATAAAATCTTTTCGCCTTCAATATCGTAACACGAAAAAATCGGCTTGTCAATACCACCTGCACATTTGGTTAAGTTAACGACATATTAAAGGGGGTTAAGGATAAACCCTAACCCCCGTCGGTTAATTTAAAGGCATTTTCGAGAAGCCTTTCTCTTTTTTTGATTATTCGTAAAACATAACGTTTAAGTTAAACGTGTCGTCTTTTACCGAAATATACATATCCCCGTCGTAAGACTTAACCAAACTTTGCATACTTTTTATTCCGAAGCCGTGCAAGTATTTATTTTCTTTGGTGGTCTTAATTTCTTCGCCGTCGTACAATAAATTCCCGACGAAGGAATTGCTTACGTTTAAAGATATGGTGCCGTTCGATTCTTTTAAAGTAAGATTTATGACGCGTTTGTTTTCTTCCTTTATTTTCGAAGTAGCCTCTATGGCGTTATCTAAAGCGTTGCCGAACAACGAGTACACGTCGCTGTTTTTCATAAACTTTAAAAGTTTTCCGTCCGCCATACAGGAAAAAACTATCTTTTCGTTATGACAGCGCAAACTTTTTTCACGCAAGATAACGTCTAAAACGTCGTTGCCCGTTTCCAAAAACGTGTCGTAAATCGCGATTGCTTCTTCTATTTCGTTTACGACGTCACAAGGAACGCTTTTGTAACTACCGATGCTTCTGATTTGGTGTTTTATGTCGTGACACTTTCTGTTTATCGCGTCCACGTTGCCTTTTGCAAAATGGTACTGCTCTTTATCCTTTTCCCATAAAAGTTCGATGAGTTTCTTCTCTTTTTCAAACTGTTTTACCAAAACCAAGTCGAACTGCACCACCAATAAAAGTATACAACTAACCCCGCCGTACGCCGACACTATCACGGTTCCGATAAAGGTTTTGTCGGTAGCCTCGTACACGAAAAGCGCGTTTAATAAAACGTCTACTATTAGCCCCGCGCTTACGATGAAAAGTAGTTTCGGGCTTTTGCATTGTAAATTTTCACGCACTTTGAATTTTCTTCCGAAAATAAAATAGCACGCGAAATAAGTTACGTAATTGCACAAAAGCCTTACCGCAAGGTTTAAAGCCGTGCGCTTGTTCCATATAACCAAGTTCACCGAAGAGCCGTATAAGCCCAAAATAAAACTCGTATCGCCGAACGTTACTGCGTTTAAAATACTCGTCAGCGTGTAACCTAAGTGTTGCGTCGTGTACGCCGCGATACCGCAAAACAAAAGGTTTATCCATTTTTCGTCGTAACATAACTTCATCAGCGGAAGCGTTACTAAAAATATGGTTAAAAACATTAGCGAAGAATACAAATATCCGTCTTTCGTTACGTACGAAAACAGTACCGCGCACGCAACCGACGAAACGACGTATATAGCCATTTTCAAAAGGTAACGCCTGCGCTTTTTTAAGTGCATCGTGTAAACGAGTTCGGCGAATAGCATCTCCATTATAAATAATACGTTGTTTACTAACGCATTGGTAATCATTTTATAAATCCCCCGATACGTACCTGTTTAAAGCGTTCATAAAATCGGCTTTTTTAAGGTGAGAAACGGAAAGTTCCTCGTCTCCTACAGTAACCCATTGAGAATTTGCGCCCGTAACGAAATTTAAATTAACCAAATAGCAACGGTTGCACAGCGCGAAAGGCTCGCCTTTTAAAGCCTCGCACACGGCTTTCATACTGCCGAGGACTTCCACGTTTTTATTTACCAAATGGTAAATGATTTTGTGTTTCATAACTTCGACGTATTTTAACTCTTCGGTGCTGATTTTAATTCGACCTTGCTTGGTGTTAATCCAAAAATCCTTGCCTCTACGCTGTTCTAACGCGCCGACGACGCGGGAAAGTTTCATTGAAAAATTTACGTAGTTTATCGGCTTTAAAATAAAATCGAAAGCACCGACCTCGTAACCTTTCAAGGCGTACTTTGCCATACTCGTTACGAATACGACGAGAACTTTTTTATCTTTTTGACGAAGCCGCCTAATAACCGACATACCGTTTGATTCGGGGAATATTATATCCATAAAAATGGCGTCGAATCCGCCGTCGTAAGTTTTTTCAAACTTTTTGGCGTCGTCAAAAACGGTTATTTCCGCTTTGCACTTTTTTTCTTCGCAAAACTTGTTAAGGTATTCGGTAATAATCTTTCTGTAAGTTGCGTCGTCCTCGACGACTGCGAAACGTCTTTTTTCGTCCATATTAATCCCCTCCGTTACTCGGCGTCGTTTTTCCTAAGCGCCTTTACGATATCGCTATTATTACGACGTCGGCGGCTATAAAGCGTTAAAATCTTACGCGGCAAAAGCCCCCTTTTAGTTTGAGCATACTTTGCCGATATAAGCATAACTCATTTTTAAAATTTTGTCAATACCCTTTGCACGAACGGTTTTTTTGAAAGCATATTTAGACGAATTCACTAAAATTTCGGTTTATCGTAAAATCTAACCCGAAAAACGAAGACTATAAGTTAATCGTCGACCTTAATATATAGAAGATAGCGTAAAACGAAAAAATCCGCACCGTTAAGGTTCGGATTCGTTTGTTTATTCGTTTGTTTATTCGTTTGACAAAACGTTTACCTTTCTCATCGAACTTTTGATTGAGTTTTAGTCACTCTCGTTTATAACTATTAAATGGATTTGTTTCGCCGACGGCGGATTTATTCCGTCCATAAGGACGGATTTAATAAAAAAACGACAAGCCGAAGCCTGTCGTTTTTTTTGGCGGAAAGGACAGGATTCGAACCTGCGGTACGTTGCCGTACACAACATTTCCAATGTTGCACCATCGACCACTCAGACACCTTTCCGTAAGTCGATTTAAACGATTTCCGTTCAATTTGCCTAACCATTATATAAAATGAAAAAGAAATTGTCAATTCTTTTTCGGCAATTTGACAAATAATTTTATTCAATTTTTCTTATAATCGCAAAAACCGAGATGAAAAAAGAAGTTTTTCGTGTAATATCTCGCAAAAATTTAGCGTTTGCCCTTTTTTAGGACGAATTTGCGCGGTCCTAAATTTCTAAAAAGCAACGTCGTAAGTTCTTCGGCGGTTCCTTCGACTATATCTTTTTTCGGCAAAACGTGGCATTGTGTTTGAGAAATATACAAATAATAATGTGTTTCGGTTTCGTAAACTTTGTTAAAATAGTCGTAAACGGCTTCGGTAGTGCCGCGGTAAGTTTCGCCTTTGACCACTTCTATATAAAACTTATCGTTTTCGAATGTAAAAGTACATATAGGTTCGGCGGATAAGAGCGGCATTTGTTTTACGGCGTTTTTTTGACCTCTTAAAACTATAAGAAGGCAAAACGGCAAAACTAAAACTCCGCACGCAATTAAAGTAATACCTACCGTGTAACTGCCGTAGTCGTCGGGAAGTTTAATTAACCCGAAAAGAATAATAAGGGCCGAAACGAGCAATATAAGCGGCAAGGTTCTTTTAAAAGTAAATTTGTTTAGGCTTTTTTGCGCCTCGGCGTCTAATTTGGTAACTATTTTTACCGTAAAAGTCCTCCTATAGGTCGATTATTGCAATATTTTTCGTTCAACTAAAAGATTGGAAAGTTTAGAAAAGAGTTCGGTCGATAAAACTTCTCCGCGGATATTGATGTCGAGATTTAAAGTTTTTAAAATATCCTCGGCGGCCTCTCTTTTTAAAGACAAAGCGTTTATAAAGTTGTTGACCAAGGTTTTACGACGGGATAAAAACGCGACGCGCAAAGTTTCCTTAAAAGCCTTTTCCGATTTTACGAAATATTTACTTCGCCTATCGATTCTTACCACCGCGGAATCCACGTTGGGTGCGGGATAAAAATTCTCCCTCGTAACGGTGAAAGCGTAACTCGCGTCGCCGTAATAGTCTATCGCGGCGGTTATCGAGCCGTAATCTTTGCTTCCGCTTTTGGCGGTAAACCTTTCGGCGACCTCTTTTTGTACCATTATAACGAGGCGTTTGCAAGACGGAAATTCTTCTAAAAGCCTCATCGTTATCGGGGAAGTTATATAATAAGGAAGATTTGCAACGACTATAAAGTCCGTACCTAAAATTTCGGTAACGTCCTCGACTTTTTCGCGCATGAAATCGCGAAAAACCACCTCGGCGTTTTCAACGCCGGATAAAGTTTCCGCAAGCACGGGGGCAAGATTTTTATCTATCTCGTAGCCAACCACCTTTTTAGCCCTTTCGGACAAAACGCGCGTAAGCGTACCCGCGCCCACGCCTATTTCTAAAACGGTATCGTCTTTAGCTATATCGGCGGCGTCGGCGATTTTATTTAAAATGCTTTTATCTTCGATAAAGTTTTGACCAAAGCGTTTATTAAAATGAAAATCGTTGTTTTTTATAGTCTTTTTTAATTCCATTTATTCTTCCTTTTTTGAAAAAATGCAAGATAACGGGCTTATAGGCGGACTTTTTTAAAAAAAGCCTCGAAGTTTTCCTTAACTTTTCCGGTCAAATATTCTTTTTCTACCCCGTAGATTTTAGCAAGTTTTTCGTAAACCAAAACCACGTATTCGGGATAGTTTATTCTCCCCCGAAAAGGTTCCGGCGTCATATACGGCGCGTCGGTTTCGGCTAAAATTCTATCTAACGGTATACTTTTAACTATCTCTTCTTTTTTTGCGTTTTTAAAAGTAACCACTCCGCCGAAAGCAAAATATCCGCCTAAATCGAGATAATTCTTCGCTTGTTCGCGGCTTTCGCTATAACAATGCATCAAAAAACCGTTTTGTAAGTAATTTTTATTGCAAGTTAAAATATCCAAAACGTCTTTCGAGGCGTCGCGGGAATGCACGACTATCGGCAAGCCGTAGCGGTGCGCAAGATAAATCTGACTTTCGAAAAGTTCCGCTTGGCTTTTTTCGTCCGTATCGTCGTAATGATAGTCAAGCCCTATCTCCCCGACCGCCAAGCACTTCTCGTTTTTTAAAAAACTTTCCATAAAACTTAGCGACGAGTCGTTATAACGCAAACTTTCGGACGGATGAATGCCCGCGGTAAAATAAACGTTAGTAAACTTTTCGGCGTTTTTGCACGCCAAAGACGTGCTATCCGTGTTCCAACCGACGTCGACTAATGTTTTTACGCCCTTTTCTTTTGCCGCTTGAACGATTTTAAACGCGTCCTCGTACCGTTTGTCGGTAAGATGACAATGTGAATCTATATAATGCATCGTTTAGCGAATCTTACTGCCTTCAGGCAAACTTTGGTCAGGCTCGACTAAACGAACGTTGTCGCCGCACTCGCCGCACAAAATCATACCTTGACTTTCCACCCCGCGAAGTTTCGCAGGTTTAAGGTTAGCCACTAAAACGACTTTTTTACCGACTAATTCTTCGGGGGTATAGTATTTAGCGATGCCGCTAACCACTTGGCGCGTTTCCTTTCCTAACGATAATTGAAGTTTTAAAAGCTTATCCGACTTTTCAACCTTCTCGCACGCAACGACTTTTGCAACGCGTAAATCGGTCTTGAAAAAGTCGTCGATAGTGATTTCGGAAGGTGCTTCCGTTTCCTTATTTTTGTCGATAACGGGCTTATCGGCGGACTTTTGTGCTTTTTTGTGCCGTTCTATCATCATATCTTCAACGGCTTTAAGTTCCTTTTTAACGTCTATCCTCGGGAAAATCGGTTGCGACTTCGTAACCATAGTCCCCGCTTTTAGATAGCCGAATTTTTCGACCGTATCCAAACTTAAACCGTTCAAATCTATACCGTAGCAATTTAAAATCTTTTCCGAGGACGACGGAATAAACGCCGCTAAAAGGGTGGAGGTAATCCTTATAACTTCGGACAAATTATATAAAACGGTAGCAAGCCTATCGCGCTTCGAGGGGTCTTTTGCTAACACCCAAGGCGTGGTTTCGTCAATGTATTTATTAGCCCTTCCTACCACTTTAAAGATATCTTGCAACGCTTTAGGAACGTTAATTTCCTCGATATCGCGTTCGACTACGCCTAAAAGCGCCTCGCACATCGAAATAAGTTCGTCGTCGATATCCGCCTTTTTATCGGGCTTTGGCAAAACGCCGTCGAAGTTTTGCGCTATCATCGCGGTGGTACGCGACACTAAGTTACCTAAATCGTTGCTTAAATCGCTGTTGATGCGGTTTAAAAACGCCTCGTTAGAATAAACCCCGTCCGAGCCGAAAGGAATTTCCCTTAACAAATAGTATCTTAACGAATCTTTGCCGTAGCGCGCGACTATCTCTTTAGGATCGGTAAGTTCGGTGGAAACCTTGTCTTGTTTGCTTTTAGACAGTTTATCGCCGCCGATTAAAAGCCAACCGTGCCCGTAAACGCGCGTAGGCAACGGCAAATCGAGCGCCATAAGTATAGCCGGCCAAATTATGGCGTGGAACCTTATGATTTCCTTACCCGTCATATGAAGGTCACACGGCCAAAACTTATTAAATAATTCCTCGTTGCCGTTTTTGTAGCCAAGGGCGGAAATATAGTTAGATAGCGCGTCTATCCAAACGTAAACGGTGTGGTTTTTGTCGAACTCCACGGGAATCCCCCATTTAACGGTAGTCCGCGACACGCACAAGTCTTGAAGCCCTGGCTTTATGAAGTTGTTTATCATCTCGTTCATACGCGACTTGGGTTGCAAAAACTCCGGATTATCCTCGTAAAGTTTTAAAATTTTGTCGGCGTATTTGGAAAGACGGAAAAAGTAACTTTCTTCCTTTTCCTTTTTAACGGGACGACCGCAGTCGGGGCATTTACCGTCCTTTAACTGCGTTTCGGTAAAGAAACTTTCACACGGGGTGCAATACCAACCTTCGTACTCGGCTTTGTAAATATCCCCGTTATCGTACAATTTTTTGAAAACGTATTGAACGGTCTTTTCGTGGTCTTTATCGGTGGTACGGATAAAGCGGTCGTAAGATATATCGAGCATTTGCCAAATACCTTTTAAATCTTCGACGATAACGTCGACGAACTCTTTAGGCGTAACCCCTTTTTCCTTTGCCTTGTCCTCTATTTTTTGACCGTGCTCGTCGGTGCCGGTTAAAAAGAAAACTTGTTTTCCCCTCATACGGTAAAAACGGGCTATCGCGTCGCAAACGACGGTCGTGTAACACGTACCTATATGCCAATTACCGCTGGGGTAATATATGGGCGTCGTAATATAAAAAGTGTCTTTCATAGTCTGCCTCTTTGCT
This sequence comes from uncultured Christensenella sp., assembly GCA_964567885.1. Lineage (GTDB taxonomy): Bacteria > Bacillota > Clostridia > Christensenellales > Borkfalkiaceae > UBA4636. Next base: position 16,079 of record CAZMOD010000008.1, read on the forward strand.
GTTTTGAATAATCTTTTAAATAATTATAACTCAATTTCGGTAAAAAGTAAAACATAATAGGTTGCTTCTCGTCATATTTTATTTTGGCGGAAGGTTTATGAACGGTATTTTTGCAATAATAGTTATATCTTCGCTTTTTTTGTTGACGGTAAAAAGCCCTGCCGAAATTTTGCCCGCACTAACGAAAGGCGCTGAAAAAGCGGCAAGTTTATCGGTTCGACTTTTTTTGGTTTACGCGGTGTGGCTCGGGGTATACGAACTTATAAAAAGTGGCGGTATAGGTCGATTAATAGCCAAAATTTTAAAAAAACCCGTGCAATTTATCTTCGGAAAAACCGACGATAGAGTAAGCGAACTTTTATGTGCCAATATATCCGCCAACCTTTTAGGAATCGGCGGTGTCGCTACTTCCGCCGGAATAGAAGCCGAAAGGCTTCTTGAAAAAAGCGGAAACAGGTACCAACAAAACGCACTTTTCGTTTTAGCGTCGTCGTCTATTCAACTTTTACCGTTGTCGGTAATAAGTTTAAGAAGCGGATTAGGCTCTTTATCCCCGCAAGATATAATACTGCCCACTCTTTTATCAACCGCCGTTTCCGCTGCTTGCGGCATACTTTTGACTAAGATATTTTATAAAAAATGAGCGTCTACGTTTTACCCGTGATTTTAATCGCCGTTTTTTTAGCGAGCACGATAAAAACGAAAAAGCCTTACGACGGTTTCGTTAAGGGCGCGAAAAAAGCCTTTTCGTTAGTTTTGTCGATTTTTCCGTACCTTGCCGCCACTTTTATCATGACCGAACTTTTTGAAAAAAGCGGACTGAGTAGTGCGATAATCGACCTATCGGCGGACTTTTTTAAATTTTTCGGGATAGATAAAGCGCTCGTTCCGCTAGTTTTATTGAAACCATTTTCGGGAAGCGGAAGTTTAGCAATCCTTTCCGATATTATGAAAAAACACGGTGCGGACGCGTACGTCTCGAGGTGCGCGGCGACTATATACGGGTGTTCGGAAACGGTTTTTTACGTCGGCGCGGTTTATTATTCCAAGTGTAAAAATAAACCTACCGTCCTTCCGTTCGTGATTTCGTTAACGGCTAATTTTATTTCGATAGTCTTTGCCTGCTTCATCTGCCGCATTTTGTAACTGCCTTTGCCCCACCCTCGTCAGCCGATTTATATTGACTGCACCTCGTCGGTCGATTTGCGACTGCTACACCTCATCACCGCCTACGGCGGAGCTTCCCCTCAAGGGGAAGCCTGTTATTACGCCGCTACGCCGCACCCTCTCACCCGCTACGCGGGCGCTTTGCCAAGCCACGGACGGCAATCCTTTTGTCAACTCCGTTGACATTTCCCTTAGCAAGGGAATTCCCCAAGGGCGAGCCTTTCTTTTGCAAGCTGAGCGTTGCAATCAAGTGAGGATTTTTTAGAGAGTACGGCGAAAACAGTCTAAAGAAAAAAGCAAACTCCGTTTGGGGTTTGCTTTTTGATTTGCTTTGCGCCGAAAAGACTTTGTTTAGTGTGGAAACTAAACGGAGTCGAAAAGACTTTGTCTAGTGTGATAACTAAGTTGAGTCGAGAAGGCTCGATTTAACTAGCTAAAAAAGTCTTCTCTCGCAAAGGTATGTGCTCTTACGCAACGGTGAAGTAAAAATCAGAAGAACTCTTCGTAAAGGTTTTAACCGTTCCGTCGGAAAGGGTTACGACTACGTTCTTATAACCTCTAACGTTACCGATATTCAAATTACCATCGTCAGCCGTTACGGAATTTGCTAGTAGTATGGTATCATCCATTACTAAAAGATAATAAACGTCGTCACCCTTGGTAACTTTAAGAATGACACAATACTTATTGGAAGCAGTATCGAGTAATTTATGCGATTGTTCGACTTTATTGGGGAGATTTTCCTCTTTAAAGAATACGTACATATCGGTTCCTAAAGAAGTAGCGTTGCTACTATATGCAGTCGCTATTATACCTAAGTCCGCATTATAGTAAACGAAGTTGCCACCTATCTTAGCGGCGGAGCCGGTTTCGGGATCGTAAGCGGTGTACGTACCGGGTTTCGTACCGGTGACGGTTCCGTCTGCCGCAACCTGCAAATTCGAACTATACGTAGTCCACGCTTTATAACTGTCACCAAATAAATTGAACCCTTTATACGTACCGTACGCGTCGACGGAATCTTTCCACTTGCAGTAAATAACGGTGTCTGCGGTGATAACCCCTACGGTATAAGACGTAGCGTAAGTTTCATCTAAATACCAACCGTCGAATACTTTGCCGGCGGTGAAGGCGGGTTCCTTAGGAGCAACCGTATCGTTTGCCGCATAGTTAAGTACCGCGTCATCTAAACCATTGCCGTAAATTACGGTAAGCGTAACTTTTACGTCCCACTTAGCGTACAAGGTTAAAGTTTCGGTGGGAATATAATCGTTATCGACGACTTCGGTTAAATCGGCATCGAGATACCAAGCGCGGAATATATACTCATCGTTTTCGGGCGTCGGAAGAGTTATTTGGATATTTTTATTTACCGTTACCAAATCAACAGTCGCTTTACCGTCCGCGTCGAAAGTAATAGTAACCATAGGTTTATAAACGACGACGGTATAAGCGTCTTTATTTAAAGTCAATTCGTAATAGCAACCGTCTACGTAAGCGTCGTGGGTGTAAGAAGCGCCGTCTTCCGCCTTAGCGTAAGTACCTTCTACTCCGCCGATAGTAACCGTTTTAACGCCGTCGATAATTACGAACGCGTCTTCGGATTCCGTAACCGCGTAAGTACCTTCGTAACCGTCCGTAAGTTGCAAGGTAGTGCCGTCGTAAGCAAACTTAGCGATTAAAGTACCGTCCGCCGCACGTACGTAAAGGACTTTTGCGTTATAGCAATCTTTACCCTCGATAGCGTTATCGGTAGCGTCTTTAAACGATACGCCGAAGTATACGTTATTATCGTAAACGAAAGCGGAATAGGTAGTGCCGTTATAGGTATATTGGATAGCCCTTGACTTACCGGAATTCCAATAAGAAGAACTATAGGAAGCACTCTTATTCGCGGTTTCAAACGGATTCATAAAGATTATTTCGTCCATAGCGACTGTGAGTCCGGCTTTATCGTTAAGTATCATAATACCGGTTGCAGCGTCGATATAACCGTAGCGAACCTCAGTTCCTTTTACTAATTCAAGATAACCGGTTGCAGCGTTGTAATTTTGAACGCTTACCACACCGCTAAACGGCCAAGAAGTACCCGTACCGTTTCCATAAGGATCTATTTTAACGATAGCGTTTCTTGCGTAGAATCCCGATACTCCGCCTTTATCACTGTTACCGTCGATTTCTGCAGAAGCGTAATCTAAGTTGTAAATCGGGGCGTCTTCCCATTTAGCGTAAACGGTTAAGCTTTCGGTTATCTCGCTGCCGTTAGTCCACAAAGTGCCTTCAGTAAAGTCCGCGGTGGTATACCAACCGACTAAAGCGTGTTTTTTGTAGACGGGGAGTTTGATTTCCGCAATATCGCCTAAGGAATAAACTTGGGTGCCGACGTCTTCACCGTTGTTGTAAACTACCGTGAGTACTACTTTAACCTTCCATAAAGGATAAAGGGTAGTATCCTTGGTAATAACGAAGCTATCGCCGACAGGGTTAGTGCACGCTTCGTCGTAGAACCAACCGTTGAAGACTTGAGTATCACAAGTTAACGTAGGAAGCGTATACGGTACGTTGATATTTATAGTCTTGGTATCGTCCGCTACGTAATCGCCGCCTTTTAATTGGAGTGTAGCCATGGGCTTAGCCATCGTAAAGGCTTTGCCGTTTAAAGTAAGTCTATAGTATTCGGTACTATCTTCAAGATAGACGTCGAAGCCGTAGTCTTTATCGGTAACGGCGGTATAAGTACCGGTCTTGTCGCCGTAAGTTATGTTGCCTACGCCGTCGAGCGTTACGGTTTCGTCGCCGTTTACGTAAGTGCCGAAGTAAGCGTCTAAATCAACGGTATCTTGCTTATTCGCGAAAGAAGTTCCTTTAGATGCTACGGAAATTAAAATGTTTCCGTCCTTGTCTTTTACGATTAAGGTCTTGCTGTCCTTTACGGTTGCCGCGGTTAAGGGGTTACCCTCCGCGTCGGTTGCGGTAAATTCGTCGTAAATATAATCTCTTAATACGAAGATTTCGGTATCGCCGTTAGGCCCTTTGATATTTACCAAACGAGCGTAAACTCCTCTTACGGCCGCACTGGCGGTTTTTGCAACTTGTATACCGTATTGAGCTTTAAGTTTTCCGTCGGTTGTATTGTATTTGCTGAAAATATAATAGTCGGTTCCAATTTCGGTAGGACTACCTCCATAATAAGTCGCGATGACGCCCAATTTAGCGTTAAGCCATAACCCGTAAGTCGCGGTGTCGGAGGCTTTTTTCTTCCAAGTGATTTTTTGGGTTTTTTCGTCGTAAGAAACTACCACACCCGTATATTTACCGGAAATAACGCCGTTTTCGTCGATAGTAAGCGTAGCGGTACTACTGTTTCCGTAACTAACCCCCCAAACTTCAACACCCTTATAAATGCCGTAGTATGCGGGTAAATCGTCCCACTTAGCGTAAATGGTGAAACCACTATCGTCTTCGGTAACTTCGGCTTCTTCGGGAAGTGCGGTTTCGAAATCAGCGTCTAAATACCAGCCGCGGAATACTTTACCGGCTGATTCTTCAACGCCGTATTCGGGTAAAAAGTCACCGATAACGTCGCCTTCGCCAAGTAAAATCGTGTCGTCGTCGCCGTCTAATACGCCGTCAAGGTTAATGACGACTTTAGCCTTCCAGTTTGCGTATAAAGTTACGCTTGCGGCAGGAATATAATCAACGAGGTCTACGCTTTCGCCGTCAGCGGTTAACCAACCTTTGAAGGTGTACTCGTCGTGAGTAGGCTTGGGAAGATTGGTCTTGATATTTTTGTTTACGGTAATAGGTTCTACCGTCGCTTTATCGTCCGCGTCGAAAGTAATAGTAACCATAGGCTTATCCGCGATAAAAATAGCGCCGGATAAAGTTACTTCAAAATATTCGCCGTTTACGTAAAGACCGATATAACCGTTTTCTTTTACGTAAGTAGCGGAAACGCCGTTTAAGGTTGCTAAACCGACGCCGCTTACGTATAAAGCGTCTTCATCGCAAACGTAGTTGCCTTCTAAGCCGTCGGCGGGGATAAGCGCGGTGCCGTTGTTTGCAAACGAAACGATGACTTTTCCGTCGGAATCTTTAACGATTAAGTTTTTAGCGGCGTAACAAGCGTTTGCTTCGATAGCGGTGCCGTCTAAAGCAAAATAGGATACGCCGAAGTAAGCGCGTGTTTTATATACGAAAACGTTGTAATCTACGTCGTCTACCGTATAAGTTATAGCGATGGAATTGTTCCAAGAAGACGCGATTGCAGTGCCTTTAGATAACGCAACCGTTTCAAAAGGAGTATATAAGTTTACGTCGTCGAAAGTATCGTATCTAGGCGCAAGGATAAGACCGGTTGCAAAGTCAACCCAAGCGGTAAACGTATCTTTTACTTTCGTATAGTCGTAAACGATGTTGCCGTCTTCGTCCTTAACCGTTTCATCAACCCAAGAGCCCGCTTCGGGATCCATGGATTCTTCATCGGGTACCCAAACTTTTTCCGTCTTAGCTGCGTAAGAGATGATTTTGATTTCGCCCGTTAAAGCGTTAACAACTTGGTATTTGAAAGCGCCCATAAAGGGATAAGCCTTGCCTTGTCCGCAAGAATTTGCGTCGATAGAGATAAAAGCGTTGCTCCAAACGGCGTCGGCATTTATAACGCCAACCTTATAAACGTCGTCGTCGGACGCGTCAAAGTTAATAGGATAATAAGTCTTGCCGTCGTAAGGCGCTTTTAATTTAGCGATATCTTCCGTAACGGTGCCGTAAACGGAGGTGTAAGTTTTTACGCCTTTTTCGTTGTAAGTGGGTTCGGTGGTAACGTTTGCCGTCCAAACGGTCGTATCGGTTAATACGGGTACGTCTACCGTGTCAACTTCGCCGCAATCGCAAGCGCGGGTTGCGGTACCTTTTTCGGTCGCCGTGGGTTCTACGGTTATAGTGTAATCGCCGAAAACGTGGGGTACTAAGTCTAATTCTACTACGACCGTGCCGTAAACGGAAGTGTAAGTAGAAGTACCTTTTACCTTGTGAGTGGAGTCGACGGTTACAACCGTCCAAACGG
>CAZMOD010000008.1:22410-49699 GCA_964567885.1 uncultured Christensenella sp.
TCGTATCGGTTAATACGGGTACGTCTACCGTGTCAACTTCGCCGCAATCGCAAGCACGAGTTGCGGTACCTTTAGTGTCCGCCGTGGGCTTGGTTACTATCGTGTATTCGTCGCCGAAAACGTGGGGTACTAAGTCTAATTCTACTACGACCTCACCATAAACGGAGGTGTACGTAGAAGTACCTTTTACCTTGTGCGTGGAAGCGACGGTTACAACCGTCCAAGTTTCCTCGTCGGAAAGTGCGGGGATTTCTCTTTCTAATTTGAAGTCGCATTGAGTACAATATCTTGTGTAAACGCCTTCAGTTTCCATCGTTGGCTCCGTAGTTATAGCGCCGTCGCCGAAATTATGTCTATGCGAACTATCGCACGCGGCAAACGAGGAAACGATTAGAAGGAAAATAAAAACTAACAAAAGTTTTTTCCGTGTCATAATGTTACCTTCCTTTTTTATTCGGATCCGATTTGAGATTTTTGTAGGGGATCCCTTTCTATTTTTTTCGGTATAGAACCGTTTTTTTAATACTATTCGCCTTTTTGGAACGTAGTACCCGCGCCGAAATAGCCGTGGCTACCGGTGGGTGCCGTCGTTGTAAGGCATCGTATAGCGTTGCCGTAAACGGCGTTAGTTACGTTAAACGTAATAGTTACGCCGTTTGCACTTACCGTAACGACCGTGCCTTTTACGCCGTAAGTGCCGTCAACGCTTCCCGCGGGACAAAACGCGGGGGCGTAATCGTCGTCCATGCATCTATCGTCGCCTTCGTCGTGTTCTTTGGACGTAGAAGTAATTCTTACCTTGCCGTTTTCTAAGAAGGCAAACGTCGTGGTTGCCGAATATACGTAGTCGCCGCAAGAGAAGTTATAAGTGTAACTATAAACCTTGCCGACGACCAAAGTATAGTCGAAAGCAATCTTCATATCTTCGTAAGTTAAGTCGTCTAAATTCAAAAGATACGCAGTCGGGTTGTCGTTTAAGTAGACGGTTACTTTGTTGTCGCCGTTTATAACGTAGGTTATAGCCTCGTCGCCGTAAGTGCCTTCGCCGAAGCCGTTTAAGGTTAAAACTTCACCGTCGCCGTTAAAGGTCGCTAAATATCCGTCGCTGAGCAAAAGCCCTTGTCTTACGTTTTCCCACGCAAGCGTTTTTGCGTAGATAACTTCGTTTTGAGCGGTGATTTTTAAGATAGCGCCGACCGACAAAATATCTTTACCGTTAATTACTTGAACGGAAACTACCTCACCCGTCGCGTTGGAAAGCGAATTGTTTAAAACGTAAGTGTATTCGCCTTTGATATCGAACGCGCGTAATACGACGTTGCCTACGCCTATATAGTGGGAATCACCCGTCGTGTAGTAGTCGACGAAGCCTACCGCACCGCTGCATCTTATTTGAATTAAACCGTTTGCGATAACTTTGCCGTTCAAACTTACGACGCCGTTTTTGCCGTAAAGTTCCGACTTAAACTCTCCGTCGTTGCCTATTTTTAAGGAGCCGTCGTAACGGATATCGCCGACGGATAAAATTACTCTACCGTACTCGTCGATAACCAAACCGTTTTCGGGATAAATTACGCCGCCGCCGTAACTTGCAACGAGTTCGTTATCCTTATAAACGGCGTCTAATACTTGAATAGCGTAATACGCGGTGATTTTTTCGTCGTAGAAGTCGGCTTCAACCGATAATTGATAAAATCCCGATTTTCCGAAGTTGACGAAATTCGTCTTTACGTATTTGCCTACGCCTTTAGCGTCCGCGGATACTTTGCCGTTTTTATCGATTATCTCGATAGCGCGGTAAAGTTCGGCTTTTGCGACGGTGTTGCTGTTTGCGCCGATGGTTTCGACGTTTACTTTAACGATTATACCCGACTGGATAAAGGCGTTTTCGTAAAAGTCGCCGATATTAAGACCTAAGCCTTCGTGCGCGGTGAGCGCGTTACCGAAAGCGTCGACGACGAATTTAGAATACGTGCCGTATTTAAAGTCGACCGACAAGTCTTTGTAATTAAGCGTTAACATCGAGCCTAACTTGGTATACGTGAAAAGCGTTTCGTAATAACTCTTACTGTCAAAGTTGATAAATCCGCTTCCGTAACCGTCTAAGAAAACGTAGGAAGTGTCGGTTTTGTAAAAGCCGAGCAGTTTATCGTGTTCGACGTACGTGAACGTTTTGTTTTCGGGATCGACGATGAATTTGTAAGAATAAAACTCTTTATCCCTATTGTCCGCGCGGTACAAAAAGATTTCGTTAGTAGCGGCGTTCGAGCCTCCGTTTTTCATCGCGTTTATTTCGTATAACGACGCGTCTACTAACTTTTTGCCGTCAACCGTGAAGGCAAAAGAAGATTTACTTACAAAGAGGGTTGCTTCCTTGCCGTCGTAAACGCCCTCGAAAGTTATCCCCGCGAAATCGTTGCCGCCGTCTTGCGACTTAGGCATGGTTGCGTTTTGGATATCGTCCATCGTAAAGTCGTATCTTTCGCCTTGGAAAATAAAGTAAGAGGTTTCGCCCGTTTCGCCTTTGAAGGTTTCGGGGAAACTACCTTCGTCCCAAGTTACGACGTACATGGTGTCGGTACTCGTTTTTAACGCCAAACGTGTTTTCAGCGCGTAAGTTAAAGTTTCTTCGGTCTTTAAATTTTTAAGCTTGAAAACGTCTAAGGAGTGTGCGATACTCGTCGCGTGCATTACGTAAGACGAACTGCTGTTTATGACGAATTTACGCTCTATCTTCCAAATATCTTCGTTAAAGTAGATATAGGGGCGTTTTTCCTCGTAATACGGCATTTTGCTTGCGTTTTCGGGGACGATAACGACGATTCCGTCGTGGTAGTATACAGTGTGGCGATTGTTGCGGTAATTTATTATCAAAGTGTTTTCGTCAACCGCGTCGACTAATTCCGCCTCGACGTTTTTGATAAGCATTTTGCCGTCGTCGGTGATTTTCATACCGCCGACTCTGCCGTAGGTAGGAGTGGTGTCGCCGTATTCCTCGTCGTAGTCGGAATTAGTGGACGGGATTGCGTACATCGTAGTCGAATACTTGCCTTTCATCGCGTTATTCAAAACGACCGCTTTGGCGGTTTTGGTTACGCCTTTATAGTTTGCCGTTACGTAATATACGCCCGCGGTGAAGGTGTCAATCTTGCCGCTTATCATATCGAAGGTTACGGGTACTTCCGCGTCCCCTTCTTTTACGATGAAAAGTTCGGTTGCCATTAAGGTGTCGCCGGTAAACACGACCGCGTTGGTCGCCTCAACCGAAACGTCGGTTTGAATAATAACCGTAAACATTACCGTTACGGGAGCGGCGTCTACGCCGTTAACGAATACCTTTATGGTAACCGCTTGAGGCGCGGGTGAGGTAAAGTCTATTTCGCCTTCCGTCTCGGCGTAACAAGTTACAACGTCTACCCAATCGGCTCTATTCGTAAGCGATTGCTTTATTCCGTTAACGGAAAGATTGATATTGTTGAAAGGATTGTAAGAAGTAACGCCTTTATTTAAAGTTACCGTTTCTTCTTTTAACGAAAGTTTATATTCGTTTTCAACTACCGCGTACGTGATTTCTTTTTCGTAGTAATCGAATTTAGCACCCGACAGTCCGAATGTTTTATCGTTGTACGGGATTTTTAAAGTGGCGGTATAGTTACCGACGGTGTTAAAGTCAACCGCAGTAACGTCGATATAACCGGCTATTACCGTAAACTTTACGCCGTTTATAACCACGTTAAAATCGTTTTCAAAGGCGTAGGAATTTTTGTCCGTTCCCTTTTTAACGATTACCGTGTCGCTAGTAGAGTAAGATATAACGACGCCCACTACGACTTCCACCGTAGCGGTGGCGCTTACGCCGTCGTAAGTTAACGTTATAACGTTTTCACCGGCTTTGGAATAATCTACGCTTCCTTCGATCATATCCGAAGTAACGGGGATTACCTCGCCGCCTTTCGTTATCGTAAATAGCGTTGTTAAATCTATCGCCGCGGCGTTAGGATAGGTTTGGACGGTTTTGCCGTTTATAACCGTTTGCGCGTCGCTAACTACTTTTAGGGTAGCCGTTTTCGTAACCGTCGTATCGCCTTTTTGATAAGTTAAAGTTACGTCTGCTTGCGTTCCTACCGTAGCGTTTTCAAGCGCCGACGCGTCGATAAGGTCTAAAGTAACCTTTTCCGCCTTGCCGTCGACGAATAAAGTAAATAAGCAAGTATAATCGAAAGTTTCGATTAAACTTTCTTCTATCTCGTAAACGGGATAAGATACGGCGACGATAACGTCGTGCTCGTCGGTAACGATTATTCTCAAGGTCTTAGTCTGACCGTGGAAGTTTACCGTGTAAGAGTATTCGCCGGGGGTGCCGTTTAGGTCGGTAGTAACCGCGTCTAAAGTTAAAGCGGCTTTTTCTCCGTTAACCGTAGCGGTGAAAAGCGAAAGATAATCGTAGTCAAGCGCCGCAAAGGACTTTACTTCGATTTCTTCCCGCGATAGGTCTAAAACATATTCGTTTTTGAATACTTTGACCTCCGCGTCGGCAATTTTATCGGAATATTTGCAGTAAATTACGTAAGTACCGACCTCACCCGTTAGGGCGGATAAATCAAGGTACTCTTTCTTTACCTCTATGTTTGCGCCGTCCACCGTAATATTAAAATATACGGTGAAGTCGTGTTCTTCCAATTTTATATCTTCGACTTCTATAACGTCGGTCGTTGCGGTGATAAGAACCGTTTCGGTCGTTACGCTAGACGACGAACCGCTGCCCGACGATGAAGAATTGCCTCCTCCTACGCCGCAAGCGGTCGCGGAAAAAGCCAAAGTAACCAATAAAAGTAATAAGGTTAATTTAAAAGTTTTTTTCATTGTGGAGTCCCCTCCTTTTTCTAATCAATTAAGTAAAGACGATTAAAAAAATTTTTTGTTTGCGCTCTTGGATTTTTCACTATAAATCGTCGAGGCTTTTCCTTAAATTTACCGTTAAAGGTAAATCGTCGGACTAGTTTGTATAACCTCTACCCAAGGATTTGCCGCAAAGGGCAAATCCTTAAGTAAAGTTTGCGCTTCGTTTAGATTTTACTAAACGAATTTTTAGGTTTTAAAAATTATCTGTTCAACGACCAAGTTCCCACAGGATAGAAGTCGATATCGAACCATTTAGTGTGGTTGTTACTAATGACTACCATAATACCGCCCTTAGTATAGGAAAGGTATCTGTCGGCTCTGCCGCTTGCGCCGCCGGATATGTCGGTGTTGGCGAGAGACGGCGTATAACCGTTAGCCTTCATCGTAGTGTCGATTTTTTCCTTTAATGCGTCGAAGTCTACTATTCTCGAATTATCGTCGAGGTAAGAATCGTCTAACGCCAATTTAATGCTTATCCAACCGACGTTTATTGCGTTACCGCTTGCGTCGACTTCGCCGGTGTCCTTCCAATCGTAGAAAGGACCGCTCATACTGTCGCCGAATAAATCGTAAATCATAGTGGGCGAAGGTAAATCCTTGCCGGCAGTGCCGTAAGTAGCGTCGATTACTGTTTTGGTGTTTTCTTCGTGAGAATTACCCGTGAAGTTTTCTTGATAATACTTAGTAACGGTGTCAGCCCAAGTGGTAGGTAACTTTCTTGCAACGTAGCCGTCGAAGTATTCTTCGGGGATAGTGGTAGTGCCAAAAGAACTATATACGGTGGAATAGTAACCGATATAAGTACCCGCAACTAAGTTATAAGGAATAATCGTTCTGTAGAGGACGTATTCGTCACCCATCTTAGCAACTTCGATAGAAAGTTTGTTGGTTACGCTTGCATCGGCGTCCTTGCCGTCTAAATTCATTTCCATAGCGACTTCCCTCGTGATAGAACTTTCACGGAGGGTGAATTTGTAAAGGGTTATGCTCTTGTTGCCGATTTTTTCGATAGTGCTTCCCGCAAATTCAAATACGTTTTCAGAGAAATCGAAGGTAGGCATAACGTCGAAGATGTTGCCCTTGTATTGTCTTTTACCGGTTAAAACGCCGGATACCGCTTCAAAGTAATCGAAGGTGTTTTCGTCAATTTGTTTATAACCCGTCCAGGTGTGATGATATAAATTATCGTCCATGCCGTAAGAATATTTACCGGTTTCGTGAAGTAAAATCTTATCTTCGGTAACGAAGCCTTCGGTACCTACGGTGCCTCTATTCGTGTTTGCGGTGGGAACTTTAAAGGTGGTTGCGTCGTTTGATTGAACGGAAAGTTCGTAATCGCCGCTATCGCCGGAAGGTGCGGATACGGTAAAGTCCGTGGTTTCGTATTTGTAATTCTTAGTGCCTCTGATGCCGTCTAACGCGGTTTTTAATACGTCTACTTGTTCGGGAGCACTGTACGAAGTAGGATCCTTAACGGTGGTTTCGCCGATATTCGAGAAGGTTACTTCCATAATAGTTTCGTAGTACGCGTCGTATTCACCGGTTTGTTCGTCTAAACCAACGTATTGTCTTTCGGTTTTACCGATCAAACTCGTAATAGCGCCGTCCTCTACCGTGAAGGCGATTTGTACCAAAGTATCTTCTAACATCGGGGTTAAGGAGATAGCAAGGTAAGTCATAAGGTATAAAGACGTTTCGTCTTGACCTACTTCGTAAATATACAAATCGTTGTCGATATCGTATTCAAATTCGTTTACGTTAAGGTTGGCAAGGTGGTTCCAAAGGTGTTGGGATTCCCAAATAGCGGGAACGGACATATAGTCGGTTACCCTGGAAACGGATACTTCGTTGTACTTGTTTATGTACTTTTTCATTAAGGGGTGACCTACGTTGCCGTTGTAATCTTTAACGCCGTCTTCCTCGCCTTTGAAGTAACTGTCTTCGATAACGGAGTCGGTTTCTTGAGCCTTCCAAGCGCCGTGCCATTTACCTTCTTCCATTTCAACCGTCATATCGTAAACGGTTTCGTCGCTTAACGCGGGGAAAACTTTGCTTTCGTAAACGTCGGTCAAAGTACCGCTTACGGTGATGGAAGCGTTGCCGAGCGCCGCTATCATATCGGAAGTAAGTTCACCTACTCTGCCTTCTACGACGGGTGCAATGACTTTTATGTTCACAGAATCATTTGCGGTCGTATCTTCATTAGACGTAGCCGTTAATACTACGTAGGTGTCAATGGTAAGTTCAACGTCGTCTTTTATCGTCAAAACGTTATCGGAAATTTGAACGATATCTTTGCCGGCGTCGTTTACCGACCAGGTGTACGAAGTGTCGGTGGCGTTTTCAACCGTTACGGTTAAGGTAACTTCTTCACCGACTTTAATCGTTTCTTTGCTTGCCTCTACGGTTACGGTAACCGAAGGTACGATGGGGGTGTCGTCGATGATACCGTCATCCGACGAGCCGCCGTTTGTTTTACCGCACGCAAACGCCGAGAAGCAAATTGCCAATGCGAGTAACAGTGTGAGCGATTTCCTCATAATTGAAGATAAAGCTTTCATTTTTTGTATTCTCCTTTAATAGAATTTAAAAATTTTTCTCGCGAGGGGTATTCCCCGCGGTTTTACCTTGATTTTACGCTGATTGGGTTTCTCTTACCCGATAAACGTAAATTAAAAAGTCTAAGTCGGAGTCGGTTGGGACGACCGCTATTTTATCTTTGGTGAATACGCTGCCTCTTTGAGTAAAGCCTTGCTCTCTCAAAAAGTCTTTTACTTTTTCCATAGAAGTAGTGATGGTGTAGTCGTTATCTAAAGGCACGTCGTAGTATAAACACATTGCCATTACCGTAACAGATTCGCCTTGCGGTAGATACAAACTATTCAAACCGAAGCCGAAACAGTCGCCTAAAACGCTTCCGAAGAAAGGTAAGTTTTCTTCTACGTTATCTATTCCTTTAAACATTACGTCGGTAAAATAAGTCAACGCGTTGACGGTAACGTCGGCGTCCTCTTCCGTTTCACCGCTGATTATTAAATCTAATTGCGACCAAGAAGTAGGAATTTCCCGCGTGTCGAATTCGAAAACTTCGGCGTCGGGGATTGAAGCGGTGTCGAAGTCGCTATAAGTAAGTTCGACCACGCCGTATAAAAGATTGCCGATATTGTAATAGAAGCAAGCGTCGGTAACGTATCCGTCTTTGATGGTAACGTACGGAGTAAAGGAAGAAGTTGCCGAAACGTATCCGCGCGTTGCGAATAACCCGTAAAGGTTGATATCGTTACCCACACCGTAGAAGAAGGTGGACGCAACCGAGGCCATTTCGTCGGCAACGTAATAGGTAATCGAACCGTCTTGTTCAGGCATAGGCGTCGTAAATATTTCCGCCGCGAAGGCAAAAGTGGGTTTTACGTCGCTTATCGCGCCGCTGTAAGCGCGGCTTGCGTAATAAGACTCTTTACTTGCGTCGTAACCGAAGGAATTGTACAAGCCGTCCCTTACGGTTTTATAACCGTACTCTCCGCCTTCCGTATACGTACGGACTTCTTCGCCCGAAGTATTGGTTATAGCGTTGAAAGGTTTATACAAAACAAGGTCTTCGGTGATGGTTTCGGTAAACCCTGCTTGAGAGTACCCAGAACCCGCCGTCGCGTTTATGTTAAAGAAGTCTACGGTATAATTCTCTAAGGCGCGCATATTGTCGATCGCCTCTTGCAACTGAGGATGCCAATCTTTATCGTGACCGTACTTGGTAATACTCGGTACGGTAACTAAATCTTCGCCTATCGTTAACACTACGTATAAGTGTTGTATGGCTTTATAGCCCGTTTGGATAGTGTAGTCGTAATTACTCTTAGAATATATTCCGACGATATCGCCTTCGTCTATTATAAGAGCAAAATCGTTAGCGGAAAAGTCGTAGGGGTTTGCCGAAGCGACTATTTTTTGTGCGTATTCTTTGTCGTTTCCGTTGTAAACGTAACGCCAAGTTTCGGTATCGAAAGTAAAATCGCTTACGTGTAAATTTTTAAGACCGTTGTATAAACCGGCGTCTTCCCAAGAAACTTCCTTGCCGTATTCGTCGGTCATGGGGAAGTATTCTTCTTCGTTCATATAACTTACGCCGACTTGGCAGGCTTTGTCGTTATCCTTTTTATAATATAAAGGCATCGTACGACCGGTAGTGCCGTTTTCGTATTCCGAGTACCAATAAGTACCGTTCATCGCCGTTTTTATAACGCTCGTGTAAGTTCCTTCAAGTTTATCCGATCCTAAAGAACCGTCCCTATAAAGGTCGATGCTTACGTAACCGCTAAACGAAAGGTAATCGTCGTTTAAAGCGTCCAACATATCTTGAGTAAGCGTAGGTTTAGCAACGATAGTTAAAACCTTTTCGGCGTAAGCGGTATCGTCCACCTTGCTTCTTGCCTCAACTTTGATAATCTTGTCGCCGCTAACGTCGTTAGCCGTTAAATTTCCTTTGGCGTCTATAGTCGCGTATTCGGAACCTTCCAAAATAGTCCAAGTAACCGAAGCGTCTACCGTTCCGCTGACGTTTGCTTTCAGTTTAACGCTTGCGCCGCTATAAACTTGCTCCGGCGCGTTTATAGCAACAGATACGGTGGGGACTACGATAGGCGTTCCTTTGCCTTTAAACGTATACGTTTCGGTGTAGTCGGAATCTTCGTGCTTTTCAGCCGTCGCTTTTACACTGTAAGTAAAATCGTTGACGACCGATTGAACTTGATAAGAAGTAGTATCGGTAGAGTATTCTTCGCCGTTAATCTTGACGACGTAGCCGTCCGCGTTTTTAACCGCCGTCCAACTAATAAGTCCGTCGTCGGAAGCGGTTACCCCCGCGGGGGTTGCAAGTTTTTCCTTCTTGCAACCTACCACGGTCAAACAAAACGATAACGCCGTTACGAACGCAAGCAAGACGCTTACCGATTTTAAAAAGGATTTTTTCATTTTTTATGCTCCTTGATATTCACAAGTTAAAGTAAAGTTTACGTTTTTGCCCGTTTCCGTAGTGAAAACCATAATCGCGGAAACTATTTTGCCGTCCTTGATAATTACGTTTACCGAGGCGTCTTTACCGTCCGTCTTAATAGCCGTATCGGAGTTTAAAAAGTTTGCTATTTTATCGCTTTTTAACGTAGCGGTAAATTCGCCGTTTTTAAGTTTTGATTCCGTAAAGTAATCCTTATTAAAATCAAAGTTTATAAAGGAATTTACGTCAGGATTTTCAACTATGGTAAAATCTTCTGTCGTGGACAACGTAAAGGAAGCGTTTAACTTGGAAGTAGTTTTCTTTATTTGCGCGCCGTCGTCGGTTATCTCTACGTTTTCCGCGTATCCGTAAACGACTTGCTCTCCGTCGGTTATGGTAAACGAGGAAGTTAACGAAGTAAAGTCTTTACGACTGTTTTTTAAAGCGTCGTTTATTTTGTTAAAAGTTCCGCCGAAAACCGTCAAGAAAACGATGGCAACCGCCGCCAATAAAACGATAACGCCGACGATAATTATTATTAAAGTCTTTTTGTTTTTCATAATATACTCACCGCCTCGTTAAATAAATCTTTTTTTCAAAATCGCAACGATCGCGGCTAACGCGCCGAGTACCGCTGCAGCCGCCGCTATCTTTCCGCCGTAAGTTACCGAAGAAGTCGCGCTTATAATAGGTTGAACTTCGGCTTCAACGCTTGCTAAATAAGCGTTGTATTCGGCAATCAAGCGGTTGTAAGCGGTCAAGTCTAATATCGCCTTGTCTTCGGGGGTTAAGGAATTGATCTTTTCCGCAGCCTCTGAAAGCGCGGGAATATCGCTTACGCTAAACGTATCGTTTAACGCGTCGATAACCGCTTGTACGTTTCTTACTTCTACAGTCGCTTTGGAAAGTTTTATGGCAACCAATTCTTTTTTAGCCGCCGTAACCTTTTCGACCATATTATCCCAATCGGCTTTTTGTACGCCGTAAGCGGTCGCGTCTTGCGTAATGGCGTTGTAAGCGGTCAAAGCGTTATTTATCAACGTTTCGTGCGATAAAGTAACGTTTTCGATTTTTGCAATCTTGCCGGCGTATTCGATAAAGCGCGAAAGGTTGGTTTCCATCGCGACGTAATCGCTTACCTCGGCTTCGGATAGTTTGCCGAAGTAAACTTCGTAAACCACCGAATCGTATCCTTTAATATCGGCGTTTGCGGGAACTATCATAGATATAGGCTCTTTTTTGCCCAAGAAATCTATAAAGTTGCAATAATACAGTTCTAAACCGAACAAATCTACGTAAGGATGTAATTTGTTATACCCGGGAGCGGTGTCCGAAAGCACTAAATCACGACTGTAAGCGTCCTCTAACGCGGGGGCGACGACCGAACGGAATTCCACCGTCTTTAAGTTGTCGCAACCGTAGAAAGCGTAGTTTCCGATAAGTTTCAAACCGTCGGGTAAAATTACCTTGGTAAAGTTTTTATTTTCGTTTGCGGCGTAAACCTCTATCCTCGTCGTGCCGTCGGCAACGGTGAAAGTTTCGACGTCTAACGCAGACGGTATCGAAGTTAAAAGCCAAGCGCCGTTTTCCGTCTTAACGTATAACGAACCTTTAACGAGTTTTGCGTAGTCGTTGATAACTCCGTCGTCTTTAAGTCCGTCGTCGCCTTGGAATTTGAAAGTTTTGAGTTCGTAGCAATCTACGAAAGCCATGGGCTCTATCTTTGAAAGGTCGGAAGACACTACGAATTCTTCCATATTATTGCCGTAAAACGCGCCTTCTTTAATAACCGCAAGTTTGGGGGCTGTAAACGACTTAATATAAGCGTTTTGGAAAGCGTATTCGCCGACGCTCGTTAAATTGTTTGCGGTAATATTTCCGCTTATCGCGGTAGCGCCGAAAGCGTAGTAATCGATTTCTTTTGCGGAAGACAAATCAACGTTAGTTAAATACGTACTTCTCGCGAAAGCGTAATCTTTAAAATATTCGACAGAACCGAGGTTTATAGAAGTCAACGCTTCGCAAGTGGCGAAAGCGTATTCGCCTATGCTTTTAACGGTTTCGGGCAATACTACTTTTTCTAAATTAGAGCAGAAAGCAAAGGAATAGTCGGGAATCGCGTCTAATTCGGCGTTAATTATTACTTCGGTTAAGTCCAAGCAATAAACGAAAACTCCGTCGCCTAACTCGGTAAGAGTTGCCGGTAAAGTTACCTTGGATAACGAGGGGGCTGCACCGTTCTCGTCGTATCTACCGAAAGCGCCTTCGCCGATTTTCGTAACGTTCGGCATATTGACGCCGGACAATAGAGCGCAGTCGGCAAACGCGTAAGCGCCTATTTCGGTTACTTGAGGCATATTAGCCGTCTTTAAGTTTTTGCAGCCGTAGAAAGTTTCTCTTTCGATGACGCCGTCGATTTTACTTAAATCTATATTGGTAAGCGCCGTGCAGTTGCCGAAAGCGCCTCTTCCAAAGTGAACGTTGCCGCCGTCCGCGATATTTACCGTCGTTAAGTCGTAGCAGTATTGGAAACTACCTAAACCGAAAACGGTGTTTTCGCCGATAGTAATATCTTTAAGTTTACTCGTGAAGAACGCGCCCTCACCGTACGTAGCGTTTGCGCCTACGGTTACCGAAATCAATCCGCTATTTGCAAAAGCGTAATCTTTTACGTCGGTTAACTTGTCTAAATTGGTTGCCGTACTTAATAAGGAAGCGTATCTGAACGCGTGCGCGCCTACCGTTACGCCGCCTTCTTCCGGGAAGGTTACGCTTACGAGGTTTTCGGCGTTCGCAAAAGCGTAATCGCCTATTTGTAAAGCGGGATTCGTAATGGTCAAGCTCGTAATTAAAGTTCCGGCAAAAGCGCCGTCGCCTATTACGTCGTACTTATCGTCTACAACGTAATCGCCCGTCAAAGTAACCGCAGCAAAGATAATTTCGTTACCGTCGTCGTTTAAAAGTAACGTTCCGTCCGTAGATACCGAATAGTAAGGATTTTCACCGTTAACGGTAAACGTCGAAAGAGCCGTTCCTTGGAAAATGCTTCCTTCGATTTTGGTTAATTTGGTGTTTTTAGCAAAATTAACCGTATTTAAAGTAGCGCAATCGAAGAAAGAATAATTGCCCAATGTTACTTCGCAACCGGGAAGATTGAGAGTTTCTAAGCCCTCGCAGTCGTAGAAAGCTTGTTCGCCGATATAACTAACGTTTGTTAAAGTTACTTCCTTAAGTTTCGGGTTTTGGCAAAACGCGCCTTCGCCGATGGTCGCTAAATCGTTGTGGAAAGTTACCCTTTCAAGTTGCTTGCATTGTGCGAAACAGTACGCGGGTATCGCTTCTTTTTCGTAAATATCCACCGTCTTTAAACCGCTTTGGGCAAACGTGCCGTAAGAAAGTTTAGTGTGCTCGCCTAAAACGACGCTTGCTAACGCTTCGCAACCCTTGAAGGCTTCTCGTCCGGTGTTTCTTAACGAAGTAAGGTCGGCAAATTCCAACTTTTTGCAGTTTTCGAAAGCGCGAGGACCTACCGCGTAAATTTCGGACATTGAAATGGATTTTAATTCCGAACATTCGGCAAAACAGTGATGACCTATTACCGTAGCGTTTTTAACGTCGATAGAAGTGAGCGCCGTTTTGTAAAAAGCATATTCGCGGATATATTTTACGGAATCGGGAATAACTACTTCTTTCAATCCTACGCAGTTATAGAACGCGTATTTTTGAATATCTTCAACGCCCTCGGGGATAACTACTTTGGTAATGGTGGTGTTCATCGAAGGGATTTTGTTGGCGTCGTAATCGTCGTCGGGAAGTTCCATCGTTTGGTCGGTTTCGTAAAGACAGAAAGCGTACGCGGAAATATACAAAATACCTTCGTCGTCGGGGATAACTACCTCTCCGCCAAGCCCTTTGTAAGCGATTAATTGACGATTTTCAATAATGAATTCGTTGTTAACCGTTACGTTTACGGAAGCGATAAGGTAAGAACCTTTTATTTTTAATTGGATTATCGTCGAACCTTCTTTTAACGCGGTTACCTCGCCTTCTTCGTTAACGGAAGCGACCGACGGGTTGGTCGAATTATAAGAAAGTTCGTAATTGCCCTCGGCGTACCAAGGATCGAAATCGTGGTAAAGTTTAATCTTTTCACCGGGATAGAAATTGATACCGTTCATCGCCGATAAAAATTTAACGTCACCCGTGGAACCTATTTGCGAATACTGCGCAGCCCTCGAATAAGCGAATAAAGTTTCGAAATGAGAAAACCTTATGCTTTTTACCGTCGCGTCTTCGGCATCGGTAACCACGTGGTCTTTACCCTCGTAAGAAGAAGTTTTCTTCTTCACCTTAATTATTATAGATGCGTTTTTAAGGTCCATTTGCTCGGTAACGGTGATAACGGTATCGCCCGCTTTCAAGCATTTAACCAAACCTTCCGATACGGACGCGACGTCGGAATTCGAAGATTCCCAAAGAAGATATTTTAAATATTCTTTGTTTTCGTCCGTAGCGTCTGCGGTTGCAAGATAACGCGTCAAATCTATTACTTCGCCTTCGTAAGCGGTAATATTGATTTTTGCGGGTGAACCTACTTGTCCGTTAGAGGTAAAGGAAAATTCTCCTTTAGTCCCCGGTAATTGGCAAATATATAGGTTGGAATTTAGCGCGTAATCGTCTACCGTAAAGGCAAGTCCGCTGGTTATTAGTTCGTCGAAACTTATATCTTGTAAAAAGTTGGTTATTTCGAAACGAACTTTTACGTCCTCTCCCCTTTCACCGTATAAGGGTATCGGGTTTTCGGTTAAGAAGGTGTAGCTGGAACTCGACGTAAATATGATGGGCGCGACGCTCATTGCGTAATGATTGTCGTATACCGTCATATTGATGTAATAACGATCTTTTTTCAAAGATTTATCGTATTCCTTTTCGTAAGTTACCTCTTTAATGATAGGCGCTTCGTCGTCTAAATAGAAATCGAAGCCGAAAGAGTTTCTTACGTTGGTAGTAACGCCGCCGTCGCCGTAATCTAAGAGGGCGTTCATACTGAACTCGTATTGACGATTATTGACTAACCCGAGAGGATAACTCTTTAATCTCAAATTGTCGTAATACGGGAATTGTATTCCGTTATAGTAGTGCGCTTTATTGGCGTTATAGTCTACGTACGACCAAACGATTTCGCCCGTTACTTTGTCGGTTATCGAATAATAAACCTTTTTGGCGTTACGCAAAAGTCCCGCGTACACGCACGAAAGCCCGTCTATAGTGCCTAAAGCGTTGGACATAGAAATATGATCTTCGCTTGCGGGAATAGCGTCGTAGGCGTTTTCGTCTATATCGTAAAGATAAGTTCCTAAAGGAATTATGTAGTTATAATAGTAAGAACCGTAAGGGGTAGTCGCAAAGTAGTCGGCTTTAAGTTTGTCTTCCTCGTCGATAGCGCCGTTATGCGCTTCGCTTTCTACTTCGTAATAGGTTTTGTCGAATAACGGGGCTTCCGTCCAATCGCCGTAGAAAGACAAGAAAGGAACGTTCAAGTTAACGCCGTCTTCGCCGTTTGCGGTAAGTTTTACGAAGCCTTCGACGAAACTGCCGTACGGGAAGGATTCGTCGATATAGTTTTTATCTTTTTTATCCATCGTATAGGTAACTTTGACCTTTGCGACGGAACCTGCCGAAACCGTGATTTTCTTACCGTCTAAAGTGCCACCGGATACCTTTACGACGTCGCTGCCGGATAGCATATACGCCTTTTCTGCAACGAAGTCTTTATCCGAAGACGAAACGCTTTCCGTCATAGCGACGGTTGAAATATCGTAAGTTACGGACGATGCGGAATCGTTTTTAACGTTAAATTCCATAACGTAAACGCCCGTACGCTTAGCGTCGTCGCCAAGTTCGAGTTTGGTTCTGTCAGAACCGTCGACGGTTATATAAGCGGGCGTACTTACCGCACCTTTCAAACTGGCTAGGCCCGCGCCTTGTTTCCTCGGCGAATACGGATTACCTTCGGAGTTCAAAACTATAGTAGCCGTTGACATTAAAAGTTGGTTGGTTAAAACCGTAACTTCTTTAGCGTTGAGTTCGGGATATTTTTCCTTGACGTGTTGGCGTAACAAAACTACGGCGCCGCACATATTGGGTGAAGCCATAGACGTTCCGCTTTGGGTGTCGTACTTACCGCCGGGTACCGCGGATAAAATGTTTCCGCCGTGAGCGGTTATTTCAGGCTTAATCTTTAAGTCGGAAGTCGGCCCCCAAGAAGAGAAATCACTCATAAACGGACCGGCTTGGTTGTTTGCGTTAAGAATTAAAGTTCCGCTCTTTTTAGCGGCGAGTTTAGCGCCGTCTTCCTTAGACACGGAAATAGTAGGAATATGGTCGGTTTTACCCATCGACATTATGATATCGCCTTCGACGTTATTATATATAATACACGCGACGGCGCCGTTGGCTTTTGCAAGTTGCGCTTTTTCTTCAAAGGTATTGTCGCCTCTTCTGACGAGGGCTATTTTGCCTTTTACGTCAACCGAAGAATAGTTAACTTTCAAGCCGTTGCCGGGGACTGTTACGTAATCGTAAGTTTTGCTTTCGGTTAGTCCGTCGGAAAGACCTATTCCTAATTCTTTATAAAAGTCGTTTTCTTTACCGTTTATAGAGTTGGATTCGGTGAAGAATACTACTTGTTCGCCGTTAGCGACCATGTATTTACTTTTGGTGCCGCTTATCGACGCGACGGACAACGCCGCGGGATAGGTAGAAGGAGAACCTACCGTAGCGGAATCGGGGTTGGTAACTTTGTTGGTGTTGCCTTCCTCTCCGCCGTACGCAGAACTGTAATCGTTACTTGCCGCGGTAACCAAACTGATACCGGCGTCGTTTATAGCGTCGTAAACTTTATTTAATCTGTCGTTATCTACTTCCCTTGAAAAACCGCAAGAAGAACCGAGCGACATATTTATTGCATCGACGCCTAATACTACCGCGTCCTCTAACGCGCTTAAAATATCCTGAGTATCCGCACCCGAATCGAGGTCGGCGAAAACCTTCATAAGAACTAATTGGGTGTCTTTTGCAATACCCGTAATTCTATCGTCCTGACCGCCTATAATACCGGCAACGTGGGTGCCGTGTTCGCTGTCGTACGGGAAAACGTCGGGGTCTTTATCGGCGTAATCGTAAACGAAAGGAATTTTTCTACTGTAATATACGTCGCCTAAATCGAGTCCGGAGGTGATTTTGGTTGCGTTAAGTTTGTTACTTTCCAAAATCTTAGAAATATCCGAAGACGAATAACTTACGTCGCTTGACGAAGGTATATTTTGATTAAATACCGAGTGACTGCAGTCAAAACCGGAGTCCAATACCGCAACCGAAGTCTTTTTGCCCGTGTAATCAACGCCTACGGGCTTAAAAATACCGGTATCGTAAATGTCTACCGCGTTTTCGATAGCAGAAACGTCGGTACCCGTAGTCGTTTTAGGAAGACTGTAGGTATCGGAAACTATCGTGGAAGAAACCGAGGCTAATTTTTCGATAGCCTTTAAATTGCCGTATTTGATTTTTACCGCGACGCCGTTTAATAAAACGTCGTAAGTGCAATCGACTTCCTCGATAAGACCTTTCGCGTTAAGTTCTTTTATTAAGGCGTTTTGCTTTTTTTCTATATCCGCCGCCGCTTTTTTTGCGTAGGAAGTGCTTAAAAACTCCGAAACGGATTGGTATTTATCCGAATAATCCGACAAGTACAAGTCGGTTAAAGAATCGCCGTCAAGCGTAAGCGTAACTACGATTTCGTCGTCGTCTTTATAGCCGTCGTTTTTCAAAAGATATTCGGATTTTATACGTAAAGCGGTTTCCTCCGCCGAAATTTTAAAATCGCTTTTTAATATTTGAAGTTGGTTTTGCGTAGTAGCGTCGGAAACGTCGGTTTTTCCGCCGCCGCTATTACCGTCGGGCGCTTTGTAATTACACCCGACCGAGCAAAAAAACGTAAGCAAAACCATTATTAAGGATAAAATTCTTGCTTTCATTAAAATTGATTCTCCTTTATTTTAACCAAAGGTAGATGAGTACCATTGCGAAAGAAAAACACGCAAGCACGCCGAGAAGTATAGGAACGTAAGTTTCGAAAGCCGCTTTTATTGCCGCCCTTTTTTCCTTTTTTGTTAAGCCGACTTGCTTATTTTTTTTATCGTAGTTTTCTTTTCCGACGAGATTTTCCATACTGTAAATCGTATGCCCGTCGTCGATATAAACCCGCTTTTCTTTCTTTTTTTCTTTATTTTCCTCTTCGTGCATATTCTTTCATAAATTCCGTTTTCTAAACGAAGATTTTAATCGTTATTATTATTTGCGTATAAGTGGCAAGCGACGAAATGTCCCTTTTTAGCCTCTACGTACTCGGGCGCCTTTTCCTTGCAAACGTCCATACATTTAGAACAACGCGTGTGGAACTTGCAACCCGCGGGCGGATTTGCGGGGGAAGGTATATCCCCTTTTAAAATGATTCTGTTCATTTTGCAATCGGGATCGGGTACGGGGACCGCCGAAAACAACGCCTGCGTATAAGGATGCAAAGGCTCTGCAAATATATCCTTGGTGCTTCCTAATTCCATAACGTTTCCTAAATACATAACCAAAACGTCGTCGGTTATATATTTTACGACGGATAAGTCGTGGGAAATAAACAAATAGGTAAGCCCCATTTTGTTTTGTAAATCTTTTAAAAGATTGATAATTTGCGCTTGTATGGATACGTCGAGCGCAGAAACGGGCTCGTCGCAAATAACCAGTTGCGGATTAACCGCAAGCGCCCTTGCGATACAAATTCTTTGCCTTTGTCCGCCTGAAAATTCGTGAGGATACCTATCGTACCAATGCGGTTGAAGTCCACACTTTTTCATTATGTCCCTAACGTGTTCGGAAACTTTATCCGAAGGGACTATTCCGTGTACTTTAACAGCCTCGCCTATAATGTCGCCGACCGTCATACGAGGAGGCAAACTAGAATAAGGATCTTGGAAGATAAGTTGAAGTTGGGTTCTTAATCTTCTCAACTCTTTTTTATTTACGCAGGCAAGGTTTTGCCCGTTGAAAACCACGTCGCCGTCCGTTATATCGTGTAGTCTTAAAATGGTTCTTCCTAAAGTAGTCTTTCCGCAACCGGATTCGCCTACTATACCCAAAGCGGTGCCGCGTTTAACTTTGAAAGATACGTCGTCTACTGCTTTTAAATACTTTAAAGGCTTTCCTAATAACGAAGTTTCTATCGGGAAGTATTTTTTAAGACGTGAAACTTCTAAAATATAGTCTTCTTTCTCGTTTACGTTCAAAGAAGGTTCTTCATTTTCGGAACTTAAATTCAATTTATCGTCCAAGTTATTCACGGGTGTCCTCCTTTTCTTCGTATAACCAGCACGAAACGACGTGGGTATCGCTTACTTTTACCTCGCAAGGATACTGTCCGTTACATTTTTCGTTGCATTTATTGCATCTGTTTTTAAAATAACAGTTATCGGGAAGATTAATGGGGTTAGGAACGTTACCGGGTATAGAATATAAAGGTTTATCGTCGTCGGAGTTTATCATCGGTTTACTCTTTTGCAAACCTATGGTGTAAGGATGCAAAGGATTGTGGAAAATTTCTTTGACGGTGCCTTTTTCTATAACCTTGCCCGCGTACATAACGACGACTTCGTCAGCCATTTCGGCAATTACGCCTAAGTCGTGGGTGATAAGCATTATAGAGCAGCCTTCTTTTCTTTGTAAGTCCCTTAAAAGTTCCAAAATTTGCGCTTGGATGGTTACGTCTAACGCGGTGGTCGGCTCGTCCGCGATTATAAGTTTGGGATTGCCTACTAAAGCCATCGCTATCATAACCCTTTGGCGCATACCGCCGGATAATTCGTGCGGGTAACTGTTATAAACGTGTTCGGGCATAGAAATGCCTACTTTTTCGAGAAGTTCTATACTCCTTTTTTTAGCCTTTTCTTTATCGGTTTCGGGATCGTGGATAAACGAAACCTCGTCAAGTTGATAGCCGATGGTAAAAACTGGGTTTAAACTCGTCATTGGTTCTTGGAAAATCATCGTAATATCTTTTCCGCGAATCTTATACATTTCTTGCGTAGGCATTTTTGCTATATCGTAAGCGCGCCTTTCGCCGTTTTCGTTCAAACCTAAAACGTCGCCGCCGTTAAAGCGGATTTCACCGTCTATAACCTGACCTTGCGGCGCTTGTACCAATTGCATTACGGATAAAGAAGTAACGCTTTTTCCGCAACCGGACTCGCCTACTACGCCGACTATCTTGTTTTTAGGAACGTTGAAGGAAACGCCGTTTACCGCCATAACCGTACCGTTATCGGTAAAAAAGCAAGTTTTAAGTCCTTCGATTTCCATTATATTGTTAGAATCTTTCATTACCGAAGTGTATTCGCTTTCAGCCTTTGGCTTACGCTTTAACGCTTCGTAATACTTCATTTGTTTTAAATTGTGTTTTAATATCGCGCGGCTTTCCTTGACGGTTGCGTAAGCGGATTTTTTATTGTTTTCCATAAAATCTACCTCCGTTACTTTTTAGCCTTCGGGTCCATCGCGTCGCGAAGTCCGTCGCCTACGAAGTTAAAGCCTAATACCGCTATAACTATCAAAATACCCGCGGGAAGCCACATATTTAAGTGATAATTAAGTACCGTCGGATCGTTTGCGCCCGCAATCATGGTTCCCCACGCCGCCTTAGGAAGTTGAACGCCCAAACCTAAGTAACTTAAAGTGGATTCGTACAAAATTACGCTGCCTAAACCTAAAGTCATGGAAACTATGAGTTGCGGCATTACGTTAGGTATTAAATGCTTGAAAATTTTACGCCAAGTGGGCAGCCCCATAACCTCGGTCGCTGTAATGTATTCTTGTTCTCTTAACGACAATATTTGTCCGCGGACTAATCTTGCCGTACCGCTCCAACCGAAAATGGTGATTATAATCATCAATATGTAAATACGTTGGTCGGCTTCTACTTGCCACGAATCTATAACCGCCGAAGCGATAAGAAGTATCGGAAGCGTAGGTATACAGTTGAATATATCGACTATTCTCATTATAAGTTGATCTACCCAACCGCCGAAATATCCCGAGATACCGCCAAGCAAAACGCCTATAACCGTTTCCAAAATTACTACGATAAAACCAATCGTTAAAGAGATTCTACCGCCGTACATAAGCCTCGTGAAAACGTCCATACCCTTTTCGTCGGTTCCTAAAAAATGTAATCCCGACGGGGAAGCGTATTTGTTTACTTCGTCGATAATTTCAACGACTTCGGTTACGGTTACTTTTTCGCCCGTAACGGGGTCGACGAAAGTATACTCGGTCGAACTCGATATTATAACTTCGGTTCTGTCGACGCTTCCTTCACCCCATCTGTTGAAAACGAAGGGACCTATGAAGGAAAATATAAACAGGAATACTATCATCGCAAGCCCTACTATCGATAGTTTAGAACGGAAAAACCTTCTTAAAACCAACTGTATAGGGCTCATTTCTTTGTAAGTTTGTTGTTCCTCAACGAGTTCCGCACCGGTAGAAACTACTTTGACGTCCTCGCTAATAGCCTCGTCGGGCGTAATATTTACTTTATCTTTTTCCATATCACACCTACTTTCCGAGTTTAACCCTCGGGTCGACTATAGAGTACATAATATCTGAAAATAAAGTTCCGATAACGGTTAAAACGGCAAGGAACATATTATATCCCATTACGAAAGGTATGTCCCCTTCCTTTAACGCTAGATACGCCAAACGCCCGATACCGTCTATCGCAAACACTTCTTCGGTAATCATCATACCGCCGAATAACGACGGCAAAATGCCGGCAAGAAGAGTTGCCAAAGGTATCAAAGTGTTTCTAAACGCGTGGCGGTAAATAACTTTGTTTTCGGATAAACCCTTCGCCCTCGCCGTCCTTATGTAATCGGAGTTTAAAACTTCGAGGGTGTTCGTCCTCGTATAACGCATAAGTCCGCCGATGGAAAGAATAACGCTTACGAAGATAGGCAAAATCAAGTGAATACCTATATCGCCGAGTTTTTCCATAGCCCCCGCGAAGGTGTCCGCGTAGTCCTTAGTTGAGTAAATAAGACCGCCTGCCGGCAATAATCCTAAGTCTACCGAGAAAATCTTTATTACTATCGCCGCGAAAAAGTACGTTGGTAGCGCTATACCTATCATCGTAAACACCGTTACGGTATAATCACGCACGGAATATTGATGCGTAGCGCCCGATATACCTAACGGTATAGCGATTGCAAACTGTAATATGGTAGCGATTACCGCAATAGCGAAAGAAATCCACATATTTTGACCGATTACGGTAGCGACGGGTTTTTCGTATTTAAACGATCTTCCTAAATCGCCCTGACAAAGATTGCCGAGCCATTTAAAGTAACCGCTAACGATACCTTGAAAAGAGTCGTCGCCGATGCCGTAAATGTTTTTGAACTGTTGAACTTGTTCTATCGTTATCGCACCGCTTTTAAGTTGTTCGGCGTACTTTAAATCGATATAGTCGTTAGGCATGAGTCTTACTAAAGTGTAAAGAATCACCGATACGCCCAAAAGAATGAATATCGATATAAACAGCCTTTTTAGTATGTATTTAAGCATTACGTAAGCACCTTTAAAAAGCGAAATTCGCTTTGTCGTATTTTCGGTCGTTTTTTCAAGAGAAAACTCAACCTTTCAGTAATTCTTTTCGAGTGGCGGAATCGTAAATTCCGCCGTCCGAAAAGTTAAGTTGATTTTATTAGGCAATTTTAAGCGAAACGTTGTATAAATCACTCGTTAAGCCCATGAACGGAGAAAGTTCGTTATCGGGCGTGAAGGTAGAAACGTCTATCTTGTTTGCGTTATAAGCAAATAAGTCGTCGCGTTGGTAAGTAGGAAGTTCTACCGCAAGTTGCATAACGATATCCAAAGCCCTTGCGTAATATTCCGTACGCTCTTTTTGGTCGTTAGTCTTACGCGCCTCCTCGATTATGTCGGAAAGTTCTTTAACTAAACCTAATTCGTAATCGTACTTACCGCCGACGTTGGCCTTAATTTGTTTATAGCCCCAGTTTAAAGTGGAAGTAGCGGTCGAATCGATATGATATACTTGATACATATCGGGGTCGATAGTAGAGCCCCAAGCCGCCGCCCAAACGGTAAGCGAACCTTCGGAAAGTTTCTTTAACGCGTTGGCGTCGGTGGTTACGGTAATCGAAAATCCGCAATCGTCCAAAATTTCCTTAGCTTGCCACATAGCGTCGAAAGCGGGGTGGTCTTTGTCTTCACCGGCGATGGTGAAGGTGTATTTAAGTTTTTGCGAACCTTTTACGTAAATACCATCCGAACCTTCCGTATAGCCCGCTTTTTCAACCAAACTTCTAATAAAGTCTTTTTGTTGCGCTTCGGTAAGCTTAGCGCCTTCTTTTATACCGTTTTCCAATACGAAGTCGTAGAAAGCGGGGTTACCGGCGCGTAAAACTTCGTATGAAGGAACGGTCGCGCCGACGAAGGTGTAATAAGGCGACGCCCCCTTGGGATAAGCCCAGCTGGATAACGACATAGGACGATATATTTCCTTAGCGGTCGTCGTATAATAGTTAACGCATTGCTTGGTATTTATAGCGTGCATTATGGCTTGACGAATTTCTATATCGGGAATTTTACCCGCGTTTACGCCTATATAACCGTAACCGGCGGTTTGTATATTCTTGTAACCGATACCGTCGCTTTTCTTTGCTTTTAATTGATCGATGGTTTCCTTTTTGGCGTTAGGTTCGATAAAATCTACGTATCCGCCGTATAAGTTGTTTTCCATTTGAGCGGAAGAAACTATTTGATAACGTACTTTTTTGATTTTAGCGGGTCCCATAACGTAATGAGGGTTTCTTTCAAAATAGATAAGACCGTTATCGTAAAAGTCGCCTTCTTCAATGTTAGTGATGCCGCCGCTCGCTTTACTTGCCGCGTAAGGACCGGCACCTACGGGTACGCTTAATTTTTCGGGGTTTTTAACCGCGTTTTCCATAAAGGTTTGAGAAGCGTATTCGACGCCGAAGTTTTCTTCGTAGTCAAACGCGTTGATGCGTTCTTCGTCGGAGTAATAATACATAGGCGCGACAGTGAAAGAGAAGTTCCAAATAGCCTTCGGGTCTACGTCGTTGATGGTTATGGACAAAACTTCGTTATATCCGTCTTTTACGGAGCCGTCCGCTTCGTATTGAGGCGCGGCGTAAGTTTTTCCTTTAACGACTACGGGGTCCTTGCGGTTTGCAAACTTGATACCCGAAATGTTTTTGTATATTTTGGAAGAACCTTCCGTCTTGAAGTAGTTTTCCATTTCTTGGTTGTAAATGTAAGAGTTTAACGAAGCGCTAGTCGCCCAATACGTTAAAACTTCTTCTAAATCGTCGGGAATTTTATCGGCGAAAACGGTGTTGATAGCCTGTTCTTCCGTCCAGGTTTTTAACTCGGTGGGATCGTTGGTTAAAGAACTTAAGAGTTTACCTTCCTTTTTGCTCCAAGTAATGTAACCTTCGTTGTATAAAAACATTTCTACGTCGGTGGTTAAAAGTCCGGGGTATTCTTTTTTCTTATCGTCGTAGAACTTAAGGTCGATATAACCGTCTTTAGAGTTAGAATAATCGCTTTCGAGTTCTTTTTTGAAAAGTTCTATAGTCTTTTCGTAATCTTCAACGAGATGAGCGTTTGCCTCTAAACCTTCGTTTTGTAAACTTTGCAAAGCCCCTTTTACGATATCGGCGGTTGCAGCGTTGTTGTTATCTAAAATATCACTGCACGCAGCGATAAGCGCTTGTATTCTTGCCGTTGCGGCGTGTTGGAATTGCGTACCGAAACTGTCTTGTTCGGTCTCGGTGCTCGCTTGGGTGCGATACTCTTTAAGCCCTACTATATCGGTAGAATACATCGTGCTGGAACCGGTATAAGCGGGATCTAAGTAAACGTAAAGGTTGAACAAAACGTCTTTCATCGTAAGAGGCGTACCGTTGGAAAATTTTACGTTGTTTTTCAAAACGAAGTAATAAGTCGTGGTTTTGTCGACGTCGGCTTTGCCTTTTTCGACGGTTTCCATATCTTTAACTACGACCGCTTCGTCGTCGCCCCAAACGGGATTACCTTTGGAGTCGTTGGATATCATGGAAATTTGAGTAAGCCCGACTACGTTACTGTCCGCGGCGGCGGTTGAGAAGAAAGGATTGAATACTTTATCTACCGCTTGGCTGGAAAATACCAAAGGATCGTTTTCGTTGTCGTAAATTTTACCATTATCTTCCTTATTGCCGTTGCAATTAACGATACATATCGTCGAAACCGCTACGACTACCGCGAGAACGACCGCGACGATAATAATTAAAGTCTTTTTCGAAAGTTTTTGTGTCATCTTATATTATCTCCTGAAAGTTTTTTTCGTTTTAAAGTTTTTTAAGCGCTAAACGTTATTCGGCTTTTTTTAAGTCGACCGTGACGTTCGTAACGACCGACGAGGAATCCTTTTCGTAAAAAGCCTCGTTTGAAATTATTAAGTTTTCATTATCGAAGCCGTCGGGTAACTTGATTATTTCGTAAGTTCCGCTGAAAGAAACGTTGGAAATCGTAGTTTTGCCGAGTTTAGTCGCGACGGGAAGAATATAAATTTTGGAAGTTTGTTTGAAAGTCGTCGAAACGTTTACTTTTACGTTACTGAACGTTACGTTTTCTATAACCGCGTCGGTCGCTGCGCCGAAGAGCGTTACGTATAAACATTTTCCGCTACCGGTCGCGTCCATATCTTCCTTCAAGCCGTCCTTGCCGGGGTCGTAATTTATCGTAAAGTTTTTAACTTCGTGTCCGTTGCCGAAGAACTTGTATTTGTAATCGCCGAAGGAAAGAGCCTCGCCTTTCATATCGATATCCGCGGTCAAGTAGATATTGCCTTTCGTCGCCGCTTTCAATTGATCGGCGGTGGATACTACGGTAAATCTACCTTCGACGTAATCGACGAAAACGTCTATTGCAAGGCTTTCCCCTCCGCCGGGGTGAGCATAGTTTTCGTCCCAAGGCTCTCCATCCTCATCGTAATAACCGACGGGGGTATAAACTCCGTCCGTACGCTTTTCGGCGTACTTAAACTTGTCCTTGAAAACGCCGCCCTCGTCAACCGCGTATTCGCCTAAAACGACCTTTTCGCCGTTTTTGTTCAGATAGCAAACGTTATAGGTGTAACGAATATCTTTTACCCACTTTGCATAAAGGGTTACGCCGTCCGCGGTTATCTCGTTGGTAGAAAAGTCCCATTTATCGGAATAGGTAGCGTCGGCGCCCTCTCCCGTTTTTACCGCGTACCAGCCTTCGATGGAATATCCGTTTCTTACTATCTCGTCACCCGATAAAGTTTCGGGGTCGCAAATACGACCGCTTCCGCCGTCTTCAACCGAATAGTAGTGTACTATCGCTCGTTGAGAGTTTTGGTAAGTCCCTCCTTCGAGATTAAAAACCACCTTTACCTTTCCATCGTAAAGATTATCGCCCGCACAAGAACAAGCAATCACCGCGAAAAGACAAATCAGCGGGAACATGATTTTTTTAAAATTCATAATAAACTCCGATTAGAAAATTCTTTTAAAAAATTTTCGCTTATATTTTTCGTTTTACTTTGCGTTAAGGTTTTCAAGTTTTCCGTACTCTTATAAACGGAAAAACACGACCTTTTAATTATGCAATCTTTTACTCATTAGTCCGATACTTTTTCGTTTGATTTTTTTGGCGGTAAATACTCAAAAAGCCGTTGCGTTTGCCGTTTGGCAAACGCAAAAAGGGATCGGTCCCTTTTGGTGAGCAACGTTTTTAATTTAAAAATTTCCGCCTTTGACGCTTTTAAAAATTACGGCGAAGAGGCTTGTGGTTCGTTCAAGTGAAAGCCGTCTTTTATTTACTGCTTAATCAACGATTTTTTGCTGCGCCTAACCTTTGGCGCGGTCTACGTTTTTCAAAGATTTTTTCAAATGCGTAAAATGCAACTAGTATATTTTAAAACATTTTCGTTAATATGTCAACGCGTCGTTAGCCGCTATTGAAAAAAATATGTCCCAAAATTAAAAAAATTTTTACAATTTATTATAATAAAGCAAAAAAATTAAGACGAAACAAGACCGTTTTTACCCCGCAATGAATAAATGAATAAAACTTGCAAAAATATGCAAATTTTTTCACGTTTCTTTGCTAAAAAATATGGTTTTTTCACGTTTTTCAGTCGTTTTCGTTGTGTTTACCTCGCGGACGATTGTACGCGGGGAAAAGAATTTGCGTTTTTTTATTCAGTGATTTTCAGCGATTTAAAATATATATAAT
>CAZMOD010000009.1:0-48286 GCA_964567885.1 uncultured Christensenella sp.
AGGCTATAGGTCGGTTATTAAAGATTTTCACGCGAGACGGCGTATGCTTTTACGCCGTAATAAATAGCGTGCGCTAACTTTTCACGGTAACTTTCGGTAAGTAAAAGTTCCTCGTCGAGTGCGTTAGATAAAAAACCGCACTCGACTATCACCGCGGGACAATCTAAGTTATTTAACAGATAATAATCCCCCGCTAAAGGGGTGCAAATTCTAACCGCTTCGTCTAATCCGTTTAGTTGGTCCTGAATATAGCGCGCCATAGTTTTACCATCTTGGTTTTTAGCGGAATAAAAAACTTGTGCGCCGCGCCTCGACTTATCGGAGTATTTATTCATATGAATAGAAATAAAAACGTCGGCGTTAGATTCTTTGCAAATTTCCACCCGCCTTTTTAAATCTCTGCTTTTATATCCCTTTTTCAAACTTCCGTATAAGCCGTTATCGTTAGTCCTCGTCATAACGACGAAGTTGCCGTCGGCTAAAAAACGTTCGGAAAGGTTTTTAGCAAGATATAAATTGAGGTCGGATTCTTTTTCCCCGTGCACGGACGATATTACCCCGGGATCCACTCCGCCGTGCCCCGCGTCTACGACCACGACGAAGTCATCTTTTGCGTAAGCGTTTACTTTCGGGTACGAACCTAAATAAGTGAGCGAAGATACGCATAAAATCATAATAACGGTAACGAGCGCTAAATATTTACTCACGACTACTCCTTTTTGCAGTATTTATCCACAATTTTCTATCGTTTAAACTCCGATTGTGGATAACTTACGCAAGTTATCCACATTTTTTTGCGATTTTTCAACGTCGCAAAACTTCGGTTAAACGCTTAATTTTATGCTTTTTCAAACTAAAATATGAATTTTAGTATTCCGTGCGGATTTAGTTGCCAAAAGCGCTCTTTTTTTGTATAATTTGTCGGTAGTATAATGTTTATAAGGTTGGTTTTTATATATGGGTTTGTTAAGTTTTATTAAAGGTCTTTTTATCAAAAAGAAGCCTAAGTTAGGCTTGGCTCTCGGAAGCGGAGGTGCTAAAGGCGCGGCTCATTTAGGTGCGCTTAAAGCCTTCGAGGAAGAAAATATTAAGTTCGATATGGTATCAGGTACAAGCATAGGTTCCATCGTCGGCGCAATGTACGCTTTGAATTATTCGGTGGAAGATATGGTTAAAATATTGGAAACCTACGATTTAACCGACCGCATAAATTTGTTGAAAATGACTTTGAAAAAAGATTCCTTGGAAACCACTTTAGAAAACGTTTTCGGGGATAAAACTTTTAGCGATACTCTTTTGCCTTTCCGCGCTATTGCCTGCGATATAAATAGCGGTGAAGAAGTCGTTATGAGCACAGGCACGCTTTATAAAGCCCTTGCCGCCTCGAGTGCGATCCCCCCCGTATTTAAGCCAGTGCACCGTATGGGGAGAAAATTAGTAGACGGCGCGTTTATAAACGCAGTCCCCTCGGACGCCGTGAAAAAATTAGGGGCGGACGTAGTCGTTTCAGTAGCGCTTCACGATTACGAATCCAACGACAATATCAAAAAATACGTAGACTTATTGTATCGCGGTAACGGCATAGCGGAAGGAAGCCGCTTTAATGGCTTGAAAGATTCCGACTTCACGCTATATCCCCCGCTTGACAAGTTTTCGTCGGCTTCCGTAACGAGTTTCAACGAAATGTTCGACATAGGCTATGAAACCGCGAAAGCCAATATGGAGGCGATTAAAAAAATAATCAAAAAAGCCAAAGCAAAATAACGATTACAAGGAAAAATCTTTAACCGTTTAGCACGGTTTTTCACCCAAAAACCCGTCTATAGGTCGATTATCGACCTATAGACGGGTTTTTATCGTACCGCTTCCCCGACTTTATTCCGTTGGTTATTTATCTTTATCGTCTTTATCTTTTCCTTCTTTATCCTTATTTAGGAAAACGGCGCCTAAACAAAGAAACGTTGAGCCCAAGCACGAATAAGCTACGCCTAAACCTCCTTTATTAACGAAACTTATTATCGCTAAAACGAAAAAGCATAAAGACACGACGAAAAATAGAATTGCTGCTATTTTATTGATTTTCATAATTAACCTTCCTGCGATTTTTTATATACCTTGTAAATGGATTTTATTAAACTGTATGAAATATTGAGTTTTATATTCGTATCTCGCGATTTATATAAGCGTCCGCCTCGCGTTTATGCACAAGGTGTATGCCTATATGCCCTATTCCTAAAACGACGGCGGAAGTTATCACCACGAGGTTACGAGAATATACCCCGAGTATAAATACCGCAAGCACCGGCAACGTTGCCCCGGCTACGGGGAAGCCCGCAAACGACGAGTACGTATCCCTCGTCGTGCGCTCGCTTTTGAAGTATTTAATCCAATAGCATTCGTATAAAATCATCAAAATTAACGCGACGAACCACAATATTATATCCCACCTGAAATACACGCCGTCGGGAAGTTTCGTTATCGCGGGATTTAGCGACGTAAACACAAGAAGCGACGCGGTTACTAAAATCTCGCCTATCCTTTCAAAAATAAGCAAGACTACGCTTTCCTTCTTTTTCGCCTCATCAAGTCGTTTAGATTTGTTGGTGTAAGCCCAAATGATATTCGGCACGAAAAGCATAAGAAGAAACACGAGTCCGCTTACGCTTATTCCCAACGCGTAAGGATTTTTTTCTCCGATTATCACGGAACTAATTTTTACGCTACTTATAACGCCGCCTAAATCGGCTTTTAAACGCCACGCCATAACGTCTGCGTCGCTAAGATCGGTGTGGTACGAACCGTATATCCCCATAACTTTTCCGCTGCCCTGACGAAGATAGGCGGCTTTAAAGTTTGCCACCATAAAAGCCTCTCTGAGTTCCGATTTACCGTCGTAAGAAGCGTTGCTTTCGTAATACTCTTTACCTTGCGCGATACACTCTTCCGCAAGTCTATAGTTTTCGGAAGATTTTCGACCGTTATCTTCAAGATATTTTAAATATCTTGCGCCCGTGGTATCGTATTGATGCCCGACGTCCGTCCCGTAAAACGTCGTACTCGGGCAAGCCGACTTTATTCCGCAAAGAAAATCGTAAAAAAATCGGTTTCCCGAAAGCGTTCCGCTAATTTCCTCGAACCAAGTATCGATTAGGTCGTTGGACGTTTCTTTCATCCATACGTTCAAAAATTCGGCACTGTAGTACGGCAGTTCTACGAAAAGATCGCGTAAGCCGTCGGCGTAACAATCTTTCCAAAGTTTTAGTTCAACGTCGTAATATTCCTTTGCTCCGTGAGATTCGCCGTAAAGCATAATTTTCGTATCGTCGGTTGGATAAACGTCGCTAGTTATATCGTTCAAGTCGAAAATAATTGCAACCGCGCATACGGCGAAAAGCAACGTAAACGCAATAATCGTTTTAATCTCGTTTTTCATATTTGTATTTTAGTCCTTGGTATATATCGGTGAGAGTTTGACTCGCTAATTCTTCGCTCCAATCGTAATAGTTAGTCGCTATCATCGTAGCGATACCGTGCACGTAAGTCCACGTTTCAAGATGGAACGTCATAGCGCGCTCTTTCGTAATATTGACTTGCTTGCAAATTAGGTCGGCAATCATTTCGACTTCGGCGGTTTGCTTGGTTTTGTCCTCGCTAGTCCTATCGCGCATAAAAAGCAGTTTAAAAAGTTCTTTTTCTTCCCTTGCAAAGCGGATATACGCCATGCCGCTTGCTTTGTAGGGCGGATATTTGCCGCACGCCGTATCTTCTTTTAAATAATTTTGGTAAATTTCTTCCGCCGAGTCAATAATCGCGTTTTTAAGATCTTCCATATTGTCGAAGTAACTAAACACCGGTCGATGAGAAGTTCCGAGCTTCGTCCCCATCGCTCTTGCGGTAACCGCGTCAAAACCCTTTTCTCTCGTTAAATCGAGCGCGGCGTTTATGATTTCTTGCTTTGTAAACATAAATTTTCGTGGCATTATAGACCTCTCGTTTTTAAGCGACTGCCGTTGTGTTACATTAGTAACTTAATTTTATCACTAATAAACGAGAAAATCAACCCATACGCGCCCGTAATTTATAAAAAAATAAAAAACCGATAAAAAAGTAATTTTCTCACGTTTCATCGGCTTTTGATTACCATTCTATATAGTTAGGCTTGACAAATTGGTCTTGATCGATAAAAGCTTCTTTATAAAGGTGTTTCTTGTATAAACGCGACAAAAGTTTTATACACCTTTCCAAAAATAAACGCGATTCCGTCTTTCAGTCAATCAAGAAAAACAAAACGCAAAAAAGCCCGAAGATTCGGGCTTTATAAAAGATTTTTATTGGCGGTAAACGAAATAAAACGCTTCTTTATTTTATTAGATTTTTTCAAAGTCGCTTACACCGTGCTTGCATAACGGGCAAATAAAATCGTCGGGGAGGTTTTCGTCCTCGTAAACGTATCCGCAAATTTTGCACACGTAACCCGTTTTTCCCTCGATTTCGGGCTTAGGCTTAACGTTTTCGTGATAGAAAGATGAGAAGTTCCGAGCTTCGTCCCCATCGCTCTTGCGGTAACCGCGTCAAAACCCTTTTCTCTCGTTAAATCGAGCGCGGCGTTTATGATTTCTTGCTTTGTAAACATAAATTTTCGTGGCATTATAGACCTCTCGTTTTTAAGCGACTGCCGTTGTGTTACATTAGTAACTTAATTTTATCACTAATAAACGAGAAAATCAACCCATACGCGCCCGTAATTTATAAAAAAATAAAAAACCGATAAAAAAGTAATTTTCTCACGTTTCATCGGCTTTTGATTACCATTCTATATAGTTAGGCTTGACAAATTGGTCTTGATCGATAAAAGCTTCTTTATAAAGGTGTTTCTTGTATAAACGCGACAAAAGTTTTATACACCTTTCCAAAAATAAACGCGATTCCGTCTTTCAGTCAATCAAGAAAAACAAAACGCAAAAAAGCCCGAAGATTCGGGCTTTATAAAAGATTTTTATTGGCGGTAAACGAAATAAAACGCTTCTTTATTTTATTAGATTTTTTCAAAGTCGCTTACACCGTGCTTGCATAACGGGCAAATAAAATCGTCGGGGAGGTTTTCGTCCTCGTAAACGTATCCGCAAATTTTGCACACGTAACCCGTTTTTCCCTCGATTTCGGGCTTAGGCTTAACGTTTTCGTGATAGAAAGCGTAAGTCATGGTGGGTTTTTCGGATAAAACCCTTGCTTCGGAAACGTTGCAAACGAACATTCCGTGCGTGGATAAATCGACGTATTCGCTAACGGTTAGCGATATAAAACTGTTAGAGTATTTCGTAAGCACGGCTAAACCGTTATCGCTTCTTTCAAATGA
This sequence comes from uncultured Christensenella sp., assembly GCA_964567885.1. Taxonomy (GTDB): domain Bacteria; phylum Bacillota; class Clostridia; order Christensenellales; family Borkfalkiaceae; genus UBA4636. The sequence continues at coordinate 5,357 of CAZMOD010000009.1, forward strand.
AAAATCCGCAAGTTTATCGACGTTTCTGCCGCTTACGAACCCGAACTTTTCAAACACCTTGAACGGGGTTTCTTCGGTTAAGCAATTGACGTTTAACTTACCCGTTTGCTTGACGACGTGGTAAGAATAATTTTGTTTATTTATAACTACCGCAACCCTGTTCGGCGAAGAATTTACTTGCATTACGGTATTTACGATAAGCGCGTTGTCTTTACTTCCGTCGTTAGTCGTAACCGCGTATAAGCCGTAACCGAGGTTAAACAAAGACTTCATATCGTATTTATCTGCCGTCGAACTTTTAAGCGCTATATATTCGCGGCAAAGTTCGTTAACCAAGTTATCTATTTGCACGGCGTTTTCTTCGGATAAGGAAGAAAGTATGCGGACGACCGTTTCCGTAAAGGTAAGATTTTTGCATTTTTCCAACGCTCCGCGCATAATTTTTGCGGCGAGCGGCGCCCAAGAACCGTTTTCTATAAGTGCAACCGTCCTGTTTGAATAATTGCGTTCGGTAAGATGATTTAAAAATTCACGCATAAAGGGGAAAACGTCGGCGTTATAAGTCGTAGTCGCTAAAACCAGTTTAGAGTACTTAAACGCTTCGGCAGTCGCAACCGAGATATCCGTGCGAGCAAGGTCGATAACTTTAACCGACGGCGAACCCACGGCAGTCAACTTTTCGGCGAGAAGTTCCACCGCCTTTTTAGTGTTTCCGTAGACGGAAGTATACGCTATCAAAACGCCGTCCGTTTCCGCCTCGTACGACGACCATATATTATATAGATTTATATAGTACGAAAGGTTTTCCTTTAAAACGGGACCGTGTAAGGGACAAATAGTATTTATTTGCAAAGCCGCCGCTTTCTTTAAAAGATTTTGAACTTGCACGCCGTATTTACCCACTATGCCGATATAATATCTACGGGCTTCGTCTTCCCAAGGCTCTGTTGCGTCCAAAGCGCCGAATTTACCAAAGGCGTCGGCGGAAAACAAAACCTTTTCGGTGGAGTCGTAAGTCAGGATAACTTCGGGCCAATGCACCATGGGAGCGGCGACGAAATTTAAAACGTGCGTGCCGAGGTTTAAACTATCCCCTTCCTTTACTATAAGGCGACTATCCGAAAAATCGTCACCGAAGAAATTTTTCATCATCGAAAACGCTTTGTCGCTCGCGACTACGACTGCTTTGGGGTAAACCCTTTTAAAATTAAGAACGTTTGCCGAATGGTCGGGTTCCATATGTTGAACTACGAGATAATCGGGCGTTCTCCCCGCAAGGGCTTTTTGAACGTTATCAAGCCACTCGTGCGTAAAGCCCGCGTCTACCGTGTCCATAACGGCGATTTTTTCGTCCAAAATAACGTAAGAATTATACGCCATGCCGGACGGCACCTTATATTGTCCCTCGAAAAGGTCTACTTTTTTATCGTTTACGCCTACGTAAATAATATCTTTGCTAATATACATTAAAAATCCTCCGAAGAAAAAAAAATAAATAGTAATGATTACTATTATTATATATGACTAAAAAATTATTGTCAAGAAATTTTTCGTATTTTAGTAAAATTTTTTCGGCGGTTTTATACTTTTTAAAACAACGCCTTTTTATATAATTATTGCTATCAATAAAAACTTTTAACCCTAAGGCACAAAAAAAATAACCGGAAGCGTCGGTTAAATTATTAGTTAAGAAGATAAAAATAGTGCTCGGTTTTTCGTTCGTTTGATTGTTTCGATATAAATTATTTAGTGATTTTTACGGTTAAAAAAAAGGCGATAACGGGCTTATAGACCGACTTATCGCCTTTTTTATTTATTAAGCAGGGTAAAAATATTACGATTTTTGCGTGGAAAAAAATTAGATCACGCGTAACAATTCTTCAACGCTTTGAGGCTCGTAATTAACCTTCAAGTGCGCGTTTTTGTAAGTTAAGACGGAAGAAGTGGAATAATCGCTTTCCTTTAAGTTAAAGTCGATTGAAATGCGAGTTAATTTTAAATCGCCGTCGATAAAATAAACTACTTTTAACGAGTCGCTAAACTTTTTGATACCGTCGATTATCTCGTTTGAAAATTCCTGACACTCTTTCTTCATAGAAAAATCTTCGTCGGCGCCGAGGATATCCAGCAAATCGGAAACTCTAAGCGACGCTATCGTAAGTCCTTGAGTCTTTCCATTTAAAAATCTATACAAATACTCGAAAGCGTTTTCGCCGCGTTTTGCCTTTACGACGTCTAAATCGACTTGGTAGCCTGCCTTTATAAGTTTATACTTCAAAACGTTAAGCGTTTCTTCCATAAACCTTGCGCCGCTCGCTTCCAAAACGGATTTAAAAGCGTCTCGGAATTCTTTCGAGTTATATAAATCGTCCAACGTAATAGACGGCGTGGCGTCGATTATTTCGCCTATTTTTACCAGATCTTCGAGAGAATTTTTTACGCCGCCGACGACGTCAACGCTTAGTCGGTATCCGCCGTCGTAAACCGCGGTTGCGGTGCCCGTTTGCAAAATTCCTCTGTTTTGTAAAAGACTAAAAAGAACGTAAGGGAATTCGTTTACCTTAGAAAGAGTGGATTCCGGCAAGTCGAATAAAACGTCTAAGACTTTTGACAGTAACGAATACGCATCTTTTACTTTATCTGTTTTCGATAAAGCAGCGCGTTGTTGTGAAAGCAAATTGTCGATTTCCGTTTTATAATCGGAGGACGCTATCGGCGTAAACCAATCGGCGGAAAGGCTTGCAAAATTAGTGCTTTTATCGAATTTAGTTTCGTATACGCCGTCTCGTCTCGCAAAATACCCCGCGCCGACTTTATTTTGTTTGCCGCCGTCCGTAGTTTCAAACATAGTAAAATACGCGTCGTAATTCTTTTCGTCCGATTTTAACGAAACGAGCGCAGTCACTGCGGCGCCGTTATTTTGCCCTTTGGCTTCCGCCTTTAAAATACCCGACGAGATATCGCTTTTCGAAACGGCGTAAACCAAATCCGCCTTTATTGCGTCGTCCGTCGCCGTACCTTCGCACGCAACCGCGAAAAAGGTCAGCGCGACCAACAACAAGGCTGATATTATTTTGGACGTTTTTTTCATAAAAATCTCCTTCGGGGTATACCGTCGTTAAGTAAAAAGCCTGCGATTTATTATATCACAAGTACGCGACGATTCAAAGCGTTTAAAGCGTTTTTTAAGCGTCGGTCGTTTTGCAAAATGCGATTTTTAACTCTTATAGTACTAATTTTATATATATTATATCCTTTAGAAAAGAATTTCGTTTGATTTTTTTGCAATTTTTTTATAAAAAAATCTAAAAAAGTATAAAATTTCAACTGTAAAAGTGTAAAACTTCAACGGTTTTTTTGCAAAAACCGTTAAGCCGTGCTTTTTGAACGAAAAAAGCGGAAAGCACATAACCTTCCGCTTTACTTTTCTTAATTATTTTTTGTCGATAAGTTGAGCAACGCCGTTTACGATGAACACGATACCGATAGCGATGAAAAACCCGTCAACGATAACCCATTTTGCAATGATTAACAAAACGCCGACTACGATCGTTAGTATGGCAGAGGCAACGCCGATAACGTCCTTTTTGGAAACTTTACAAAGTTCTTGAATACCCTTGATGGCGATTAACGCGCCGAAAACGATTAGCACGATGTCTGTAATCGTCCAAGAAAATACTATGATAACGATACCTATGACGAGGTTGATTGCCGCGTTAATCCAATCGCTTTTCAATAAACCCAAAACGCCTTGAACTACAAATAAAGCGCCGATGATAGTTAAAAGAACTTCAAGCATTTGTGCCTTAAACGCAACGCACAAAATACCTACTACTACGTACAAAATTGCGGTGATAAAATTGTTGTCGAACTTTACCGTTAATTTTTTCTTTTTTGCCATAACAAACTCCTAAGAATATGAAAATCATTATATTTATATTATATACTCGGGTATGATTTTTGTCAATCGTTTTTTGTAAATCGAAAGTTTTTTTGTCAAAAATTAGCGAATCTTAACGTCGTCGTTAACTTTTATACCGTTTTCCGCTAAACTGCCCAAGAAAATATTCTTTTTAAAAAGCCAACCGTCTGCGGAAAAATTAAACAAAACCGTGCCGTCCTTAGCGTAAAAAGTTACTTCCGCGCTAGAAAACGCGCTTCTTTTTTCCGTGATATCTACTTTTGAAATCTCTTTTAATTCCGCCGAAAACGCTTTTTTAAAGGCTTTCTTACAATAATAAACGCCGTTTTTAAAGTAAAACTTTTCACCAAAGTAGTACGATAATCCTATAATGCCGAAAACTAAAAAGATTACGCACACGCCGCCTAAAGTCAAGGCTATGCGCACGTTTAAAGTTTTGGTTAAATATAACGTTAAAAAAATTACGCTCAACGTAAAAGACGCAATAGTTATGACGGTATAATAATTACGCATCCACTTGGGAGGGCGTATAATGAAACTTCTTGACATAAAACGTAAGCACCGATAAAATTTTTTATATATTTTATCACAGTAATCGAAATAAATCAACTGCTTTTTTACGGGTATTGTAATATTTCCTTAAATAATTATTTATTAACGGGCTTATAGGCGGACTTTTTGATTATTTTCCGGAAGCGTCCGAACCGTTTCCACGCTCTTTAAGAGCGTTGTTTTTGTCCGCGATAGTTTCGGTAGCGCACTTTAAAATTACGCTAACTAACATCATTGCAACGCCAAGCCCTACGGACGTTGAACTTGAAAAATCGGTCGAAACCGCGTCGTTAAGAAACTCGCGCATTACTCCTTGACAAATACACGCAAGCAAATACGTTCCAAGGGAAACAGCAATAGAAATAATTCCCAAACGGAAAAGTTCTTTCGCGCCGTCTAAAGTGAAAGGCGTGCCTGCGGCTTCTTCACGCTTAAAGTAAATTTCGGCAAATTTGGCGATTACGCCCTCACCCGCGCACAATAGAACGGAACACGCAAGCGTCGTGTATAAAGTACCCATACTCAAACCCGCTTCGTTTTCAATTATGCTTTTTAAAGTTAAGTCGCCTATCGTTATATCGCCGACGCCGAGCGCTAAAGTCAGTATTCCGATTATAGCCCCCGCCATACCTATTATCGTACAGACGAATACTATTAACGAAAGTATCCGTCCTATCTTTGCAATGACCTGAATCGTTTTTAAAGATTTACTCATACTATCTCCTCACTTTTATTTACGCCGTAAAAAACTTTTTGTTGCGTAACAGTTGTTTCTTATTATACTTCTCTTTTACGCTATTGTCAAGTAAATTTATCCGCACTTGATAAAAAAGATAAAAAAATCGGTTTCGTCGTCTTAAAAAACCGATTATTTAGCGTTATGATATTCTTAGATAATTAAAAAAATCCGCCTATAATCCCGTTATCGAATAAAAATGAACGATTTATCTTTTTTTCTTTTTTGGTTACAAACTAAAAATTATTATCACGATTACGCCGAGCGTCAACGTAAAAAGTCCGACGAGCGATTTTTTATTAAACTTTTCTTTAAGTATAAAATATGAAAACGCCATCGTCGAAAGAACGGAAAGTTTGCCTATCGAGTTTACCGCAACGGGATTTGATCCGATAAAATTTAAAGCGTAATATTCGGAAAGCCACGCTACCCCCGTACAAACGCCCGATAAAGTTAAAAACACCCAACTTTTTTTTGAAATATCTTTTACGCCTTGGTATTCGCCTTTGCCACCCGCGACCGCCGCCGCAAAAATAAACACGACTACGGTTCTTAAAAGCGTTCCTAAATCGGAAAATATCCCCTTTAGCCCTATTTTCACGAAAAAAGATACGAAACTTGCAAAAACCGCCGATAATATCGCGTATACGAGCCAAGTCTTATTCTTTGATTTTTCTTCGCCCTTTTTTTCGGTTATCATAAGTAGCGTCCCCGTAAGCATAAGAAATACTGACGAAAACAACGCTATTATAGTAACTACGTTGCCGCCGTTAGTGGTATCGTCGAAGAAAAATATAAAAAACAAAACAGACGTTAAAACGAAACTTGATTTGTCGATAGGAACCACTTGATTTACGCTTCCAAGCTTTAACGCCTTATAATAGCAAAGCCAGGAAAGCCCCGTACAAAGCCCCGACAAAAGTAAAAAAATCCAATTACCGAGGTTTATCGAACCGACTTTTTTTACACTTCCCGATGCAACGCATAAAATAACGCAGCATATTAAAACCACACCCGTCCTATACGCCGTTGCTAAATTGGACTTTACGTCTTTAATCCCTATTTTTGCAAAAATCGTCGTGAGTGAAGTCGCAACCGCCCCCAATAGCGCCAATAATATCCAAGACATTATTTTTTGCCTCCTCGTAAAAAAAAAATTCCGACTAATGAAAAATTCCGACGGGGTAATCCGACGGAATTTTTTCACGGTAATAATCCCATCGTTCAAGCTTTAGCACCTTTCCCGAAAATCAAGGAAGGTTGCTGAAGAGTCTTAGAGCTTGCCTCTCGTCTTCTCTTTATGGTAATCCTATTATACAACGCCTTACGCCGTTTGTTAAACGATTTAGCGGCGGTTTAACGTATCTTTTCGTTTTTTTAAATTTTTATAAAAACTTTCGAGGTTTTATCTATGTTTTTCCGGCTGCATAAGTCTCATAAAGAAAGCCGTCATAGCCCTTTCGCTATCGGTAGGCTCTCTGTAAGATTTTATTTTGGAAATATCGAAAAGTATACAACCGCAATGTCCGTTAAAAGTCGGGAAGCAAATTATATCGAGATAAGCGTCTATCTCCGGACTGTAATCGACGATTTTTATGGTTTCCCCGAAAAGAGCCGCCCTTTCGTAAGTCCTTAGCCACTTAACGTCCATTTGAGGGAATAACTCTCCGAACCTATTGCCTATAAGTTGTTCAAGGGGAACCTTTTCAAGGTTGGAAAGCGCGGCGTTTGCATAACGAAAAATCCAATCGACCGCTTTAAACTCCGCGTCGAAAATCATTTCGATATCGCAAAAAGCGATAGGTAAGTCGTCGAATAAAGAATAGTATTCGTGATAATCATCGATCGTGTTTAGCGCGACGGACTCGTTAAAAAATTTGATGATTTCTTCTTGACGGTTCCTAAAAGCGTCGACGATGTCTTTTCTGTGTCTTGAAGCGTATTCTAATCTTTCGCCGTTAATTAAGTTTACCTTATCGGTAATATTATGTATGGCAAGCACGGATACTATGCAACCGCGTTTTACTTTTACGAAGTTGTCGTTAAGCTTAGGCTCGATTTCGGCAAGAGTTATACGAGGATCGTAGACCTCTCCCGACTGCACGTGGATTTGAGCGTTATTGCCTTGCATCATAACGTACAATATCGTCGAAAGAGGAATATTTATCGTTTTTTTGTCTACAACGATGGTAAGTTTTCCTTTGTTCTCCATTTGTTTACCGCCTTCTAAATTTATTTGGTTTTTTATTCTGTTTTAGTATACCAAAAAAATAAGAATTTTTCAAGTACATTTATCCCCTTTTTAACATTTTTAGTTGCGTATTGCTAATTTTTAAGTCTTTCCGTCACTTTTTAACCCAAAATTAACCCGTATGCCGTTGTTTTGGACGATTATTTGCTTAAAAGTGAAAAACGCCCGAGTTTTTTTACCCGAGCGTATTTTTATTTAGAGCCTTGAAAAAGCGGCTTTTAATTTTTTGTTTTTTAGATTAAGTTGATTAAAAAATGCCGCAACCTCTTCTATAATCGTTCCGTAAAACGGGGTTTTTAGAAGTCGACAGATTAAAGGTAAGTTCCGTATCCGGTAAAGTGGGTAAAGAAATTGTATAACCGCTTTGCGTTTCCGAAAAACCGTCTATCGAAGAATTGGAAACGTAATACGGGGTGTTGATTATTATATCTAACCTCCCGAAACTTTTCCAAGTTTTCGCTGGGGATAGTAGATAAGTATAACTGCAAACGCTTGGCTTGTAATTAAGATTTATATCGGGATAAATCGGCGCCGTAACGACGTTTTTGAGCCGCGTTTTAGGCGGCATGACTATCTGATATTCGTACCAGCGCATAAACCCGCTTCTAAATTTAAAAGCGTTTTCAACATAATAGGAATCCACGAAATTATATTTCGGGTTAACTTTACTTGAATCGGTAAACGTGCAAATTACGGCGTTGTACCAATCGATTTCTGAAACGCCGAAATCCTCCTTCCAATTTTCCAAAGCAAAGTCTTCGAAACTCAGCGTTTGAGTTTTCGTAAGCGAAACTATCCCGTCTATCTCTTTTCCGGGCTCAACTCTTCTGTTTTCGTAGCACTTAAATTCAAAGGGCTTATTAAGAGGCTTACCTATTGCGTAAACGATTACTTCGTCGCCGTTTTTCGCCTGTGTGGAAAACCTTGCGTCGCCGTTTTTTAAAACGTCAAAGCCGCTTAACGACGGAAAATAAATTTTGGTACCTCCGTCGCCGCCGTCGTAGTCGAAAGCAATAGCCGCCGCACGATACTTGTTTTCGTCGATGACGCCTTCTTTATTTTCTCCGCCGACTACGTAAACGTACTTCGTAACGGTGGTATTAGGTTTAAAAAAATCGTCTAAAATATACTCGTCGTTAAGCCTTTTCAATGATTCGGATAAATTAAACGCACCGTAAACGTCTAAACTGTGACGTATTCTTTTATCCGCCGCCTTACCGTCTAAAGTAATATCGTATTTTTCGGTATCGACGTACGGGATAGTAGAGTCTGATTGCTCGTCGTAACTATTCGCGTAGTCGGGAAGTTTTCCGAAAGGAAATAACAGCGTTGCGGTAACCGTGTAATCGGACGGATTATAAAAAGTATATTCCGCGCTTACTTTGCCCGTATACGATAAAAAATCTTCGGCGCTTTCATAATAATTTTTAGGAAATTCTCGTAAATCCAAAGTTAAAACTTCACCTTCGACGACGATAGGACTGTCACCCTCTTTTATCACGAGCCCCGCTTGGTCGACGCCGCTCCAATTAGTTTGCGCGGAATTAGCGTAAGAGTTAATTCCGCCGCTAAACACTAAAACGGAAAACAAACATAAAGCGGCGACGGAAATTTTTAATTTTTTCTTCATAAAAGCCTCATTTTTGCTAAGAAAATCCCTCTATAGGTCGGTTATCGCCTATTTTTATTGTTTTTGTATTATGCGTCGCAGACCGTTTCAAAGGATATAACTACGTTACTGCTCGGCATTTCGAAAGTAAATTTAAGACATCCTTTTTCCGTTTCGATACCGTTTTCAACTATCGTAATAGTAACCATTTCGCCTATGCAAGCGGCTACGCCGTCGACGTATAAAGTGGTTACGGGATTGAAGAAAGGCCCCGTTACTTCAACGATCCAAGTATAAATCGTAACGGTATCTCCCGCGGCGTAAGCGCGTTTAGCGCCGCTTACTATAAAACCGTCTTGAACTCCGCTACAGTCGATAGTGAAGTAAGTCTTTCCGTTGTAACTTACGGGATCTTCAAACTCACCGACGTAATAGCCCTTTATCAATCTTACCATAAGGTCGTTAAGTTTTTCGATAACGACGTTTGGGATTTCGGGATCCAAGTGAGAATTACCTATCCCCGAATGATCGGTGATGAACACGAAAGTTCCGCCCGTCATAACCGCGGCTTGACGGGTTAAATATTCCGTCGTAACGTCGGCGCCGCTTGCTAAAATCGGGCAAATCCTTATACCTTTTTCGGCAGCGGAAAGCAGCGCTTTTTTATACCTTTCTTTATCCGCGGTTTTTGCGTGAGGCGGTGCGTCCAAAACGTGGAATATAATTTTCGTTGCGTTATCCGACCATTGTTTAGAAACGGCAATTTCTAAAGCCTTGTCGACCGCTTCGGGGTAATCGCCGCCGCCCGACGCCTTTTGTTTGTTTATATACGTTTGCTGTACGGTTAAATTTTTACTATCCGTTACGTCCAAAAAGTCGGAATACGCGAATTTTTCCGCGTCGTCTTCGTCGCGATAGAACAAAAGAGCAAGTTTGACTTTCGCGTCGCCGAAACTATTTACGACTCTGTTTACGACGTCGCTAAGTTCGTTTTTTAAATAAGTGATTTCGTCACCCATCGATCCCGTAACGTCCACGACGAGCATAATTTCAATATTTTTACATTTCAGCGCGCTTTTATCTAACGTTACGGTAACTTCGGTATCGTCTTCGCTAACCGAAACGGTATTCTCGCCTTCGCCGCTTATAACGGTTATCTTGCCGCCGTTGACGTTTCCGAAAAGGTACGCGACGCCCGCAGAATTAGTTTGCGCGCTATATACGACTTTTTCTTCATTATCGGAAAAGATTACGTTTGCGTTAGACACCTTAGCACCGTCGTTTTCCACGGTAACTTTAATTCTATCTAAGGTGTTTAAACCCCAATCGTCGTTTTCTTTGTAGACTAAAAACTTACCGTTATCGGCAACGGTTTGACCTTTTAAAAATAAAGACGAATATAATTGGTAATATAAATTATCGTCGTGCGCACCCGCGGTCATAAGCCCAGCGTAAGCGTTTTGTCCTTTATCCGTGGCTTCGCCGCTCGTACCGTCTTCTTCTCCCGTAGGAGCGGAAGTCGTCGAGTCAGAAGTTGCGCCTTCCGTAAACCCTACGCCCGCGTACGCGCCGCCGGGATAATATCCGTCGCCGTCTACGCTAGAGCTTGGTGCACAACCGAATAAAAATATGGTTGTAAGCGTTAAGCAAATAACGGTTGTCGTTAGTTTAAAAAAGTTCTTCATAAAAACTACCTCCTTTAAAGCACGCTTTAATTTTATCCCATTAAAAAAGTCTTGTCAACGCTTTTTTATAAAAAAGAACTAAACCATCGGTTGAGTTGGCGTATTTTTTGAAAAAAAAACGAAAACCGCCCTATCTTTTAGAGCGGTTTTGAAGTGATTTCTTTTTTAAAAAACTTCGATAACGGGCTTATAGCCCGCTTTTTTACCGTTTAAGCGTTTTTAGCCTTTAATTCTTCTAAAATCTCGGCAAGAAGTTTTTCGGTAGCGGAAGGTTCAATCGGCGCTTCCGGTTCGGGTTCTACGACGACTGCCTTTTTAGGCGCGGTATCCGGATGATGCTTGGAATATCTTGCAAGCCATTTCTTTTCAAACTCGGTAAGTTCTTGGTCGTTGTCGAACTTATTTTGCACTTCCTTTATCATTCTTTCGTTGACGTCGGCTAAATCCTTGGCTTTATTGATAAGTTTTACCAACGTAAAAACTACTATTGCGATGATGAAGAAGTTGATTATTGCGTTAATAAACGCACCCCAATCGATATAAATGGAATTTACCAAATCGACTACGCCGTCGGCCTCGACTTTTTTAAGATAAGTGTAAATACCGTCGAGAGAGTTGCTTCCCATAACCAACGATAAAACCCAGTTAATAATAGGTTTTATAATATTGTCACTGAGCGCGGTTACGATGGCGGTAAAAGCCGAACCTACGATGACACCGACGGATAAATCGACTACGTTGCCGCGTGTGATAAAAGTTTTGAATTCTTGTAAAAGTTTCTTCATTTTTTCTTTTTCCTTTTAATTTTTTCTTATAGTATGCGGACTAAAAAACCAAAAAAATCGGTCTATAAGCCCGTTATCGTTAAATTTTACATTCTTTCGGGCGTTTTGACGCCGATTAACGATAACGCTTTTTTAAGCGCGTATCTCGTCGCTTTGGTAAGTGCAACCCTGTAAGCCGTCAAATTTTCGTCGTCGGTTATTATCTTACAGTCGAAGTAAAATTTATTGTACGCCTTGCTTAGTTCAACCGCAAAACGGGTTACGTAACAAGGTTCGTAACGCTCCGCCGCGTTTTTAATTTGTTCGGGGAAGGTTTCTAAGACGGAACAAAGATTAAACTCGTCGTCGTTAACTTCTATTTTCGATAAATCGAAACTGTCGCTGACGCCTTCGGCTCTTCCTATAACCGAATTACAGCGCGCAGCCGTGTATTGACAGTAAGGTGCCGTTTCTCCGTCGAAGTTTAAAACTTTATCGTAACTAAACGTAACGTCTTTAATCTTGTTGTTGTAAAGCATTCCGAATACCGCGGCTCCTACACCTACCGCGCGCGCGGTTTCTTCTTTATTTTCTAAATCAGGATTTTTTTCGTTTATTATGGACAAAGCCTTTTCGTAGCAACGGTTTAAAACGTCCTCTAACAATACGACTTGACCTTTACGCGTGCTCATCGAACCGCTTTCAAGCGAAACCATCCCGTACGCCACGTGAACCATATCTTTCGCCCAAGGCTTATTCATAAGTTCCAAAACCTTAAAGATTTGCTTGAAGTGCAAGTTTTGTTGGTAAGCGACGACGTACAAACATTTGTCGAAGTCGTAAACGTTTTTACGGTAAATAGCCGCGGTAATGTCGCGCGTTGCGTACAAACTTGCACCGTCCGACCTTAAAATGATGCACGGTGGCATATCGTACTTTTCAAGGTCGACGACCATCGCGCCTTGGCTTTCCACCAATAAACCGTCCTCTTTTAATTCCTCGACGACGGGCGCCATTTTGTCGTTATAGAAACTCTCGCCCGCGTAAGAATCGAATCTTACGTCCAAAGCCTTATAAATCTTATCTATTTCCTTCAAAGTTATATCTTTAAAGTAATTGAAAAGTTCTATACATTCGGGATCGCCCGTTTCTATCTTTTTAAAATACGACCTTGCTATATCGTCCATAGAAGGATTCTTTTCGGCTTCTTCGTGATACTTTACGTATAAACGAGTTAAACCGTTCAAACCTTCTTCTTTTAAAACCCTTTCGCCGTCCCAATGCTTATAAGCGTAAATAAGTTTGCCGAACTGCGTGCCGTAATCGCCCAAGTGGTTGATACCGACCACGTTATACCCGAGGCATTTATATATCCTGTAAAGCGCCGCGCCGATAACCGTCGTCGACAAATGCCCGATATGGAAAGGTTTTGCTATATTGATGGAAGAGTAATCTATACAAATAGTTTTTCCTTCGCCTTCTTTGGATTCACCGTAGTTTTCACCTTCCGTCAAAATTTTACCGAGGGTACTTTTTACAAAGCCGTCTCTGTCAAGACGGAAGTTAAGATATCCCCCTACGCACTCAACCGAGGAAATACCCGCGATTTTAGGAAAACTTTCGCAAAGTTCCTTCGCTATAACGGGGGGCGCCTTTCTTAAAGCCTTCGAAAACCTAAAACAAGGAAGAGCGTAATCGCCTACTTCTTTGGTGGGCGGAACTTCAATAAAACCTTCGATATCTTCCGCCGAAAAACCTTCAACTATAATCTTTTCAGAAATCAATTTTTTGTAATTCATAATCTTTTTTCTACCTTTATTGAAACATTTTATCACATATTCCGATAAAAGACAAGAAATAAGATTGAATTTTTATCAAATTTGTGATATATTGTATCGTGTAAATAAAAATTACCCTTTTTACAGGAGATATTTTAGTATGAAATTAGGCGTAGTAGGGCTTCCTAACGTAGGCAAGTCGACTTTATTCAACGCAATCACCCACGCGGGCGCAATGGCGGCAAACTTTCCTTTCTGCACGATAGAACCAAACGTCGGCGTAGTAGCCGTCCCCGACGAAAGGCTTGATAAACTTGCGGCGCTATATAACTGCAAAAAAATAGTTCCCGCAACCATAGAATTCGTAGACATAGCGGGGCTCGTGAAGGGTGCGTCTAAGGGCGAAGGCTTAGGCAATAAATTCTTATCGCATATAAGAGAAGTCGACGCGATAGTCCACGTAGTACGCTGCTTTAACGACGAAAACGTTACCCACGTCGAGGACACCGTAGATCCCGTACGCGATATCAATATCATAAATTTAGAACTTATCCTTTCCGATATGGAAGCAATCGAAAAACGCCTCGATAAAGCCAAATCGATGATAAAAACGGGCGATAAAAAGTACGCCGAAGAAGCCGACCTTTTATCCCGTATTTACGCGACTTTGGAAAACGAAAAACCCGTAAGGTCGATGCCGCTATCAGACGAAGAAAAAGATTACGTAAAAGGATTGTTTTTGTTGACCTCGAAACCGGTTATCTACGCCGCGAATATTTCCGAAGAAGATTTGGGAAAAAACGAGGACGATATTCCGACCGTCAAAGCCGTAAAAGAGTTTGCCGCGTTAGACGGAAGCGAAACTTTGGTTATTTCCGCTAAGTGTGAGGAGGAGATTTCGGAACTTCCCACCGAAGAACAAAAAGACTTTTTGGACGCGTTAGGTCTAACCGAAAGCGGACTTAACCGCTTGGTAAAAGCCTCTTATCGTCTTTTGGGGCTTATGAGTTTTTTAACCGCGGGAGAGCCCGAAACGCGCGCTTGGACTATCAAAATAGGCACTAAAGCGCCTCAAGCGGCGGGCAAAATCCATACCGACTTTGAACGCGGCTTTATCCGCGCGGAAGTCGTCGACTATCAAACTTTACTTGAATGCGGTTCTTTATCCGCCGCCCGTGAAAAAGGTAAAGTAAGATCCGAGGGCAAAGATTACGTAATGCGCGACGGCGACGTAGTGCTGTTTAGATTCAACGTATAAACTTCTTTTTTCCGCGTCGCTTTCAATATTCAAAGATAAAAAACTTAAATTCATCAAGAGTTTTTTAGTCTTTCAAAAACTAAAAACCGTCGATAATCGGCTTATAGCCCGACTTATCGACGGTTTTTTATATAATATCGCGTTAAATAATTCTAAATTGCCAAGCTAAAACCCTGCGCTCGTCAATATTGATATTTTCTCTTTATTCGCCCACCCCTTTGCTATATTTTCGACCAAAATGCGATTGCATCGTATTTTGGTCGAAAAACTTAAGTGCACCTTAAAGAACGCATTATCCAAAGACGTAGCGCCGTTTAGATTTAACGTATAATCTTCTTTTTTAGATTGCTTTCAATAAGCAAAGATAAAAAATTTAAATTCTTCAAGAGCGCTTTTTGGTCTTTTTAAAACCAAAAATCTCCGCTAATCGGCTTATAGCCCGATTTATTAAGGTTTTTTTACAAAAGATTAACGGGTATATAACAATCGTTATCACCTATTGGCATCACGGTCGGAGACATGCAAATAATTCCGCCACGTCCTCTTTCTATTCCGTTAACGTCTAAAACGGAATATTTTTTTATTTCGCGGCGATTCGGGCTTGCCGAAAGTTTTATTTCCAAAGGATGAATTTTTCCCGAATATTCTAATAGCAAATCGATTTCTTTACTGTTGCTGTCGCGAAAATAAGTTAATTCGTAATTTAGCGAGTGATAATCTAACCCCTTAATGAGTTCGGTCACGACAAAGTTTTCAAAATAATAACCGGCGGCGTTTCCGTTTAACAAAACGTCTTTAGAGAGCCATTTGCAAAGATAAGCGCAAAGCCCCGTATCCCAAAAATAAAGTTTCGGCGTTTTAGAAAGCCGCTTTAGTTTATTATTCGAATACGGCGCGAGCAAATATATCACATGCAACCTTTCTAAAATCGCAATCCACGATTTAGCGGTCGGTTGAGAAATTTCGGCAATAGAGGCAAGATTGTTGGCATTCAATTGTTGTGAAGCGTTCGCCGCACACGCGATAAGAAACTTTTTAAAACGATATTCGTCCGTAACTCCACCCGATTGAACGACGTCCCTCATTAAATAGGTATCGACGTACGACGAATAATATAGCGTGCGTTCTTCTTCGTTTGCGTTTAGAAGTTGCGGCATACCTCCTTTCCAAATAAAATCGAAAACCTCGTCGGGGGTACAAGGAACGGTTTTACTTTCCCGTTTCAATAACGCGTCTACGGAAAAATCTAATTCCTCATCAAATTTTACGCCTTGAACTTCGTTATAAGACAGCGGATATAAAGTCATAACGCAAATTCTGCCGGCTAAAGATTCGGAAACGTTCTTCATCATACTAAATTGCTCGGAGCCCGTAAGCCAAAAAAGCCCCCTTTCCTCGCTTTCGTCACACAAAATTTTTATATAAGGAAAAAGTTCCGGCGCTTTTTGAACCTCGTCTATAATCATAGGCGGTTTATAGCGCATAAAAAACAGTTTCGGATCTTCTTTTGCTAAAATTAAAGCGTCGGCGTCGTCAAGGCTTACGTAAGTTCTGTCGACGCCAAGTTTTTTCAACATAGTCGTTTTGCCGACTTGCCTCGCCCCCGTCACCAATACCGCTTTGAAAAACTTACTTGCCTTTATAAATTTATCCTCTATACTTCTTTGAATATACATTGCTCACCATTCTAAAAATTATGAAATTTCAAAGTCAACTTTAATTTATCATAATTTTTCAAGAATGTCAACACTTTAATCGGCATAAAACTACTTTTTTAAGACTTAGATAGCCCAAAACTTAAGATATTTCAAAGTCGACTTTGAAATATCCTAAAAATTACGGTTATAAAAACTTATCATAGGCAAGTTGAAAAAACGCAACTTCCCCTTAAAAACGAGATTTGTAAAAAAATTTTTTCGACTTTTTTTGCGAAAATCCGAAAGTGGGCAGGTTTTGTCCACCTCGATTTGGTATAATATATATGGAGGGTTAAAAAATGAACGCAGTAAAACGAAAAACGAAAATCGCGAAAAAGACGATTATTGTCTACGTGTTAAAGGTCTTATATTGCTATACTTCTAAGGATTATCCGGCAACGCAAACGCAGATTGCAAATTATCTTAACGACATAGATATGGCGGTCGATAGAAAAACCGTCGGAAGAAATCTAAAATATCTTATAAAAATGGGGCTTCCTATAAAAAAGGCAGAAAACGCCAAACGAGGATATTATTACGATAGCGAAAACGATAAATTTTTCGTAAAGAAGATTTTGGAGTAAAAACGCTTAAAATCACACGATGCGTTAAAGCTATCGCTTTAAGATATATTTAATTTGGTGATTTGTCAAACTAAGTGCAACACTTTTTAAGAAAAAGTTCAAATAAATCTTGTGGTTTTTGAAAATTTAATATCTTTTTCGGTCCGGCGTTAATTAACGCTTAAAAAAAAATTAAAGCATAGACCGTTGCAACAGCTTACAAAAAATATATAGGAGAAACTCATGAAAAAGAAATTTATTATAAACGTTTCAATTTTTATATTACTTTTACTAACGACCGTCGCGTTTACCGCGTGCAGCAAAAAAGACGCCGAACCAAAAAATTATCCCGTCGAAGGAATATGGCACGCCCACGCTACCTGGCATCGAGATAACCCGTACAATTACGGCGGAGATAACTATACGTTAGATTTATACTATGACTTCCATAGCGACGGGACGTTTAAATACAAAGCACTATTAATCCTAAACGACAATATAGAAATAACGAATACCGATTGGTGCATAGCAAATATTACTTGGACGGTAGAAGGAAACGTCATTAAATTTTCCAACGGCAAAAAACAATACGTAATCGTAGACGATCAATTCGACGATGAATTTCCAAATCCACGAATGACCGTCCATTATAAAAAAGTTAATAGCGACGGATAACCCCCATCTACTCCAAACGCAGTTTTATCGTCAATGTTATTTGAAACAAAAAAATCGCGGCGATAACCGGCTTATAGCACGATTTTTACCACGATTTATACAATATCAATATTCACTTCTACCAAGCAAATAATCAACGGACACACCGAAATAATCAGCGATTTTGCATAAATTAGGAGCGGTAGGCTCGCTTCGGTCGGTTTCCCAATAGCAAACGACGGCGTAACTTACGTCTAAAGACTTGGCAAGCGCAGCTTGACTTATCCCCTTTTCTTTTCTTAATTCTAAAATTCTATCGGCAAATATTTTCATACCGATATTATACTCAATAAATTTAGTAAAAATACTTGACACTCAATATATTGAGTGATATAATTAAAATAATTAATTATTTTTTAAATAAATACCAAAGGAGAAAAAATTTATGAAGAACGACAACGAAAACTTATCACGCGAAGAAAAACAACTTCTTGTATCAAAAATGGAATCAAAAAAATTATTATTGGCAAACGCGTTAAAAGTTTTGGAAAATCACCGAAAACACCTATTATATAAGGAACTTCCTTTCACCAAAAACAAAACCCATACGCGAAAAATCTACGAAGAATTATGCGAAGTCTTCGGTTGGAAAAAATCACTTTCGGATCAATTCGGTAGACAAGGCGCCAAGTTGTGCGCCCACGACGTAGACGGGAGCGGAAAATACGACGTTTGGTTTATTTCTCATCCTTCTTACGATGCGGAAGAATTAAAACAAGTGCCACACGAACAAAACGCGGCAAACGTAATTTTAGATGACGGAGATACTATCATCGAAAAAATCAACCCCGCAAGATGGGACGAATATGCAGACGAAGTTTATAGAATAACTTTTATAAAAGTCAAAAACGTCTACGTATTTTCCGGCGTTTACGAAATTACAAAAAACGGGGCAACTCGCGCTTGGCAACGTATAAGCCTAACGTACCCTATGCTAGAAAATTAACCCGATTGCATTTCACTTTAATAAATTAAGGAGTTATTTATGCTTTTTAGAAAATACGAATCACCTAAATTTTATAAAAATTTCAAAATCGCTTATGTTTTAGGTGTCGTTTCGCTGATTTTAACTGTTTTAACCTGCGTAAGCAAACTATATAGTACAATTTTTTTAATTACAACAGAATCTAATGTATATATTCTCGAGTTAATTTACAAATTAATTTTGAGCATTTTACTATGTTTGGAAGTCCAAATCATGCATATCGTGTTCACGCATATAGCATATACTAAAAAAGCATATTTACAAATTGACCCAAAACAAGAATATCCAAAATTTCTACAAAAATATCAAGAAGGCAAAAAAATTAACGATTTAATAATTATAAACATTGAAATATGGTTGCCTTTGGCTTCTTGGTTGCTCGTAGCACTTATTGACGGTAACGGTTTTTTCTATGGTTTAGGGTATTGGTTCTTTTCATATATCTTTCTTTTTATCGGTAACGTCTTTTTGGCAAAAAACACAAAAATAATTAAAAACGAGTGGCAATACAATCCTCCGCAATGGCTACAGGACGAGCAAAAAAGAAAATTTGAAAAACGGGTAGAAAACAAAAAGCAAAAGCAAGACGAAAAATGCAATAATTTATTAAAAACGTGTGGGATGAAGTTTTTTATTAAATATTGCGAACAAATCATTTTACTTCCCTCCCGCGACGTTACGATTGACGAAAACTATACTCAAGTAGAAAAATGGCAACGGTTTTACGCCGCGCAAAGAATAATAAAAGGCGACTATACTAAAATAAACGTACACTTCCGCCAAAAAAGTGCCAAGAGTAAAGTAAAAAATTGCACAATTATTAAGTTTAGGCGAGAAATAATCGAGTGATATCGCGATTTATTCAAGATTTTATTGACCGAAAAGCATATTTTTATTATAATAAAAATAAGGATAATTTCATTAAGTTTACCGAAGCGGTTTTTGCGATAAAAACTAAAACGAAAAAACTTGAGAATTATCTTAAAATAATTTGCGTTGCAAAAAGGTTAAAACAAAACCGTTGCTTGCAACAAGGAGAAAAAATGAAAAGCAAAATCAAAGCAATTTTCAGTCTGTGTTTTATACTCGTTTTCGCGATCCTCGGCACGGCTTGCGACTTCGGAGGAAACAAAACGCCTACGGACGATATTTCGGCAGACAAAACGGAGGTAACCTCCTACTTAAGTAGCGCTTGGGCGCTTTTTAGCGACGACGAAGTCAAAGACTACTTATCCCGCTATGAAGCCATACAAAAGGACGTACAATCCGCTAAGACGAAAGACGCTTTAGAGGATTGCAAAAAACGTTTCAACACGTTGAAAAACGATATTCAAAAAGATATCGAATATAGAGCCGCTTATTTATCCAAGCCCACGGCGCTTTCTAGTATGAAAACGACTTTCATAAAATCCGTAGACGATACTTGGGCGGACCTTACTAAGACTTACGGCGCGGCGATTTCCTCGTTTGATAATAGCGTAACAACGCTCAAGCAAGCCGCAAGCGCAGCCCCTACCGAAGCAGCGCTTAGCGAGTGCGTAACCACTTGGCTTGCGACTTTAAGCACTTTAAAAACCACCGCTGGCGTAGACGTTTCGTTAAACTTCGACGGTATAAAAGTTCAAGTTTTAACCGATACGGCAATCGCTTGGCAAGCAAAAACCGAAGAAACCGACTTAACGGGCGCCCTTTCGGCGTACTTTTCCATAAAATACGCAAAAATAAGCGCTTCAATGAACGAAGCCGCCACTCAAGCGGAATTAGACAAATTAAAAGCCGACTTCAACGCACTAACCGAAGAATTCGATAGCGCTTTAGAAACTTTAGAAATCGGCGACGTAACCGACGTCGAAACCATGAAGATAGTAGTTTTCTACGCGACGACGGAAGCGTGGGAAGAACTTATTAAAACTTACGGCGAAGAAAAACTCAACGCTTATCGCGACGAGTATTTGACGATGCGTTGCAACGTAAAAACGATAAGCAGTATGAGCGGCGTTGAAACGTATATCTCCGATTTTGGAGATTTTTTAGCTAAAATCAATAACGCTTCAAATAATTCGGAATCTTTCGACGACTACAAACAAAAAGTAAAAGCAGACGTTGAAGACGAGTGGACGCGCATTTTAAAAAACGACGGTTTAATAATAACCGACGACCAAAAATCCAAATACGCGGATATACTGCAAGCAATAAACGCTGCGACGGATAGGGAAACAATCGAAAAAAGGCACTTAGAGTTCAAAGATCTAATTGCAAAGATCCAAGAAAACGACGTCCCTCCCGTTGACCTTAATACTTATAAAGCGGAAATAAAAGCGGGCTTTGATGAAAGTTGGCAAAGCCTTTTAAAGAATTACCCGGAAAAAATAACCGCAGCCCACCAATCCGAGTACGAAGCGATAATAAAGAATATAGATGCGGCAACTACGCAAGAAGACCTTCATACGGCAGCGCGCCAATTTTCGCGCTTGGAAAAAGAAATCGAAAGCGGTAGCGAAACGCCCCCCACTCCCCCAACCCCGATCGATTTTGCCACCTACAAAGCAAACGCTAAAGGCGAAATAGAAAAAGCATGGAAAGAAGCGTCGGATGCGGCTAACGACGATCCCGACTTCAATATAAGCGACTTACAAAAGGCTTATTATCAAGAAATCTTAAAATTGTTAGACAGCGCCACCGAACAAGAGCAAGTGGATAGAGCGTCCTATGAGTTCGAAGAATTAAGCCAACGCCTCGGAAACACCGACAATGACGAAGATTTAGGATATTATAAAGAACGCATAATAACTAACATACGAACGGAATGGGCAGCGCTTCAAGAAACCGTTGCCATTCCTGATAACCACGCAATGACTGGGAACGAATTACTACGAAGAATGGAATCCGCCGAAACTTTCTCCGACTTATCCTCTATACGCACGAACTTCGACGTTTTGGTAAAAGCAATAAAAGACACCGAAACCGCGCGCTTGGAACTTTTCGCATATATATCTTCCGCTAAATCTCAACTTGAAAGCGACTGGAGCGAGTTAAGCGCCAATTACAACGTAACGAGTTTTAAAGGTGATTATGACAATTTGTTGCAACAACTGCAAAATTGCGAAGACAACGATATTCCGCAATTTGTTCAGGGCGGCGTTACTGCGGAAGCTATAAAAGCTAAAGTCGGCGGAATTAAAACTTCATTTGAAAGTTTAAAAGAAACTATCCGCAACTATAATTCTCAACTTCAAGATATCGCAAATAGAAAATCCGCCGCGCTTTCAACAATGAAAACCGAATGGGAGTCGCTTAGCGGTTACGACTATTCGCAACAAGGGCAATACGATGCCCTTGTAAAAAGAGTTCAAGACGCCAACGCACAATTAGATATCGAAAACGCTTTAGCCGAATTTAAAGACTTAGTTAGCGCAATCAAGAATTCTTCCGGTTCGGACTCGGGTTCGGGCAGCGAAACCGACCTTAAGGCTTACAAAGAAATGGTAGAACAATCGCTTGAATCGAAGTGGAAGGAACTTTTAGAAACCTATCCAGCCCTTGCCGAAGAAAATTCAAAAAGTTATCAAGCGATTATGGAAGAAATCGAAAGAGTCGACGATAAAGCGAGCGTAGATTCTTGCGTTAAAAACTTCAATTCCTTAGTAGAAACCATTAAAAATTCTTACCAAGAACAAGACGTAGACACCTACAAACAAACGGTACAATCGTCTATCGAGAGTTATTGGAAGGTTGTAGAAACCGGTTTCGACGTAACGGGAACCACCTTGAAAGACGACTATCAAACGCTTCTAAACGATTTAACCCTCGCCGAGACCTCGGCAAAAGTTACCGAACTTAAAAACAAGTTTTTCAATTCTATATTAAACGGCGTTAGCAACTTAAATCCTAAGGACGTTTTTAGTTACTCAACGTACGCAATCGAATTGTTAAACCTTAAGTGGAACGATATCGACGAGCAATACGAAAGCGGTAAAAAGGAATATTTGAAAGAATTTAGCACGCTTAGCGATAAAATAAAAGAAGCGGGTACGGGTGAAAGTTTAGACGTTATAACCGAACTTTTAGAAGACTACGCCGATATAGAAACCAAAGTTAAAAGCTACGTAGGCATCTCTTCCGTAAAAATTGCCAAAAATTTACTTACCGCAACCGTAGGCGCTAATTTAAACGACTTTTTAGCCAAAGAAGTACTTTCTCAAAAAATCACCGTAACGAAAAGCAACGGCACCACCGAAGAAGTCGCGATAACCAAAGATATGGTAAACGCCGATAAAGTAAATTTAAGCACGATCGGCGAATATTCTTTAACGGTTAAATACGCTTCTAACTACTACACCGTAAAAGTTTCGGTAGCGCCCGTTTTAACCGACGCAACCGTAGTCGTAAGCGGCACGATCGGAGAGAAAAGCGAGTTGTCCTCGTTGATAAATTTCGCAGGATGGTTTACGATATATTCTAACGGATATATGGAGTTATCCTCTAGTAAAGATTCCGCTTACAAGCTTTACTATTCGTGCGAGGCTTTATCCGAGTATACCGATACCGCGGGTGGTGTTTATAAGGTAACCTATACAGAAGACCGCATTTTGGTTATTTCGATTAAAATAGACTGTGACGGCGTGGGAATAGGATTCTACCAACCGTCCGGTAACGTTAAATTTGAAGGAGATTTCCCCCTCTCCTCCGGAGCCTATTCGTATATCGCCGTTTACGAAGATTTTAAAGACGGAAACGTTTACGTTGCCACTATCCGAGTAAGCAATCCTTTAGACGTTATGGTAACCACTTGCGTTACGATTAGCGATAATAACGATATCCAATGTGCTTTCTTCGACAAGTTTGCTTTCAGTTATCTTCCGACTATTAGCGCGGACGGCACGGTCGAAAATAAGGATATCATCTTCGACTCTTATATTATTAAAGACGGCGCCGTACAAGTAAATACGGAAAAACTTATTGAAGTAATCAAGAAAGAATTCAACGACGTTTTAACAACGGCAAAAACCGTTTACGGCGTAAAAATTACGGATACGGTTACCGTTTACAACACGTTTACGTCTTGGATAAACACCTCTATATTCCAAAAACTCGACGAGTACGCCAACTACTACGACTTTGAACAAATCAACCAAATCATTCGCTCGTTTAACGGCGTTATCCAATCGATGAAAGATAAATGCCAACTCGTAAACAAGTTTAATACCGAGTGGCAAGCGCTTCAAAGCAATCCGAAAATCGAAGCGTTTAAAACGGGTTACGGTTTTGCTTTACAAACGCTCGCGATGAACTACGGCGTAGGCTACGGCGATACCGATTACGACGCTATGGACAATAGATACAAAGCGTTTATCGAAATGATAAAAAACAACTACGTTGCGAAGTACTACTTAAAGAATAGCGATAGTAGTTACTTGAATTTCAGCGTTACCGACGGAGATTCGATTGAAGAGTTTATCAATAAAGAATTGGTAGGATATACTTTGGTCGTCGAATACTCGGCTTACGATTTCCAAACCCTCGAAGCATTTAATAGTGTTTGGGATTTAGGAACCGCAAAGATTACCGAGGAACGTAAGATTACCAAAGAGATGATAAAAGGTATAGAGATAGAAGGAAATTTTGATATCGACAAAAATTCCTCCGTACAATTTTATATCGAAGTCGAAAACGACACGGGGGCTAACGTTAAAGATAACCCTCATTACGTACTACCCGAAGCCATCTCCGTTAACGTTATGGTTATGCTCGGCGGCTCTATGGGTGCGTAATAAAAATATCGATGCGTAATCGAAAAAACAAACTTAAAAAGGGTTGCTTGTAAAAAAGCAGCCCTTAAATTTTATAGAAAACGACGATAACGGGCTTATAGCGGCACTTATCGTCGTTTTTTCGTTTTTTATAAAATCGCGTTAAATAATTATTTTCAGCGTTTCAGTTATCGTTTTTTTGTAATTTGGTTTCATTTTTTCACCGACGTTATCGTTTTTTTAGTCCGCGGTTTGCTGCGTAAACGCAATTTTTAAACCCGAAAAATTATTTTTAGACCAAAAAAACCGTTTTTAAGATTGAAAAAATTTTTCTTCTTTTAACGTAAATCTTTTATTTTTTAACGTTATCCTAACGGTCTTAGCGCGTAGTTTTTTTACGCGTAAAAACCGCTATACGTAAAAATTTTTTAGAATATTTTAACGAAAAAGGCTCTCGTTTATCAAAGGTTCTTTAAGAAGAAACCTTGACTAAAAAGAGCCTTTATAAATTATTTCTTGTTTATCCGTAGTTTTTTAAGAAGTTCTTTGTTTTCCGCTATTACGCCGCCGCCCAAAATCGTCGCGACTTGCGCGTCTTGAAAGACGTTGGCACGCATATTCATTTTTTCGCGGAAGTATTCTTCTAAACCGGGTATTTTAGACACGCCGCCCGAAAAATAAACGCCGCTTTTTCTTACGTCCGCGGAAACTTCGGCGGGAAGTTTAGACAAAACCATACCCGTTATTTGGAAAATTTTATCGAAAAACAGTCTAATCGGGATTTTTAAATCTTCCGAGGTAAGCCTAATTGAGTGAGGACGCCCCGTATCGACCGCCTGACCGCTTACCACCATGGAAGTCATATCTCCGTCGATAAGCGAACAAATCTTTTGTTTCACAAGTTCCGCCGTCAAAGAGCCGATTCTAACGCCGTAATTATCCCTTACGTGGTTCATAATCATGGCGTCGATGCTCATGCCGCCCATATTCACGCCTATACCGCAAATTACGCCGTCCAACGAAACCGCGGCAATCTCTGTCGAACCGCCACCGATATCCACTATGAACGCGGGTGAAGAATCTGTCATCGGAAGCCCTAAGCCTATCGCCGTAAGCACGGGGGCTTCGACGAAAACGTAATCGTGGGCGTCGGCGCTTTTTAAAACCTTTTCAAAAACCTTAATTTGCTCGGCGGATATTCCGCAAGGCACGGACAAAACGACCGACGGGCGCGCGGAAAAACGCTTGACGGTAATTTTATTTAAAAACCTTTCAAGCATCGCGGCGCAAGCTTTTTCGTCGCTTACCACCGATTCGAAAACGGGTGCGACGACGACGGTACTGTCGGTGGTTCTTCCGACGAGTTTTTTCGCCTCGTATCCGACTTCTTTAACCGTTTTGTTGTCCGTAGAAAAAGCGACTAAACTCGGTTCGAACAAAACTACGCTCGCCCCGACTTGATAAATGCCCGTGTTTGACGAGCCTATATCGATTGCAACTACGTTACGACTCATATATTAGCTCCTTTAGTAGTTCGTTTATGGTTTCAACGGGAAGCCCTACGACGTTGGTAAAACTCCCGATATACTCTTTGACGAAGGGGTAATCGTTTTGTATGCCGTACCCACCCGCTTTATCTAACCCGAGCCCCTTTTCGACGTAATCGTTAATAAGGCTATCCTTTAGATCGTTAAAAACGACTTCAGTTTTGCAAAAACCGGAAATCTCTTTACCTAAATCAACTATCGCGTACCCCGTGTAAACGAAGTGGCTTCGTCCCGACAATTTTTTTAAAAACAAGGCGTTTTCGGGCTTATCGGCGGGTTTTTCTAAAATCTTACCGTCCAAAACGACGACGGTATCGGCTGCTAAGCATAAGGTTTTTTCCCTCGAAAAAACTTCCTTTGCCTTTTTTAAGGCAAGCCTTTCAACGTACGTTTGCGGACTTAAATTATCGTCCTCGTCCTCCGGAAGCGTTGACGGTGAAACTCTGAATTTATAACCTTCTTTTAATAAAAGTTCTCGCCTTCTCGGTGAGGCGCTCGCCAAAACGAATTCTTTTTGGTAAATTCTTCTAACGCTACCTATCTCTATCCCGAGCACGCCGTAACGCACGATATCTTCTTTATCGTAATACGCTTCCATATCGGTAGGACTTGCCGACAAAACCTCGGTATCGTCGTATCCGCATTTATTTAGCGGCAAACTTGCGTATAAACTTTTGAAGTCGGAAAACATATGAAGTTTTTCGACCGTGGCTTTTAAAACGCCGTCGAAATCGGAAACGAAAACGATTTCATCCCCGACTTTTATTTTACGCCGCTTTTCGTCGTTAAGCCTTAACTCAATAGTTTTTTTGCCTTCCGCAATTTGTAAAAAAGGCTCTTTATGAAGATGCATACGGTGAATCATATTTTTACGTCCTTTTATAAACGGAATACGGTTTTTTATACGTCGTTTTTTAAACGCAATTTAGAAACCGTGCGTATAATCTTTTTAATATTTTCGATAAAAAACGGCGATAACGGGCTTATAGCCCCGCTTTTTAACGTTTTAAGATATAAAAGCCACCGCCACGCTTTGACCGATTCGTTTAAAGTTTTCATCCGGCAAGCAAACGGTTAAGACTTTAAAGCGACCTTGGAACTCGCAGTCTAAAACCCGTTTTGCGGATTCTAAAATAATTTCCCCTGAAATACCCGTGGTAACTCTTCCCAATAAAAGCAAACGGTTGATTTTATAAAACTCTGCATACCAAGGTATTGCGTAGCCTAAATAAACGCCTATATCTTCGAAAATTCTTTTCATGGCGGCATTGCCGCTTTCCGCCGCTTTTTGCACTTTTTCAAGTTTTGAAAAAAGCGTAAGGCCTTTTGAAAACTCCACCCCTGCCGCTTCGGCAAGACGAATCACCCCGTCTTGGGAAAAATATTTACTCCCCGTGCCGAAATCCTTCGACCAATCGTCCATAGGCGTTTTATAACCGACGTCTATCGGAACGAAAGCAAGCTCGTTTAACCAACCGTTAAGTCCGCCGTTTTCATTAACGTAACCACCGGCCTCGCTAGTACCCATCGCGATTCCTAAAAGACGAACGTCCGAAAAAGCCTCGGCACCTGCAAGTGCCGCCGCGTCGCCGTCGTTTACGACTTTTACGGGAACGCCTAATTCTTGGGCAATATCAAGGTAAATATTTTTAACGTGATTATCGAAATCTTCATGCGGGACTTTAATAAACAGCGACGACACCATAAGTCGTCCGTCAATCACCACGCCCGCGGTAGAAATTCCTATCGAATCTACTTTGGGAAGTTTAGACGCCGCGGTTTTTATCGCGGTTTTTATTTCGTCGCGTTGGTACCGCCAATCTTTAGAAAGTTTAGGATGCCAAACGACTTCTTCGCTATAAACGACTTTGCCGTTCGAAATAGCACTGACTTTTCTATCGCTTCCGCCGGCGTCGAAGCCGATTCTATATCCTTCTTTGGCTTTTTTAACTTCCGAGCCCGCGGTTTGCGCTGCGGGAAGTTCTTCTTTTAAAACCTTTACGACTTCGAAAGGCTTGTCGTAAACGTCCGACATAAAGTTGACGTCGAAAGCGCGTTTTCCCGTTTTTGAGTAATCTTTTGAAACGGCGCGGAATAAATAGTCGGGCGCGGTCAAATAAATTTTATAGCCGCCGACAACCCAAAGCGCCGATTTTATAAGACGCTCTAAAATTAAATAATTTCTCTTCCGAAAACGCTCCTCTTTGAAAACTTTCAAAAAACGCACGTAATTACAGTTGCCGTTTTCGATAGCGAAACCTACTTCCTCGTTATCCGCTAATTCTACTTCTTTTTGAAAATTTTCAAATTCAATAGATAACGGACGAAAATTTTTATCATAGTTTAATGAGAACTTCATACGATACCTCTACGAGTAAATATATATGAAGTCCTTTATGGATTGGTTACTACCTAAGTTCTACCGAGGCTTGCGCGTTTAAAGTTAAATCGGCAAACTCTCCGTTCGTATACTTTATATAGCCTTCGGCGGCTATCATACAAGCGTTGTCGGTACATAAAACTTTCGGCGGTAAAACGGCGTTAATCGACCTATCGCGGCACTTTTTAGTTATTTGCTCTCTAAAATATCCGTTTGCGGCAACGCCTCCGCCTATCGCTATCGTGTCGATATCGTACTCCCTCGCGGCTTTGATAGCCTTATCGCACAAAACGTCTATCGCGGCGGATTGAAAAGAGGCCGCTAAGTCGGCTTTATTTACCGCTTCACCTTTTTGTTCTTTATTATGAACGTAATTTATAACCGCGGTTTTTAGTCCGCTGTACGAGAAATCGTATCCGTCGGAATTTTTTAACATCTTCGGCAAAACTATATCGTTTTTGCCTTCTTTCGCAAGTCTTTCAACGTTAGGTCCGCCGGGATAAGGAAGCCCTAAAACGCGTGCCACTTTATCGAACGCTTCGCCGACCGCGTCGTCCAACGTCGAACCTAAAATTTGCATTTCGGTATAACTTTTTACCACCGTAACCGCGGTATGTCCGCCGGAAGTCAAAAGTCCTATAAAAGGCGGCTGCAAATTTTCGTCGGCAAGATAACACGCCGCCATATGCCCCCTTACGTGGCTTACCGCAATTAGTGGAACGTTTAACGCGTACGCAAGCGACTTTGCGTACGATACGCCCACTAAAAGCGCTCCTAAAAGCCCCGCACCGTAAGTTACAGCAACCGCGTCTATATCCGAAAACTTTAATCCCGCTTCTAAAACCGCGCGTTTAACGCTTTTTGAAACGGCTTCGGTATGCGCGCGCGAAGCGATTTCGGGGACGACGCCGCCGTATTTTGCTTGCTCGGTCGCCGAACTTATTATCACGTTCGACAAAATCTTTCTACCGCCTTTTACTATGGAAGCGGCGGTTTCGTCGCACGAGGATTCTATACCTAAAATTATAGGTTCTTTTTTTAAAGGTGTGTTTTTTACCCTTTCGTAATATTTCATATCTTGACAATTTTTAGCCGATAACGGGCTTATAGGCTAACTTCTTTTTAAATATTCGACGATAAATCCGTCCAAGTCGCCGTCCATTACGGCTTGAATATTACCCGTTTCATACCCCGTCCTATGGTCTTTAACCAAAGTATAAGGACAAAAGACGTAACTTCTTATTTGACTGCCGAACTCTATCTTTTTGATATCGCCTTTTAACTCTTGTGCTTCTTGCATCCTTTCGCTTTCGCGAAGTTCAACTAACTTACTGGTAAGCATACGCATTGCTTGCTCTCTGTTTTGCACTTGGCTTCTTTCGTTTTGGCAAGCGACGATAATACCCGTAGGAATATGCGTTATACGTATCGCCGACTCCGTCTTGTTAACGTGTTGACCGCCGGCGCCCGACGAACGGTAAGTATCCACCTTTAAATCCTCGGGGCGTATTTCGATTTCGTCGGAATTGTCGATTTCCGGCATTACCTCTAACGACGCAAAAGAAGTGTGCCTTTTTGCGTTAGCGTCGAAGGGTGAAATTCTAACCAACCTGTGAACGCCTTTTTCCGCCTTCAAATATCCGTAAGCGTTTTCGCCTTCCACCTTAAAACTCACGCTTTTAAGCCCCGCGTCGTCGCCCGCCAATCTGTCGAGTTCGGTAAGAGCGTAACCGTGTTTTTCGGCGTAGCAAATATACATACGGTAAAGCATTTCCGTCCAATCGCAAGCCTCCGTTCCGCCCGCGCCCGCGTGTAAGGTCATAATGGCGTTGAGGTCGTCGTACTTGCCTTTAAAAAGGGTACGAAGCCTTAATTCCTCTATTTCCTTTTCGGCGGTTAAAAGTTCGCTATCGACTTCGGGAAGAAAACTGTCGTCGTCCTCTTCCGCCGCCAAATTAACCAACTCCTCGGCGTCGGAAATAGTCTTATACGTTTTATCGACTAGTTCTATTTTCTTCCTAAACGACTGTGCCTTTCTTGCAAGTTCCGTGGAAAGTTCTAAATTACTCCACACCTCCGGGTCTTGTTGGCGTTCCTCGATTTTTTTTAGTTCTATCTTGGCGTTGTCTATGTCGAGGGAATTTTTAGCCTCGTCAAGCACCGCCCTTAATTCTTTGAATTTGTTGTAATATAAATCGGTTCTAATCATTATTTCAATCCAAATTTTAATCCAAAAGTCGCGCTATAAGCCCGTTATTAGAGTTTTATCTGCCGCAGCAGTTTTTGTATTTTTTACCGCTTCCGCAAGGACAAGGATCATTTCTTCCCGGCGTTTTGTCGGCTTTTGCTTGAGAAACTTGAGAAGGAAGATTGTTTTGAGAAAGATTATAAGTCTTTCTTTGAACTTCCTTTTGCGGCATTCTTTCGACGTTAACTTTAAGTTTTAAAAGAATACGCGTCGTTTCTTCTTGAATAGCCTCGGTCATTTCCTCGAACATCTCGTGCCCTTCTTTTTTGAAGGCGTTGATAGGATCTTCGTTAGCGTAAGAACGCAAGGAAATACCGCGTTTTAACTTGTCCATCGCGTCGATGTGGTCTATCCAATGTTTGTCTACCGTGCGAAGAAGGATGATTCTTTCGATTTCGCTATAGTCGACGCCTTCTTCTTTGTAGCCTTCTATTTTCTTCTCGTATTCTTCAATCGTCTTGTCGACGCATTTTTGAACCAAATCGTCGTAAGAAAGATCGTCCACGTCTTTTTGGGTTAAAAAGGCGCTGTCTTGAGGAATACAACTGCGCTCTAACGCAGCGTTCATTTTATCCACGTCCCACGTGGAAACTTTGGTAGGATCGGGAATACCTTCTACTAAAATATCGCCGACGTAGTCGGGAATAAGATTCAAAACGTCTTGATGAACGTTTTCGCCGCGTAAAACCTTCATTCTTTCGCTATACATAACGTGGCGTTGAGTGTTCATAACGTCGTCGTATTGAATAACGCGTTTTCTTGCGCCGAAGTTTCTTCCCTCGATGGTTCTTTGCGCGTTTTCAATACCGCGTGAAAGCATTTTAGCAGACAAAGGCGTGTCTTCGTCCATCTTGAACGCTTTGTACATCGCTTGCATTCTTTCGCCGCCGAAACGGGAAGCCAAATCGTCCTCTAATGAGATATAGAATACCGAGGAGCCGGGATCGCCCTGACGGCCGGCACGACCACGAAGTTGGTTGTCTATACGACGAGATTCGTGGCGCTCGGTGCCGATGATTCTCAAACCGCCCGCAGCGACGACTTTTTGTTTTTCCTCGTCGGTAACCGCGGCGTGTTGTTTGTATAGTTCGGCGTAAATCTTTCTAAGTTCCGCAATATTTTCGGGAACGTCTTGCACGTAAGACACCGCCCATTCGATATCGGCGTCCTCGTAGCCTTGATTCCTTAAATCTTGCTTAGCCATAAACTCGGGGTTGCCGCCGAGCAAAATATCGGTACCACGCCCCGCCATGTTGGTTGCGATGGTAACCGCGCCGTATCTACCCGCTTGAGCGATTATTTCCGCTTCCCTCTTATGGTTTTTAGCGTTTAAAATGTTATGTTTAATTCTTTCACGCAAAAGCGCGCGTGAAATCATCTCACTCTTTTCAACCGTAACGGTACCGACCAAGATAGGTTGTCCTAACTCGTGATGATACTTAATATCTTCGACGATGGCTTTGATTTTACCCTTTTCGGTGGGGTAAATTACGTCGTCGTCGTCGCGACGAATCATCGGGCGGTTGGTAGGAATTTCCAAAACGTCGAGGCCGTAAATAGTCTTAAATTCTTCTTCTTCCGTTTTAGCGGTACCGGTCATACCGGAAAGTTTTCTGTAAAGTCTGAAATAATTTTGGAAAGTTATCGTCGCCAAAGTTTTATTTTCGCTTCTAACGACTACGTTTTCTTTGGCTTCTATCGCTTGGTGCAAACCTTCGGAATAACGTCTTCCGAGCATCAATCGTCCCGTGAACTCGTCGACTATTATGATTTCGCCGTCTTGAACGATATAGTCGTTGTCGCGTTTAAAAATATGATGCGCCTTTAAAGCCTGTTGAATATGGTGGTTTAAGTCGGCGTTTTCTATATCGGCAAGATTGCTAATCCCGAAAAATCTTTCGGCTTTTTCAGCGCCCGCTTCGGTTATTTGAACGGTCTTTTCTTGTTCGTCGTAAGTAAAGTCGTCGTCCTTTCTAAGGGTTTTTACGAAACGGTTGGCGTCGACGTATAATTGAGAAGATTCCCCGCCTTTACCGGAAATAATAAGAGGGGTTCTCGCTTCGTCTATCAAAATGGAGTCGACCTCGTCGACGATGGCAAAGTCCAAACCGCGTTGAACCATGTCTTTTAGGTTGACTTTAAGGTTGTCCCTTAAGTAGTCGAAACCGAATTCGTTATTGGTACCGTAAGTTATATCGCAAGCGTAGGCTTTACGCTTTTCGTCGTCGCTCATACCGTGGACGTTAACGCCGACGGTTAAGCCTAAAAAGCGATAAATTTTACCCATCCATTCGGCGTCGCGCGCGGCAAGGTAATCGTTTACGGTAACGATATGAACGCCTTTGCCGGCAAGCGCGTTTAAATACGCGGGTAAGGTTTCCATTAAGGTTTTACCTTCACCCGTTTTAAGTTCGGCTACACGACCTTGGTGGGTACATATGCCGCCCATAATTTGCACTTTATAATGACGCATATTAAGAACGCGCCAACTTGCCTCTCTTACCACGGCGAAAGCGTCGTATAAAATATCGTCGACCGTTTCGCCCGCCGCTAAGCGGCCTTTTAAAACGTTCGTTTGTTCTTTAAGTTCGGCGTCCGTCATACCTTCGTAACGCGGCGCCAAGGCTAAAACCTTGTCCGCCATGTTGCCGATCTTTTTAATACTTCTTCTCGAATCGGATTCTAAAATATATCTAATGAGTCCCATAATTATTTAAAACGTCCCCTTTGGGCTTATTTTTGTTTTTCTTAAGAAAGGTGGCGACGAAAGCGCATACTTCCCAAAATAACTTATATTTAATATATTACTATATTTTAACGAATTAGTAAACCTTTATAACGACTTTTTGCCGATTTTTTTTGTAAATGTTCTTTAAAAGCGCCCAAAGAACGGTTATGAATTGACAAAAAATTCGTCCTATGATACAATTTTTTCGTAAAAAGACCTCGGTCTGCAAATTTTACGGAGGAAAAATTCGATGAAACAAACGGTTTTATTCGATAGTTGCTTTAAAAACTACTTCCAAGCGGAAAAGAAAATCGAAAAGGTTTTCGACGAAATACGCGCGCTTTCCGAAAAAGGAAAAGAATATTTGAAAAGTTACGAATATATTTTGGCGTGTACCAACGTTTATAACACTTCCTCGGAAGACGACGTCATTACGAGGTTCTTTTTGCTTTCTTCTTTTAAGCAAGGGGTTACTTGTCCGTTTGAAAACAAAGACCAAGCGTTCACCGCGTTTTACCTCGTATGCTTTCATTACTATCGCGCTAACGACGGTAAATGCTTTTTAGACGTTTTATCCCGCTACGTCGGCGAAGGAGAATTCCGTTTTTCCATCGAAGATTACCCTATGATTTGGGAACTTGCCTGTAGGTATTCGCACGTCGTCGAAGATTACGAAAGGCAACTACTTTTCGCGCGTATAGGTGCTAAAGCAATGCCCGAAAATCCCGCGCTCGGGGTATCGTACGCCTCGTCGTTGTGCGAGAGGGCTAAAAACGCTTATTATAAAAACTTGGTAACGCCGAAACTTTCTTGTCCCGATTATTTAAACGATAAATCCTTTACTTTAGAGGAAAACGTTTCATTCGAGGAATCGTTAATACACTCTTTCGAGTACGTAATAGCCGTTAAAAACAAAAACCCCAAGTACGCAAAATACTACTTTTTATTTGCCGAACTTTTGTTTTACGCGAGAATCCGCT
Organism: uncultured Christensenella sp.; assembly: GCA_964567885.1. Lineage (GTDB taxonomy): Bacteria > Bacillota > Clostridia > Christensenellales > Borkfalkiaceae > UBA4636. The sequence continues at coordinate 39,504 of CAZMOD010000009.1, forward strand.
TGAAAAAAGCCGTTGAAAACGGTATCGACGACGTTACCGCAAACTCTTTCGTTGCCACGCTAAAAAAGGAAATAGCGGAAGTAGAGTTACAGGACCTTTTAGAAGACGACGCTTTTACGCGCCGCAACGTTGAAAAATACGTTTCACTTGCCAAAGGCTTTGCGGGCACGGAAGAAGAAAAATCAATATACAATCAATTTTTAGATTTAGCGACCGCTTATTTTAACAAACGCCCGAACGGAGTTTTCGCAAGAAAAAACAAAATAATCACTTCCGCAAGTTTCGAGGACTGCTTGGACGCGGTAAGATTTAATAGCGCCGACGACTACGTCACGATAAGTTATTCACGCAAAGATTACAAGCCCGTTTTATGCGACGTGGTGGAACTTCAAAGCCGCGGCGCGCAAGTTGTTTTCGACGAAAAACTTGACGAAACCAAAGACAGCGACGGAAAAACTTGGGACGAAAAATATTTTACCATACTTAAAAAGAGTAAATTAGTAATATGCTTTTTGAGCGAAAATTACCTTTCAAGCGGTAGCGTTTACAAAGAGTTAAAAATGATAAAGTCCCTCAATAAGCCCGTTATCGCCATAGATTTGACCGGAAAGAAGATGATTTCGGAGATTATAAAGTCGGCTATAAATAACGGCGTTACGTTATCGAGCGACGCTTTAAGAAGCGTTGTGGAAGTTTTCGACGACGATAAATTAGTCTTCGTAAGAGAGAAGAACCCCGACGCCGTTTTGCACTTTGATAAGTTAGAATTAGCGTTAAGAAACCAATGCGGCAGTATCTTTAAAACGATTACTTCTTCCGTCCTGCAAACGGTTAACCAAAGTCAAAATCCTCATCCGCAAGAAGACGGTTACTACGTAAACGATATAGACGGCGTTTACTTGGTTTGCGACGGCATCACCCGTCAAGAAGGATACGCCGACGATAGTTACAGTTTATCCGCGGCGTTTACCAATAAATTTTGCAAAAATTTCGGCAACGCTTTGGCAACCGATATGCAAAATTCCGTTAAAGATTTAAGCCAATCAATTAAAAAAGTGTTCGTAAAGTCTTCCGTAAACGTTTACGAGCAATTAACTAAGGCAAACGTTTACGCCGACGAGTATTCCGCTGCAAAAGCGCTTTCGATAAGGCGCGATAAATACTTCGAGCCGGTAGGGTGCGTCGCCGCGCTTGCCGTTATCGAAAACGGAACGCTTTATTACGGAAGAGTGGGAGACTGCGGCGTTTTGCTTGCGCGTAACGGCGAACTGATAAAACTAACGTCGTCGCAAACGCGTTACGCCTTTAAAATAGACGGCGTCGAAAAAGAAAGACGATTGCTTTATGAAAAATACGTTAACCGCCCCGAAAACCCAAGAGGCTACGGTGTGGTAAACGGCGATAAAAACGTCTCGGCGTTTTTCAATGTTTCTCAAATCAAACTCGAACGCGGCGACGTTATTTATTTAGCAACCGACGGTATTTTGGATTTTTTAGCCGACGAGTATCTTGCTTCATACGACGATTTAGATTTGGAAGAAATTTTTAAAATACAAAAAGACCGATTAAAGGGCGTATGTAAATTGGACGACAGAACTTTAATAAGAATAAAGTATTAGCCCCTACGCCTCGCGTAAAAACGATTTTTTAAACGTTAAAAACCCCGCTAAAAGTCGCGATAACCGACCTATAGCGGGGTTTTTTATATTTTTGGCGTTAAATTACGCCTTTAATTTTTATTACTTGCCAGCCAAGTTTTTATACTTGTTAAGACGAGCGGTGTTTTCCTCTTCAGCCTTTTCAAAGAGTTTTTCGGCAAGTTCGGGTTGCGCTTTCTTTAACGACGCGTAACGGTTTTCGCCGAGCAAGAACTCTTGATAACTTTGAGTAGGATCTTTAGAATCGAGTTTGAAGGGATTTTCGGTACCGACCAAAGTGGGGTTGTATCTGTAAAGGTGCCAATAACCCGCGTCGACGGCTTTCTTTTCTTCCGCTTGAGAGTTGGTCATATTGATACCGTGGTTGATACAAGGCGCGTAGCAGATAACGAGGGAAGGTCCGTCGTAACTTTCGGCTTCGCAAATGGCGTTCAAGAATTGTTGCTTATTAGCGCCCATCGAGCATTGCGCGACGTAAACGTAGCCGTAACTCATAGCCATCATGCCGAGGTCTTTCTTCTTAACTCTCTTTCCGCCTGCGGCAAACTTAGCAACCGAGCCGGTCGGCGTGGACTTAGAAGCCTGTCCGCCGGTGTTGGAGTAAACCTCGGTGTCGAGAACGAGAACGTTGACGTCTACGTTCATAGCGAGAACGTGGTCGAGTCCGCCGTAACCGATATCGTAAGCCCAACCGTCGCCGCCGAAGATCCAAATAGACTTCTTAATAATGCAGTCGGTTTGTTCGGAAATAGCGGTTAAAGTGCTCTTCAACTCTCCCCTCGCCGATTTGATAGCGGAAGGTAAAAGTTCGCAAATAACGGGAGCGAGGCGTTTAGTAACTTCGGCACTCTTTCTATTTTCAAGCCATTCGGTGAAAGCGGCTTTAAGTTTGCCTTTTACGCCTAAATCGATAGCCTTTTCGATAGCGGCGGCAAGTTTAGCGCGGCGTTGACCGTACGCTAAATTCATACCGTAACCGAATTCGGCGTTGTCTTCGAATAAACTGTTAGCCCAAGCGGGACCTTTGCCTTCGTCGTTTTTGGTGTACGGGCAGGTAGGCGAACTTCCGCCGTAAATCGACGAACAACCGGTTGCGTTTGCAACGACCATTCTGTCGCCGAACATTTGAGTAACGACTTTGACGTAAGGAGTTTCGCCGCAGCCTGCGCAAGCGCCCGAGAACTCGAACAAAGGTTTATTGAATTGGCTTCCTTTAACGGTGGTCGGCTTAACCGCGGAGGTGTCGACCTTAGGAAGATTTTCGGAGAATTCGTAATTGGCGGTTTCTTCTTGAACGGATTGTTCGAAAGGAACCATAACGAGTGCTTTTTCCTTAGCGGGGCAAACGTTAACGCAAACGCCGCAACCCATGCAGTCTAAGGGTGAAACTTGCATTCTGAATTCCAAGCCCTTAAGTTGCATTGCGGGACGGGTTTCGTAAGTAGCGGGTTTATCCGCGCCGACTTCGTTTAAAGCGGGGCGTAGACAAGCGTGCGGACATACGAAAGCGCATTGGTTGCATTGAATACACTTATCGGCAATCCACTTGGGAACTTTAACCGCAACGCCGCGTTTTTCGAATTTGGTGGTACCGGTAGGAACGGAACCGTCTGCGTTAAACGCGGAAGAAGGAAGTTTGTCGCCTTCTAAAGCGGTGATAGGATGAATAACTTCTTGGAAGTATTTATCGTCGGCAAGTTTAGGTGCGACTGCGCCTTCGGTTGCGGTAGCCCAAGAAGCGGGGATTTCGATTTTAATTAAGGAAGCGATAGCAGCGTCTATCGCGTCGCAGTTGGCTTTAACGACGGCGTCGCCTTTCTTACCGTAAGTTACGCGAACTTTTTCCTTCATAAAGACTTCTGCGTCGGCGTAAGGAATAATGCTTGCGATATTGAAGAAAGCCGCTTGTAAAACCATGTTTTGCGATTTAGCGCTACCTGCGTTAGTTGCGACCTTTAACGCGTCGATAACGTAAAGTTCGGCGTGCTTTTTGGCAAGAAGTTGTTTCATCTTAGCGGGAAGATGCGCATCCAAAGTAGCAACGTCGTTCCACGCGCAGTTAAGCAAGAACTTACCGCCGTCCTTTAAGTCGCTAACCATATCGTAACGGGTTACGTAAGAAGGATTGTGGCAAGCGATAAAGTCCGCCGCGTCGATAAGATAGGACGATTGAATAGGTACGTCGCCGAAACGAAGGTGCGATACGGTGATACCGCCCGACTTTTTGGAGTCGTAGAAGAAGTAACCTTGAACGTACTTATCGGTATGGTCGCCTATAATCTTAATGGAGTTTTTATTAGCGCCGACCGTGCCGTCCGAACCTAAACCGTAGAACTTGCAAGAAACGGTGCCCTTGGGGGCTGCGTCGAATCTTTCGCTAAAGTCTAAGGAAGTATTGGTTAAATCGTCGTAAATACCGACGGTGAAGTGATTCTTGGGTTTGTCTTGTTCGAGGTTTTTGTATACGGAAAGAATCATCGAAGGATTGAATTCCTTAGAACCTAAACCGTATCTGCCGCCTACGACCGTTACGCGGCGTTTTGCTTCCATTAAAGCGGTGCAAACGTCCAAATATAAAGGCTCGCCTAAAGAACCGGGTTCTTTGGTTCTGTCTAAAACGGCAATCTTCTTAACGGACTTGGGTAAAGCCTTTAAGAAAGCCTTTGTCGCGAAAGGACGGTATAAACGAACTTTTAATAAGCCGTATTTTTTGCCTTGCGCGTTTAATTTATTGATAGTTTCTTCAACCGCGTCGGCGCCGCTACCCATAATAACGATAACTTCTTCCGCGTCGGGCGCGCCTACGTAATCGAATAAGTGATAAGATCTTCCGGTTAAAGCGGAAACCTTGTCCATCATCTTTTGAACGATAGCGGGTGTTGCGTCGTAATACTTATTGGCTGTTTCCCTGTTTTGGAAGTAAGTATCTGCGTTTTGCGCGGTACCTTTTTGAATAGGATGTTCGGGGTTTAAAGCCTTTTGACGGAAAGCCTCGATATCCTTCATATCGACTAAGGACTTCATTTCGTCGTATTCGATAGCGTCGATTTTAGAAACCTCGTGACTGGTTCTGAAACCGTCGAAGAAATGAAGGAAAGGAACTTGAGATTTCAACGTGGAAAGATGCGCGACTAACGCTAAATCCATAACCTCTTGTACGGAGCCGCTTGCAAGCATTGCAAAGCCCGTTTGACGGCAAGCCATAACGTCGGAGTGGTCGCCGAAAATGTTAAGAGAATGAGCCGCCAAAGCGCGTGCACTGACGTGGAATACCGTGGGTAAAAGTTCGCCCGCGATTTTGTACATATTAGGAATCATTAAAAGTAAGCCTTGGCTTGCCGTATAAGTTACGGTAAGCGCACCCGCCGCCAAGGAGCCGTGAACCGCGCCCGCGGCGCCGCCCTCCGACTGCATTTCGGCTAAGCGAAGCTTTTGACCGAACATATTAACTCTTCCCGCGGTTGCCCATTCGTCTGCAACTTCCGCCATGGGGGAAGAAGGAGTTATCGGGTAAATAGCCGCAACTTCCGAAAACGCGTACGCGACGTGGCTAGCAGCGGTATTGCCGTCAATGGTCATCTTTTTCATTGATAAAATATCCTCCGATATAAATTTTCGTTTTTCAGTTTTTTTAGTCGACTTTTTTGCAAAACAGCCCCGTATAAAACGAATACACGGCTTTTTTTAAAGCCTTTCAAGTCTTACGAAAGCCGCCGCCCCCTTATAAAAGAAACGATTAACGCTATCGCAAAAGCTTTAAAGACGCACCGCAAATTAAAAGTCCGTAACTAAAAAACCATCGTAATTACTATTATAAATGTTATTATAAATAATGTCAAAGATAATTAAGGATTTTTTGCAATTTTCCGCAAAAAACCACCTTAAAACCGATAAAATTTTTCTCAAACTGCTAAAATCGACCTTTTTCACGCCGACGCTTTATCGTAAAACGCAAAATCCGCCGCGGCAATTTTCATTAAAGAGATGCTGCCAGATGAGCTTCTATATTAAAAAAATCTGGCGTTAATTAACGCCAGACCGAAAAAGATATTAAATTTTCAAAAACCACAAGATTTATTTGAACTTTTTCTTAAAAAGTGTTGCACTTAGTTTGACAAATCACCGTATTATTTTTGCATAAATGAGCCTTTATACTTGTTCAATAATTTGAACCGAACTACGTATGCCGTGGTAAAGCCTGTCCGCGTAGCTGTCTAACTTGATGCTACTGTTATTGACAATAGTCTCTAAGTTCTCGCATCCGTAGAAAGCATCGTTTTGTATACAACTTACGTCTGAAGGGATATATATACACCCCACTTGACAACCATCAAAGGCGTTAGCTAATATAATCTTAGCTTCATCAAAAATACAGAATTCATCTATGATAGCATCGTTTAACTTAACCAAAACCATATAAGGATTGCTTTTACTACCTAAATAATAAGCGTTTTCGTATTCGTTATATTTAAGTGAATTACAATTTTTAAAAGCACCGTCTTCAAAAGAATAGTCAATAGAAGTAAGATTATCGGGAAGCGTAACCATAGTCAACTCCTTGCAGTTGGAGAAAGCAGTTGACGGCAAAGAAGTTAGATAGTTACATTCGCCTAAATCAACTACGGTAAGCGACACACAGCCCCTGAACAGATTCTGCGCGAAATCGGTAAGTAAACTGCCGCTTTCAAAACCAAAGTAAGTTAAAGACACGTTATTTGCAAAAGCAGCATATCCGATATTTTTTACGCTTGCAGGAATCGTAATCGTAGTTAGGGACGTACAGTTGGTAAATGCACTACCAAAGATTGTTTCCAATTTACTATTGTTTCCGAAAGTAACCGTTCGCAAATTAATACAGCCGTAGAAAGTTTCATCGCCGATTGCCGTAACGTTATCGGGGATAAAGACAGAGGTTATAATCTCGTTGCCATAGAAAACGTTATCATATATGGCGTAAGTTTCGCCGTTATAATCGGAAGGAAGGGTTAACACACTATCAGTACCGCTATAGCCGATTAGATAGTTTTCACCGTTAACCGACGCAAATCTATAACCGTTTTCGTCAAACTTAGAAGCGTCTTCATTATTGTTTACGACCACTAAAGCGAAGAATGCAACTCCGCCGTAATCTTCACTTCCTTGTTCGATTGCAAGTGTGCTTAAGTTAACTACTTCAAATAAACTATAGCAAGATATAAAAGCATCTTCACCGATAGTTGTTACGCCTTGCGGAATAGTAAACGAAGTTAACGAGCGACAATTTGAAAAAGCCATACTGCCGATTGCTGTAAGTTTGCTGCCTTCTTGGAATACGACTTCAGTTAAATAATCAAGGGCAATACTTTGTTCCCGGCCGCTGCCAAACGCCTGTATTCCGATTGCAGTAACGCAATTAGGAATAGTCACCTTTGTTAGTGTTGTGCAGCAGAAGAAAGCATAACTATAAATTTCGTAATCAACCGCCACTCCGTTATAGAAGTAGGAAGGAAGTGTAATAACGCTATCGGTACCGACGTAATCGACAAGATAATGCTTGGTCGTTTCAACGTTTGTTTCGCTGTCCGTTACGGTAACGCTGTAGAAATTATAATCGCCTTGTTTTACGATACCGCTATTATTTTCAGTTTTTACAATAACTGAACCGCTTAAGCCGTATTCGCCGCTTTGAATGGTAAGCGTTTGGCTTAAATTGATAAGTTCAATAAGTTTTGAATTTGACTCGAAAGCATCTGTACCGATAGTTGTTAAACCCTTACCGAGCGTTACGGAAGATAAACTATAACAGGCTTGGAAAGCATTTTTACCGATTTCAGTAACACTATCGGGAATAACCATATCGATTAGTCTATAACAATAGTAAAAAGCGTCGTTGCCAATTGTTTGAAGTATACCGCGTGTAGGTAGTTGCACGGTCGTCAAAGCAAAACATGCCATAAAAGCGCCTACGCCTATGGAGGTTATTTGACAGTCTTCGGCAAAGTTAACGGTTTGTAATTTTCTGCAGGTGTCAAAAGCCCTTTCACCGATAGAAGTTAACCCGGCACCGAAAGTAACGCTCGTAACAAATTTATTGTTTTTAAAAGTACTATATGCGATAGAATACGTATGCCCTTCGGTAAAGTAATCGGGAAAAACTAAATCGCTATTACTACCGTCGTAACCTACCACGACGTCTTCCGTTTCGCCGACCATTACGGAAAAGCCGTCATAAAGGTGAGAAGTATAAAGTTTAGCGCTGCTTTTTATGCCGTAAGTATTGTTGGCTACGTCTATTTCAATGGCACTCGCATTGTAAATCGTGTCAATCCTACTATTAGCAAAAGCGTTTTCGCCGATTTCGGTTAAGCCGGCACCAAAAGTGATTTTATATAAAAAAGTGTTATCCATAAACGCTTGGCTTTTAATGGTATAAGGCTTGCCTTCCGTAAACGCATCAGGGAGAATAAGGCTATACGAAGTACTAGTCAAGCCGATAACTGTATCACTCGTTTTACCCTGGATATAAACTATACCCGTTGCGGTTATTTTACGCCCGAAAAGTGCAACGCTATCGGATAAGCCGTATTTACCTTTATGATTTTCCACGTCCAAAACGCCGTGATTGTAAACTTCGGTAATACCGGAATCCGAAAAAGCGCCGTCGGCAATCGTATAAAGTTTGCCGTCAAAGAAAGATAAGGGTAAAGTTATCACAGTTTCATCACCCCTGTAGCCGATAACGGTATCTTCGGTTTTGCCGATTATTAAGTCAAAACCGTCAACTATTTGACAAGTGTGAATAGTCACGTTTTCATTTAAACCGTAAGTTGTTTTCGCCGTATCGTCGATTACGACGTCGCTATAATTGTAAATAGTTGTGATATTCGTGTTTAAAAAGGCGTTTTCATTGATTGAAACGACTTTTTCTTCCCCGTTGGTTCCATCGTTGTAAGTTCTGGGAATGGTCGTTTCCGTTTGAGCACCTTTATACCCCCTAACCGCATAAGTTTCATTTTCGGCATTGTAGGTATATTTTAAGCCGTCGGCTTCATATCCGCAATCTGTACAAACGTCGTATCGATAAACGTGTTCGGTTTCGTCCTTCACTTCGGTACAACCGGAAGTCTTACAAGCGTGGTAATGGCT
>CAZMOD010000010.1:0-15977 GCA_964567885.1 uncultured Christensenella sp.
CCGAAGCGGGCACAATAGAATATTGGTCTTGCCCCGATTGCAATAAGAATTATAGCGATGAAGCTTGCACTAAGGTGGTTACCGAACTTACCATAGCGGCTTTAGACCACGATATGCAACCCGTTGCTAAAAAGGATGCAACTTGCACCGAAACCGGTTACGACGCATACGAACAATGCAGTCGTTGCGACCATAATACTAAGGGCAACGATATCCCCGCACTCGGACACGCGAACAAAGTTCACCACGAAAAGGTCAACGCAACTTGCACCGAAGCCGGTACCATAGAATATTGGTCTTGCCCCGATTGCAATAAGAATTATAGTGATGAAGCTTGCACTAAGGTAGTTACCGAACTTACCATAGCGGCTTTAGACCACGACTATAGTGACACTGTAATAGATCCTACTTACGATGAACAAGGTTATACTTTGCATACGTGTTCTCGTTGCGGTGACGAATATAAAGATACTTACACGGACGTTTTAGTGCATACTTGTCAAAGTAAATGCTCGCTTTGCGGCGGTTGCGCGAACGCCGATTGCAAAGACGCCAAATGTGTGACTAAATGTGCTTGCAAAAAAGTAGTACACGAAGCGGAAACGGTTACTTCCAACAGAAACGAAATTACCCCTAATGGTAATCAAATGGGTGAAAGAAGTAACGAATACGCTACCGGTGGTGTATGCATAGGCGGTGTTGGTGAAGTATCCCTTGAAAAACCCGGCTATTATTACTTTAAATGGAAAGTTTCAACCGAAACCGCTTGCAAGGTTCAAATATCTATTCGTTTAGGATGCGGAATTCCCATTGACGTTTCTAAAGGATTTATCGTAAAATTAAACGATGCAACCGTTGCTCTTACGGGAACTGTCGAAGCCTACGGCTTTAACGAATTCAGAACCGAAACGTTAGGCGTAATTAATTTCGCCTCCGGCAATAACGAATTATATATTTATATCGGCGAAGGAGTTTTGGCGAATATCGACTATTTTGAATTTACTTCAAAAGAAACTTTGACTTTCGACGCTAAAGAATATAAGTATTTAACTGTCGAAGCGGAAGATACCGATATGGAAAAAGCCGTTAACGGCTCTGAAGAATATCCTTATTTCCGTACCGGCAACGATTCAAGTTCCGGTAGATACTTAGGCGGTATTAACGACGCGGGCGTATTTACCCCGGGACAATTAAAGATGTCTTTCACGGTAACCGCAAGCGAAGATACCACCGCTAATCTCTACTTTGGTGCGGGCGTTTACGAAACGGTTAGCGCGGGTGCTTTCTCGATATACGTAGGCGAAACGAAATATACTTCCGTTCTTAGTTGGCAAGGCGAAGGTTGGAGCGTTTGGAAAGATTATTTATTTGCTAATCTTGCGCTAAAAACCGGTGATAACGTAATTACGGTACAAGTCGACGGAGGGGCAACTTTAAACCTCGATTACTTCAAATTAGAAAGCGAAATCGAATTAACCGTTCCCACTACGGACGGTGACGACACCCCCGTATACGCTAACGTATACAAACACGAAGCCGAAGCGGTTACTTCTAACAGAAGTGAAAGCGCTGATTTAGGCGAAAGAGAGAACGCGACTTCTAGTGGCGGTTGCCATTTAGGCGGCGTAGGCGAAGTTTCTAACGCTAACCCTGGTTATTACTACTTTAAATGGTCGATTACCGTTGATAAGGCTTGTGAGGTTTTAGTTTCGATGGGAATGGGTGTGCCTATGAATTTGAATTTGGCTACGGCTTTCCCTGCAAAACTCGGTGATGAAACCGTTCTTTTCGATAAAGAAATCGTGGGTTATGGCTGGACGGATTTTAGGTCTTACGATTTAGGAACGATTAATTTATCTGCCGGCGAAAACGTTTTCTATATCTATATAGGTGCTAACGCTCTTTGCAATATCGACTACTTCGTATTCTCGTCTAACGAAACTTTAACTTTTAACGCGACGAGTGTCGACGCTTAATTGTTGATTGTAAAAATACAAACTGTAAATAAAAAGTCCGCGTATAGGTCGATTATCGGCTTATACGCGGCTTTTTTAGCGTTAATATTCGGTTAGTGAAAAGGTTAAATATAAGGGAAACGTTAAGGTTTTTTCGGTTCTTTCGACGTTATAGTCGCCAAGTTTAATCGCTCTTTTGTAGTCGTACAAATTGTCTTGCAAGATATCCACTTGCGTGCCGTCCTCCAGCATACTTACGAAAAGCCCGACGTCTTGCATATACACTTTAAAAACGTCTTGCACGGCGTTTCCGTCTAACTGAAGTTCGTGTAAAGAAAAGTTGTAATGGCGTCCAACGATGTCGGCGTCTTCTATCCACCGTAAGCTTCCGCCGAATTTATTAGCGCTTCCGCCCTTTTTCACGAGAGAATATTGGAATTTTTTGTTTTCCTTGCTAAGCTGCCAAGGATAGAGGCAAAGCGCTCTTTAATAAGCGGTTTGTCGGTTTCGTCGGCGTATTTTACTATATCGTCTTCGTAAGAGCGAGCCCGTCGCGATAACGTCGTACCGTCCGTCTTCCTTTTTAAAAATACGACATTTTTTCAACCGACTTTAAAAAAATAACGCCCGCTTTTTTAAAAAAGCAGGCGGTTGAATTTATAATTTACGATTAGTCCTCGTAATAATCTTTTACGTCGAATTTAAAAGATTTCATAAGTTCTAATTTAAAATGATTGATTTTATGAAGTCTTTCTATTCTTTGTAAAGTTGCCTCGTCGGGCTTTACGCCGTAACGGATATAGTCGTCTAAAACCGCGTACGTAAACCCTAAATTATCCTCGTCGGTTTTACCGCAAAGTCCGTCTATAGGCGGTTTATCGACCAATTTTGCGGGCAATCCTAAATATCTTCCGATGGCTTTTACCTCTTGAACGGTGAAGTTAGAGCAAGGCGAAAAATCACCGACGGAGTCGCCGTAGCGCGTAGAATATCCAACGTAGTCCTCACTCAAATTGCAAGTGTTTGCAACCCTTCCGTTTAACGATTGCGACAAAAAGTACAAAGCGGTCATACGGATTCTTGGAGAAAGATTTATTTTAGAAGGTTCGGTTAGCGTAAAGCCTTGCGGCAAAGAGGAAAAATAAGCGTCGTACATTTTCTCAATATTGTAGACGTAATTTTTAATTCCTAAATGTTTGCATAAAAGCTCGGCACAGTCGATATCACGTTGATTGCCGTTAGGCATTAAAACGCCGATAACCCTGTCGCGTCCCAAAGCCTTAACGCAAAGGGCGGCGACCACCGAACTATCCTTTCCGCCGGAAATCCCGACGACCGCGTTACAACCGTCCCCGTTTTCTTTAAACCAATTTTTTATCCATAAAACGCAATCTTCCGTCGCTTTTTCGACGTTGAATTTTTTCATAAAGCACCTTCGTTATTAGTTTGTTATATTATAATACGCCGAAACACGCTTGTCAATTTATTGAGTGAATTTTTGCCGAAATTTACCATAATATTATACTAATTTAAATTAAGTCCTCTAAAATTATTGAAAAAATCGCGTTTATGTGCTACAATATATCAATAAAGACTTAAGGAGGCTTTTTGATGGCACTTTTTAGACTTAATATCGAATGGAGAGACGATTCCAAGGATACGATAGTATATAGATATCCCTTTAAAAACAGCGGAAGGGAAGTTAATAATAATTCTTCTCTTACGGTAAGGGAATCTCAAGTTGCGGTTTTCGTGTATAAAGGCAAAATCGCCGACGTTTTCGAACCGGGGATTTACGAGTTAAAAACTCAAATTCTTCCGATATTGACCAAACTTGCGGCGTGGAAGTATAAGTTTGAAACGCCTATTACGTTGGACGTTTACTTCGTAAACACCAAGCAGTTTACCAATATCAAATGGGGTACAAAAAACCCGATTATGATGCGCGATCCGGAATTCGGCGCGATAAGGGTACGCGGTTACGGCGCGTTTGCGTTTAAAGTAGACGATCCCGGTACTTTTTTAAAGGAACTTTTCGGGACTAATTCTTCGTTTAAGACGGAAGATATCGAAGAATACGCTAAAACCATGCTTATTTCTTCTTTATCCGACGCTATCGGCGAAAGCAAGATTTCCGCCCTCGATTTAGCGGGCAACACTTTGGAATTTAACGAAATCGTTAAAGCCAAAATTCAAGAAAAGTTTACCGAAATCGGTTTACAACTTACCAATATTTTCATCGAAAATATGTCCGTTCCCGAAGAAGTCGAAAAGGCTTTGGACGAGAGGGCTAAGTACGGTATTTTAGGTAGCACCACCGACGTTATGATGAAGTACGCCGCGGCGGAGGCTATGAAGACCGCTGCCGGTAACGAGGGCATGGGCGGCGCGTTTATGGGCGCGGGCGCAGGGCTCGGCGCAGGTATGGGTATGGGACAAATTATGTCGGAAGCGTTTAAGCCGACCGCTACCCAAAATAAATCCGAAGAAAAAGTCGCTACGCCGAGTAAGACTTGTCCGGAATGCGGCAGCGCGGTTTCTTCTACCGCTAAATTTTGTTCTAATTGCGGCGCTAAAATACCCGCGGTAAAGTTTTGCTCTAACTGCGGGGCTAAATTAGACGCAAACGCTAAATTCTGTCCTGAATGCGGAACTAAAGCCTAAGGGTTTAAAATTTACAAAAATAGTAAAAAATAAGGCTATAGGTCGATTATCGCCCTTTTTCTTAAAAAAACAATTAAAAATCAATCGTTAAAGGAGTTATTATTATGGAAAAAATCACGAAGGATACTTTAATCGCGGATTTACTTAAATACAACGAAAATTCAGCGGAAATTTTATTCGCGCACGGTATGCACTGCTTGGGTTGCGCAATCGCTCACGAAGAAACTATCGAACAAGCGACCAACGCCCACGGTGAAGATTTAGAACAACTTTTAAAAGAACTTAACGACTTAAACTAAGGACTTACTTTTAAGGAATTACGGATTATGACGGACGAAAAGGACGTAGCGTACGCTTACGACGAAGAAAAAGGAAAAGCCGATACGGAGTTTCAAAAATGTCCCTCTTGCGGCGGTAATATGGTTTTCGATCCCGAAAAACAAACTCTTTCTTGTCCTTTTTGCGGAAGGGAAGACGACTTTTTTAAGGACGCCGACGTTGAAGAGAGGGATATCGAAGCCGCTTTCGATTTAGCCGAAAAGTGGGACGACACTTCGGTGGTTTATTGCTCTAACTGCGGCGCAAAATTCGTGATAACCTCGTCGGAAGTAGCACTCGTTTGCCCTTACTGCGGCACGTCGCACGTAAGAAAAAGTCAAGACCTTGCCGGCATAAAGCCTAACGCGCTGTTCCCTTTCACGCTAACTGCAAAAAAGGCGGAAGAACTTTCAAAAAGATGGGCGAAAAGGAAAATTTTTGCACCGAAGCGCTTTAAAAAGAGTATAGAAGCCAAAAATATCCGCGGCGTTTTTCAACCGTGTTTTACTTTCGACAGTAACTCGGTTTCCCGTTACGACGGGAGGTTAGGAAAAACTCGGACGCGCACGGTAAGAACCAAAAACGGCACGCGCACGGAAACCTACGTAGAGTGGCGGCACGTTTCGGGTACGTTTACCCACTTTTTCGACGACGTAACCATTTCGTCGGGTAAGGACTTAGATCAAAAAGGTTATGAAAAGTTAGCGCCTTTCGATCAAAGCACCATAAAAGTTTACAGTAAGGACTATTTAGCGGGATATTACGCCAAGCATTACGACAAGGATTTAAAAACGGCTTGGAACGAGTCCAAAGAGATTATGGACGCCAAGATACGCCGCTTCATCGTCGACAAATACAATTGCGACGTCGTCGGATATTTAAACGTAAATACCGTACATAACGGCGTAACTTTTAAGTACGTGCTTTTGCCCGTTTACCTTCTTAACTATAGGTACAAAAAGAAGGATTACAAGGTGGCTATAAACGGCAATACGGGCAAGGTCGTCGGTAAGACGCCTATCTCGCCTTTGAGGGTACTTATCGCGATACTATTGGGCGCGGGGCTACTCGTAGGTCTATATTTTGCCGTAAAATACTCGGATAATTCGCTATATACCTTGATAAATTCAATTCTTTAAGGTTAACTTGTTGACATATTTAAAAATTTCGGGTATAATAGTCGCGCAGTTTTTGAAAAATTGAGAAAATATTATTTGGATAAAGCGCCGTTTTTCCGCTTTATCGGAGGATACAATGAAAAAATTTTTAGTTAGTTTATTAATGCTTATCATCGCCGTTTCTTGCGTATTTTGCACGACCGGTTGCGCCGAAGTAGAAAACGGTAGTAAAATTCAAAGAGTTAAAATGGTTTTAGAAGTTTACGACGCTGCCGGCAACGTTAAAGAAACCACCGACGTTTACGCTAAACTTTATCTTAACTTTGCTCCTAAATCAACCGCTCATATTATCGAGCTTATCGAAGCCGGTTATTACGACGGGACTTGCATCAGCAACTTAAATTCCAATTGGTTGGAACTCGGCGCGTACGAATACGACGCTAACGGCGCTATCGTTAAAAAGGCTTACGACGGCGAAGCGGTAAAAGGCGAGTTTGAAAAGAACGGTTGGACGGGTAACACCCTTACGATAAGACAAGGCGCTATAGTATTTAAACGCGAATACGACGGCGGTAACGAATCCAAGTACGACACCGCTACCAACGCTTTGGCAATTTGTCTTTCTTCTTCCGCTTCTTCTAATTTCAACGCTAAATCTTACTGCGTTTTAGGTATGATAGTAAGTGACGACGCGGACGACGACGCGGATACCGATTTGGGTAAAAAGTCAAGTATCGGCAAACTTTCTAGCCTTTCCGAATACAAAGATATGGAAGACGAAGACGATAACACCGTGGTAACTTATTACGACGAAACCACCGGCAAGTATTATACCAAGTGGACGGAAAGCAGTGATAACGGTTCTGCCGTTCATTACGTTGAAGGCGCTGCTATTGACGAAGCAAACGAATTAACCGGCACCGCTAAAGAAGATTTTATCGATCGTTTAAGTGAAGAAGCGAACAGCTTTTTGGTAGTACCCGCGGTTAAACTCGTTATAAAGACCGTAACGTTAAGCAAATAATTAAATGCTAAATATTCCCCGTTTCCGTTACCTATGGTAAAACGGAAACGGGTTTTTGTATAAAGAAAGCCCGCGACAAAAGGGGCAACTAAGGGATTTATTTTCCCAAAAAATTAAGGTATAGTCAAATCACGGCTATACCTTTTTAATTTGGAATGGAAACTGAGCCAATTCCTATATATTTAATTTCGATTCTTTGACAACGCTTTCCATCAACCTTTTCTGCTTTATGAACTATAACCTTTTCTATGAAGGTGCGTATAATTTCACAATCAAGTTTTTGAATATCATAATATTTTTTAGCAAGGTCTAGAAAGTAGTTGACGTTAATTATCTTTTCACTCTCATCACCGATAGTCTTTTCAATTTCAATTATTATTAGCGTCGGGAACGTTTTTTTTGTACATAGGATTTGAACGCTTCACGTAGTTTGGATTTGCCCGAACATCTTACGCCCGTCAACGCCTTAATATCGGGGGCTATTACGCCTATCATTTTTTTTAAGTATCGTTTTCTTTCAATCAGTTTCATAGAGTATCACCTCGCAAAACTATTACAACATATTTACTTCTCAAAACCAATAGTTTTTCGCTTTTGGTAAGCGATTTTTTCCTGGAAAAGCAAAAGAAAACTCAGACTCTTTGTAGAATCTAATTATTTTTATTAAGGAACTTGCCGTTTGGTTAAATATTATTGTGTAATTTTTTCCCAAGAATACCTAACTAAAGCGGCAATTTTTATAATTTGCTTAAAAACCTTGACAGTTTAGAAAAAGAATAGTACAATATTAAGCGAGAGGTAAAGGACGAAAAAGAGAGGTTTGAATGAAAAAATTTATTACCGTTTTCTTATCCGCGCTAATAATTTTTATTATTTTCGGATGTGCGGGTTCGGATACTTTGCTCGAAGAAAAAACTTGGGTTTTAAAAACCGCTATCGTAACCGAAAACGGCGAAGCGCGCGTTTTTGCCACGGATAAAGAAAACTCCGCTTATCCTTCCGCGAAAATAGTAAACGTTAGTTTAAACGCCGCGGACGGTAAAATTATAATTACCGATTTAGACGAAGAAAAGACTTTTATCGGCAAATATTCGTATTCCGGGACTTCGGGCGGCGTTATTTATAAGGTGGTTTTCGGTGAAAAAAGTGGCTTTTTAGTTAGTTCTTTTACCGAATACGCGGACGGGGACAAAGTTCAGACCTTAACGCTTAGCGTTGAAAACTATACTTTGTACTTTGGCGTCGAATAGTTTTTTAGGCGGCTATTTATCTATATCAAAGGCTTCTTGCTTTTAAGGAATTTTACTATGATAATCGTATTAAAGAAAAACGTTCAAGAAGAAAAATTGAATTTTCTTATAAATAAAATAAAGGAAAAGGATTGCGCGGCGTCTATAACTTTCGGCAAATCGGCTGACTTATTGACGGTTACGGGCGACACCTACAAACTCGACGCCGACTATTTTAAGGTTTTCGATTTCGTCGTGAGTGTGGAAAAAATCACCAAACCTTTTCCGTTATCGGCAAAATCAGACGAAATTTGCGACTTAATCGTTGACGTTGACGGACGAAAAATCGGCGGCGGTAATTTTTGCTTTATCGCGGGGCCTTGTTCGATAGAGTCGGAAAAGCAAATAATCGAAACGGCGTTAAAGTTAAAAAAAATAGGCGTTTCCATGCTTCGCGGCGGCGCTTTTAAGCCGCGCACTTCACCGTATTCCTTTCAAGGGTTAGGAAGTTTAGGTATAGAATTTTTGGTAAAGGCTAAAAAGGAAACGGGGCTTCCGATAGTATCGGAGATTACTTCCCCGTCGCAAATAGACTTGTTTAAAGACGTGGACGTTTGGCAAATCGGGGCGCGCAACATGCAAAACTTCGAACTTTTAAAAGAGGTCGCAAAAACCGAAAAGACCTTACTTTTAAAAAGAGGGGCTTCGGCGACTTTAACCGAGTGGCTTTGCGCTAGCGAATACCTCTTGGCGGGCGGCGCTAAAAACGTGATTTTGTGCGAAAGAGGCGTCAAAAGTTTCGAGCCGACTTCGCGCGCAAGTTTGGATTTTACCTCTTTATCGAAGGTTAAGGAACTTACCAAACTGCCCGTTATAGTTGACCCGAGTCACGCCGCGGGGCTTTCTAAATACGTAAAACCTTTATCGCTTGCGGCTACTGCCGCGGGTGCGGACGGGCTTATGATAGAAGTGCACGACCGTCCCGAAACCGCTTTATCAGACGGCGCGCAAGCGCTTACGCCCGACGATTTTCAAGGGCTTTATAACGACGCATTAAAAATTTTGCCCGTAGTCGGCAAAAAAATCCGATAATTTTTTATGAAATCTTTTACCGTCAATCAAACTAAAAAATACGAGGTCGTTATCGATAACGGCTGGGAAAGTTTTCCTAAAACCGAAAAACTTTCCCAAAAAGTTATGATAATAACCGACCAAACCGTAGCCTCGCTTTACTTAAAAGAGGTTGCGGAACTTTTTGACGGCGAAGTTTATTCCTACGTTATTCCTTCGGGAGAGCGTAGTAAAAATCTTAACAACTATTGCGAAATAGTTAAAAAATTATACGACGAAAATTTTAGCCGCACCGATTTAATAGTTGCGCTCGGCGGCGGCGTAGTAGGGGATTTAGCGGGCTTTGTCGCGGCAACTTTTATGCGCGGCGTTTGCTTATATCAAATTCCGACGACGATAGTTTCCGTTATAGATTCGTCCGTCGGCGGAAAAACCGCGCTCGATATAGACGAATACAAAAACGCGGTAGGCGTTTTTTACGCGCCGAGCACCGTTTACGTTAACTTAAATCTTTTAAAAAGTTTGCCGAAGCGCGAGGTGGAAAACGGTTACGGCGAACTTATAAAGTATTCTTTTTTGTCTAAGGATATAACCGCGAAAGACGGAATAACCGAAGACGCCGTTTATAATTGCTTAAAGTATAAAAGCGTTGTAGTTTCCGAGGACGAATTCGACAACGGTTTAAGAAGACTTTTAAACTTAGGACACACCGTAGGACACGCGATAGAAAGCGCGTCGAACTATTCGTTGCCGCACGGTGTTTGCGTTTATAACGGGCTTTTTACGGCAATAGAAGTATCGGCTAAACTTTACGGCTTTTCGAGTGAAAAAAAGGAAAGGCTTTTAAACTACTTAAAAAGTTTTGGTTTGGGCGAAAAAGTTGATTTTGATAAAGAAATAATTTTTGAAAGAATAAAGCACGACAAAAAAAAGGATGGCGACCGTATAAACTACGTTTGTATCTACGAAGCGGGAGATTGCCGCGTTGAAAAAATTCCTCTTGATACTTTAAGGGGGCTTTTATGAGAATCACGGTAAAGCCGAGCGTTTTAGAGGGGAACGTCGTCGCGCCGAGGTCGAAATCCCACGCACACCGCGTGCTTATTGCCGCGGCGTTTTTAGGAAAAACCCAAGTAAAAATTTACGGGGCGGATAAGTCGGACGACGTAAGCGCCACGATAGATTGTCTTAAAAGTTTAGGCGTCGATATACGCGAAAAAGACGATTGTCTTTTGGTTACGCCGTACGTTAGCGGCAAAAAGACGGTAAAACTAAACGCGCGTAGTTCCGCTGCGACGCTAAGATTTTTACTTCCGATTACTGCGGCGCTTGGAATAAACGCCGAGTTTATTTTAAATAAAGACTTGAAAAACCGACCTATAGCCCCACTTATGAACGCGTTAACGGCAAACGGCGCAACCGTACGCGGTTACGCGATAAGCGGTAAATTGAAAAACGGAAATTTTAAAATCGACGGAAGTTTAAGTTCACAATTTATAAGCGGACTTATTTTTGCTTCGGCGATACTCGGCGGCGGCAAAATCGAAGTTTTAGGAAACGTGGTTTCCAAAGGCTATATAGATATGACCGTTTGCGTTTTAAAAGACTTCGGCGTCGACGTTGTAACGACCGATTACGGTTACGAGGTAATAAAAAGCAGCCGCGATTCTCTTTCCGAATTTTTTATAGAAGGCGACTATTCCAATTCGGCGTTTTACTTGCTTGCGGGCGGGCTTAAAGGTCCTTTGACGGTAAAAGGTCTGAACGCGGAAAGCGCACAAGGGGACAAGACGGTTTTTAGCGTATTAAAAACCGTAGGCGCAATCAATGAAGAAAGAGGAACGGATATCACGGTAAATCGGGGAGAGTTAAACGCTTTTTCGTTCGACGGCGAGCAAACGCCCGATTTAATTCCGTTATTAGCCGTTTTCGCTGCGTTTTTAAACGGTGCTACGGTGATTAGCGGCGTTGAAAGGTTAAAAATAAAAGAATCGGATAGAATTAGCAGTATTATCAATATTTTAAAACGAAGTAAAATCGATTGTAATTACGACGGAAAGGTCTTGACCGTCGTCGGGGGCAAACCTTCGGGCGGAGTTTTTTATGCTAATAACGACCACCGTATTGCGATTGCCGCTACCTTTTTAGCCCTTTTTGCGGAAGGTGATTCCGTTATAGAAGGCGCGGAGTGCGTTAACAAATCTTATCCGAATTTTTACGACGATATAAAACGTTTGGGAGGGCTTATAAATGTCGACTTGGAAGGGCAATAAAATAGAAGTTGAAATTTTCGGCGCTTCTCATAAAGAAGAAATAGGCGTTATAATGAGGAGTTTTCCGACGGAAACTTTTGATATTATTGCTCTTAAAAACTTCTTAAAACGCCGAAAACCGACCTATAGCCCCACTTTTACTTCCCGAAACGAGAGTGATACGCCTATTTTTTTGGAGGGCGTTTCTAATAATAAGATAGTCGAATCCGTCGTTAAATGCGTTATTAAAAACGAGGACGCAAAAAAGTCCGACTACGATAGTTTATACGCTAAACCACGTCCTTCGCACGCCGATTTAGCGGCTTACTACAAAGACGGACGTTTGGATTTTTCGGGCGGAGGGGAATTTTCCGGCAGAATGACCGCGCCGCTTTCTATAGCCGGCGGAATCGCAAAGCAGTTTTTAGAAAAACGCGGCGTAACCGTTTGCGCCTATTTATCTCAAGTCGGCGCCGTAAAAGGCAAATCGTACAAGGACGGATTGACCGCAAAAACTAAAGACGTATGTGATTTTCCCGCGCTAAGCAACGGAAAAGAAATGCTTTTAGAAATTGAAAACGCTAAAAAAGAAGGCGATTCAGTAGGTGGAATAGTCGAGTGCGTCGTAAACGGATTTAAAAAAGGCGTCGGCGGTGAACTTTTCGACGGTTTGGAAGGTAAAATCGCAAACTTGATTTACGCGATACCGGGCGTTAAAGGCGTCGAGTTCGGCTACGGTTTTTCCTTTGCCGAGTTAAAAGGAAGCGTTGCAAACGATTCAATTAGTATAGATAGTGGAAAAATATTTACGACGACCAACAAATCGGGGGGGATAAACGGAGGCGTTTCAAACGGTATGTCTATAACTTTTTCGGTCGCGTTTAGACCCACGCCTTCTATTGCAAAAAAGCAGTCGACGGTTGATTTGCAAACATTGTCCTCGTGCGAGATAGAAATCGTCGGACGCCACGACGCTTGCATAGCGGTTCGTGCCGTACCGGTAGTGGAAGCCGCCGCGGCTTTAGCACTTTTAGATACGATTATTTAGGCTTATGATGGAAGATTTAAGAAAAAAAATAGACGAGATTGACGACGAGATATTGCGTCTTTACTTGAAAAGACTTATTTTGACCGACGAAATCGGAAAAATAAAGGCGCGTTTAAACGCGAAAGTCGAGGCAAAAGACAGGGAAGCCGAAATTATAAAACGGCTTTCAAAGTCGTTAGATATCGAGGACGAAAAATCCGTCGCGGCGCTTTATAGCGCTATATTTAGCGAAAGCAAACGCCGCCAAAACGCGCTTTTGAAAAAAAACGACGGAAATTTTAAAGCCGCGCTTATAGGCGAAAACGTTTCCACTAGTTTTTCAAAAATTTTGCACTCTTATTTTAACACGGACTACGATCTCGTTTCTTTAAAAAACGAAGAACTAAAGAGTTTTATCGAAGAAAAAAAATACGACTTTTTTAACGTAACGATGCCTTATAAAAAGGAAGTTATCCCGTATTTGGACGAACTTATAGGCGCCGCGAAAGATATCGGCGTTGTCAATACCGTTAAGATAGAAAACGGTAAAAAGTCGGGCTATAATACCGATATCGACGGTTTGCGTTATCTTTTCGAAAGCGAGAACGTCGATTTAAAAGATAAAAACGTCGTAATTTTAGGTACGGGCGCGACTTCGCTTTCCGCTAAATATTTATTGGAAAAACGCGGTGCTAAAAAGATAACTACGGTCGGAAGAACTTCTTTTTATAATTATCAAAATTATCAAAGTTTAGACGATACTCAAATACTTATAAATACGACGCCGATAGGTAAAAATTCTTACGAGAGTTTAGTGGATTTAACCGCTTTTCCGCGCTTGGAGTTCGTTTGCGACGTTATTTACAGTCCGTTAAATACTAAACTTATAACCGATGCAAAAAGACTTGGCGTAAAATGTGCGGGCGGGCTTAAAATGCTGATTTATCAAGCGGCGCGCGCGGAAGAAATTTGGCAAGAAAAACCGTTCGTTTATAAGGTCGAAGAAATCTACGACTTACTTTCAAAACGAATAAAAAATATCGTTTTAATCGGTATGCCGTCCGCGGGTAAAACCGTAATCGGCAAAGTTTTAAGTCGAAAACTCGGTAGAAGTTTTATCGATATCGACGAAGAAATCGAAAAAAAACAAGGTGTTTCCGCTTCGGAAATTATTGAAAGCAAAGGCGAGGAACACTTCCGTAATTTAGAAACGCAAACGATAAAAAAATTTGCCTACGCAAAGTCGTCGGTGATATCGACGGGCGGAGGCGCGATTTTAAAGGAAGAAAACGTCGTCTATTTAAAGCAAAACTCGGTTATAGTGTATATCGATAGGGATTTAAAACTTTTGAATTCTTCACGTCGTCCGTTAAGCGGTCTTTACGGCAACGAAAAATTGTTTTCAGTACGAAAACCGTTATACGAAAAGTATGCCGACTTAACGGTAAAAAACGACGACGGAATAGATAAAATCGCGGAAAGGATAATTGACGCTTATGAAAATTTTAGTGATTAACGGACCGAATATCAATATGCTCGGTATTCGCGAAAAAGAAATTTACGGCGAAGGTAACTATAAAGATTTGAAAAAATATATCAAAGATTCGGCTAAAGAATTAGGAGTGAAAGTAAAGATTTTTCAATCCAACTGCGAAGGAAAAATCGTAACCGAAATTCAACGCGCTTATAAAAAGTACGACGGAATCGTTATAAACGCCGGCGCCTATACTCATACGAGCGTCGCTATCTTAGACGCCTTAAAAGCCGTTTCCATAAAAACCGCGGAAGTTCATTTAAGCGATATAAATTCAAGAGAAGATTTTAGAAAAAAAAGTTTTATAAAAAATTACGCGTTTATAAGTATTTTAGGCGAAGGTTTTTTAGGATATAGAAAAGCGCTTGAAGCGTTTTTAAAATAAAAAGTCCGCCTATAGGTCGATTATCGGCATTTTTTGTTAAACAATTAAGTTTTTTAAGACGCGATTTGTCGCCCAAAAAACGCTAAAAACCGTCAAATTGCGACAAAAATCACTAAAAAAAGTTAAAAATCTCATTAAATTGCGACCGATTAGATTTTATTAATTTATTAAAAACGCTTGAAATAAATTGAAATTTGTGCTATTATATATCTACGGAATTTTTTTGCGGATGATTTTTTTGTAAAAATCCACGAAAAATTCCTTTTTAAAGGCGTAAAATTTAATCGCCACAATATATTAAATCGTAAATTATAGAAAACATTTTAACGAAGGTGAAATACTATGATAGAATTCATTAAACCCAAAATTACCTCCAATTGTCAAGAAGACGGACGCAAAGGTACCGTTGAAATAGGCCCCTTATCTCAAGGTTACGGGCTTACCATCGGTAACTCGATAAGAAGGGTTTTGTTAAACTCCATTCCCGGCGTTGCGGTTACCAAAATTAAATTAGAAGGAAGCGACGGACTTATATTACACGAATTCTCCGTTATGCCCGGCGTAAAGGAAG
Source organism: uncultured Christensenella sp. (assembly GCA_964567885.1). GTDB lineage: Bacteria > Bacillota > Clostridia > Christensenellales > Borkfalkiaceae > UBA4636. The sequence goes on from CAZMOD010000010.1 coordinate 15,149, forward strand.
ACGTATGCGAAATCGTTTTAAACGTTAAGGATATCGTTGCCACTATGGCTACCGAACAACCTACCGAAGCAATTATCGACGTAGTCGGCCCTTGCGAAGTAACCGACGCTTGCATAAAAGGCGACGGCATTAGGGTTTTAAATCCTGAACACCACATCGCTACCGTTCAAGAAGGTCATAAATTTACGATGTTTTTAACCTTCGAACACGGATTCGGTTACGTTTCCAACGAAAAGAATAGAAGAATTCACCCCGATTGCCCTATCGGTACTATTTTCGTAGATTCCAAGTATACGCCTGTTCGCCATATCGGTTACACGACCGAAGGTATGCGCGTTGACGACGTATCCGATTACGAAAAGTTGATTTTCGACGTAGAAACCAGCGGCGTTCACACCGTTGACGAAATGATTGCTTATTCCGCGGGTATTTTAGCGAAGCACTTCGCGGCTTTTTGCGACTTAGCGCCGGAATTCTTCGACTTAACCAAGATGAAAGGCGACACGCAAGACGTCAGCAGAGAATTCTTGTTAAAACCCATCGAAGATTTGCAACTTTCTATTAGAAGTTACCACTGCTTAAAACGCGCTAACGTCAATACGGTTGAAGATATCACTCAACGCACAGTTGAAGAGATGATGGGGTTAAGATCGCTCGGTCAAAAATCTTACAACGAAATCAAAGACAAGATTCACGAACTCGGATTTAAGTTTAAAGACGAAGACTAATCGTTTTAAAAATTAAATAATTCGTATAAAAAAAGTCAGGGACGCGTAAATTTACCGTCCTTGACTTTTTTCGTTAGTTTCGCATTGTTGAGCGAGAAAGG
>CAZMOD010000010.1:16077-34697 GCA_964567885.1 uncultured Christensenella sp.
TACTTTTTCTAAATCGCAACTATCGTCGTGGGTTACGGTAACTAAGCCCGTAACGTGGTTTGCGGTTACGTCTTTTACGCCGTCGATTTTTTTAACGGCGTTTTGTACGTGCATCTCGCAGTGGTGGCACATCATGCCCGAAACTTTTATAGTAGTCATAATATCTCCCTTGTCGGCAATTTCGCCGACGTTATTATTAGATTTTTCTTCGTCGTTGGGATTTTCTTTTTGGTCGTCCTCGCGTTTGCAGGTCGAAACGTTGCAATCTAAATCTTCACGAACGTTTTCGCAGTCGTTTTCGGCGTTATATTTTTTAACTTCGCCCTCTACAATCTTTTTTTGTTTTGCGGACTTGAAAAGATTTATCCTAAGCGCGTTTAAGACGACCGTTACGCTTGATAAACTCATACAAGCGGAGGCAAGCCCCGGAGATAAGTTCAATCCGACGCCCGATAACGCGCCCGCGGCTACGGGGATTGCGATAAGGTTGTAGAAAAACGCCCAAAACAAGTTTTCTTTTACGATTTTTATTACGAATTTAGAAAGGTCTATTCCGTCGGAAACCGAACGTAAATCGTTGCCGACGATTACCATATCCGCCGATTCTACCGCGACGTTGGAACCTGCTCCGATTGCGATACCCGTGTTTGCGGCGGTGAGCGCAGGTGCGTCGTTAATTCCGTCGCCGACCATCGCGACGACGTATTCGCCTTTAAGTTTTAATACTTCGTTTGCTTTTCCGTCGGGTAAGACTTCCGCAATAACGTTTTCTTCTTTCACACCGACGCGCCTTGCGACGGAATTAGCAACCGCCTTGTTGTCGCCGGTTAGCATAAATACGCGTATTCCGCATTTTTCTAAATATTCTACTTCTTGTTTAGACGTTTCTTTTATTTGGTCGGCGCAAGCGATTATACCCGCGACTACGCCGTCGTCGGTAAATATCAAAGGCGTTTTTCCGTCGTTAGAAAGCACAGATAGGTGATTTAAAATATTACTAATCTCAACGCCTTCTTCTTTTAAAAGTTTTAAGTTTCCGCCAAGAACGGGTTTGCCGTCGATAAATCCTTTTACGCCTTTGCCTGCAACTTCCGTAAATTCGCTAACTTCTAAAAGGTTTTCGGTTGTAAGTCCGTCTATTACCGCTTTTCCTAACGGGTGCGAACTTTTACTTTCCAAAGACACCGCGACGGAAACGAGTCTTTCCTTTGAAAAACCGTTTAAGGGGATAACGTCGGTAACGGTCGCTAAACCTTTGGTTAACGTTCCCGTTTTGTCGAAAACGACGGCGGTGGTTTTGCCTACGTTTTCTAACGATTCGGCGTTTTTGTATAAAACCCCGAGTTTAGCGCCTTTTCCGCTTCCCACCATAATGGCGACGGGGGTTGCAAGCCCTAAAGCGCACGGACACGATACGACGAGCACCGAAACCGCGTGGGTTAACGACAAGGCGAAATCTTTGCTTATAATAAGCCAAATCGTAAGCACGATTAACGAGATTACAATGATTAGCGGAACGAAAATTTTAGCAACGTTATCCGCAAGTTTTGCTATCGGCGCTTTGGTGACGGAAACGTTTTTAACGAGGTCTATAATTTTACTTAAAGTAGTATCGTCGCCGACTTTGGTTGCGCGCGCTAAAAAGTAACCGTTCATATTTATGGTCGCGGTGAAAACTTCACCGCCGACCGTTTTGTCTATCGGCATACTTTCGCCGGTCAAACTAGATTCGTCTACGGCGGCGTGTCCTTCGATTATAACACCGTCCACGGGTACGCTTTCGCCCGCTTTTACTATAAAGACGTCGCCCTCGTTTATATCTTCGGGTGATACGACGACTTCTTTGCCGTCAACTAATAAAGTCGCGGTTTTAGGAACCAACGCCATAAGCGCCGAAATTGCGTTTGCGGTTCTGCCCTTAGATAAACTTTCAAGCATTTTGCCGAAGGTTATAAACACGACTATCATTGCCGAGCCGTCGAAGTATAAATTGTGTAGGCTTTTATACGCGGCGTCGTAATCCCCCTTCGAAGCGGATATAAATATAGAAACGGAAACGCAAAAACTGAATATAAAACTCGCGCCGCTTCCTAAGGTTATAAGCGCGTCCATATTAGGGGATAAAGAAATAAAACTTTTTACACCGCTTACGAAGAATTTGCCGTTAATTATAAGCACCGCCAAACACAACGCTATTTGTATTATAGCAAGTATCGGCGCGCTTTCCTTGTTTTCCAAAAAAGAAGGAAGTTTAAGCCCTATCATATGTCCCATTGCGACGTACATAAGGATAAGTATTAAAATCACGCTTGGTATAAGCCGCTTTATCATAGACTTGGTTTCGCCCGATAACCGACCTATAGCCCCACTTTTTAAGTTTTTATTGTATAAACCTGCTTTATATCCCGCGTTATTTACGGCGGAAATTATAGCTAAATCGCTGCACGGCGCGTCATACGAAACTTGCATTTCGTTGGTAAGTAAACTTACCACGCAAGTTTTTACGCCGTCTAAGCGTTTGACGGCTTTTTCGACGCGTTGCACGCAAGCGGCGCAACTCATACCGTCTACGGTAAATTTTCTCGTTTGCATAAAGTAACTCCTTTATAATTCCTAACAATTATAACCCAAGTTTAAGTGCGTCGTCAAGCAAAATGGTGAAAAACATTTCACATTTTCAAAAAAACGGACGACTTTAAGTAAACGCAACGACCTTTTTTGCGAAAGGTTGATAAAGTGAAAGTAAATTCTTGACTTTTCGCTTAATAAGTTTTAATATATTTAGGTAAAGAATATTAAAGTCAAAATCACGCGATTTTTTATTCTTTATAGTAAAATTACGAGAGGCAGCAGTGAAAGACCGTTACGAAAATCCTTTATGCGAAAGGTATTCGAGTAAGGAAATGCAAGCGATTTTTTCGCCCGACAAAAAATTTTCGACTTGGCGTAAACTTTGGGTTGCGCTTGCCGAAAGCGAAAAACAACTCGGCGTCGATATAAAGGACGAACAAATTGCCGAAATGAAGTCGCATATTTACGATATCGATTACGAAAAAGCCGATTTTTACGAAAGGGAAACGCGGCACGACGTTATGGCGCACGTTAAAGCGTACGGCGACCAATGCCCGCTTGCAAAACCCATAATCCATCTCGGCGCGACGAGTTGTTTCGTCGGCGACAATACCGATATAATCGTTTACCGTGAAGCGTTAAAACTTATTGAAAACAGGCTTATATCCCTACTTTCGGTGTTTTACGATTTTTGTTTAGAGCATAAAAACGAAAAGACGCTTGCCTATACTCATTTCCAAGCGGCGCAACCGACGACGCTTGGGAAACGCGCTACTTTGTGGGCGCAAGACTTAGTTTTCGACTTAGAAAGATTGAGAGAGGTTATTGCTTCTTTAAAACTTTTAGGTTGTAAAGGAACGACGGGTACGGGCGCAAGTTTTTTAAAACTTTTCGAAGATCCTAAAAAAGTAGAGCAATTAGAAAAACTTATCGCCGAAAAAACGGGTTTTAAAGATTGTTACGCCGTTTCGGGGCAAACGTATTCGCGCAAGATAGATTATTTTATTTTGTCGGCACTATCGGGCGTTGCGCAAAGCGCTACTAAATTTGCCACTGATATAAGATTGTTATCTCATTTAAAAGAGGTGGACGAACCTTTTGAAAAAGGGCAAATCGGTTCGTCTGCAATGGCGTATAAGCGTAACCCTATGAGGTCGGAAAGAATTTGTTCTTTATCGAGGCTGGTTATCACCGCCGCGCAAAACCCCGCGATTACCGCGGCTACGCAATGGTTTGAAAGGACTTTGGACGATTCCGCTAATAGAAGAATTTCCATACCCGAAGCCTTTTTGGCACTCGACGGCGCGTTGATACTTTACGGCAACGTATTAAAGGGGCTTACTACGTATCCCTTGGTTATGGAAAAGCATCTTCAAGAAGAACTTCCCTTTATGGCGACGGAAAATATAATGATGCACCTCGTTAAAAAAGGCGGGGATAGACAAGTCGTCCACGAAGCGATAAGAAGTTTATCGGTTGAAACTGCCAAAAAGATGAAGTCGGAAGGCGCTAAAAACGACCTTTTAGAGAAGATTTTGTCCGACGATAGATTTGATGTTACCAAACAAGAATTAGACGCAATTTTATCCGACGGAGAGTTCATCGGGCTTTCGGTTTTGCAAACCGAAAACTTTTGCGAAAGGTATTTAAAGCCTTTCAAGGAAAAATCATTTAACTGCGACGATTTCGTCGTAAAAGTCTAAAAAACCCGATAACGGGCTTATAGACCGACTTTTTAAAATATTTTTACAAAAAAACGACGTATAAGGAAATAAAAAATATGCTTACAGCGATAGTAGGAACTAATTGGGGCGATGAAGGAAAAGGGCGTATGGTCGACCTTTTATCGGAAAATTACGATATAGTTTGCCGTTATCAAGGCGGAAACAACGCCGGACACACCGTTATAAACGAAAGGGGTAAATTCGTTTTAAACCTTTTGCCGTCGGGTATTTTAAGAGAAAGCACCGTTTGCGTAATGGGTTTAGGTATGGTAGTCGATTGCGAACATTTATTTAACGAAGCCAACCGTTTACGTGAAGGCGGAATAAAAATTTCCCCAAAGAATTTAAAAATAAGCGACCGCGCTGCAATTTGTATGCCGTACCATAAACTTTTGGACTGTTTGGAAGAAGACAGGCTTAAAGATAAAAAATTCGGTTCCACGCGCCGCGGCATCGCGCCCGCCTACGCCGATAGGTATATGAAAAAGTCCATCCGTTTCGGCGACTTGTTACACCCCGAAACTTTACCGCAAAAACTTAACGATATAGTGGAGTGGAAGAATTTGACCGTTGCAAACGGCTACAACGCCGCGCCTTTAGTTTTAGACGCGTTGTTAAAATGGATTGACGATTACGCTATGCCTTTTAAAGACTACGTTTGCGACGTTTCCGCGTATTTGGAAGAAGGTATTGCGAGCGGTAAAAACGTTATGTTCGAAGCGCAACTCGGTAGTTTAAGGGATATCGATTTCGGTATTATTCCCTATACCTCGTCGTCTTATACCATCGCGTCTTACGCACCGATAGGCGCGGGGATTCCGCAACGAAGTTTGGATAAGGTAATAGGCATCACCAAAGCGTACTCCAGCTGCGTCGGCGAAGGCCCGTTTACTTGCGAACTTTTCGGTGAAGAAGGCGATAAATTAAGAAAGGCGGGCGACGAATACGGCGCCGCGACCGGTAGACCTAGAAGAGTAGGCGGTTTCGACGTAGTTGCTTCACGCTACGGCGCGAAGATTCAAGGCGCCGACGAGATTGCTTTAACGAAACTTGACGTTTTGTCTTGCTACGATAAAATTCCCGTTTGCGTAAGTTATACGGTGGACGGCGAAACGATAAACGACTTTCCTATGGGCGACAGACTAAACGCCGCTAAACCCGTCTACGAATATTTGGACGGTTGGAAGGTTGACGTTTCCGCTTGCCGTAAAAAAGAAGATTTACCCTTAAACGCTTTAAAATACGTCAAGTTTATAGAAGAAAAAATCGGTAAACCCATAAAATACGTTTCGGTAGGGGCTGAAAGAGATCAAATTATTGAAATGTACTAATTGCTCGATAATCGACCTATAGAGGGACTTTTTGTTAAAAACAGAAAGATTTTTACGGAGGAAAATATGATTTTTAAGCCGCAATTTTCAAGCGACGGCGTTTTAGCGGAGTATCCGCGTCCGCAAAAGAAACGAGACGGTTATATAAATTTAAACGGAGAGTGGGATTACGCTTTTTCGACTTCGGACGCCTTCGTTAGTAGTTTCGACGGCAAAATTACCGTTCCGTATTCACCCGAAAGCAAACTGTCCGGCGTTAACCGCCAACTTGCAAAAAACGAATTTTTGCATTTAAAAAGAACGTTCACTTTGCCGTCGGGTTTTAATAAAGGAAGAATTTTATTTAACGTCGGCGCGTGCGACCAAACCTGCAAGGTTTATTTTAACGGAGAGTTTTTATACGAAAATCACGACGGGTACACGTCGTTTACCGTAGAACTTAAAAATCCGCTTGACGGCGAAAACGAAATATATTTAATAATTTCCGACGACGCCGATAGCGACGTTTACGGACGCGGCAAACAAAGGTATAAACGCGGCGGAATTTGGTATACGGCGATAAGCGGTATATGGCAAACGTGCTTTTTGGAAAGCGTTCCAGAAAACTATATAAAAGATTTCAAGTACGATATCGATTACGACGAAAAAACCTTGACGGTTTCGTGCAATATAGTCGGCGATAAGTCTGCCGAAGTAACCGTTTACGACGGGCAAAATATAGTGGATAGCGGAAAAACCGCGGACGGAAAAGTCGTTTTAAACGTTGCGGCGTGCAAGTCTTGGTCGCTTGATAACCCCGAACTTTACCCCGTCGTTATAAAAACCGACGAGGACGCGATTGAAAGTTATTTCGGTTTAAGAAAGTTTTCCAAAATAAAACTTAACGGCAAATATTATTTCGCGATAAATAACGAGCCCGTGTTTTTAAACGGGCTTTTGGATCAAGGCTATTTTGGAGAGGGTATTTATACGCCAAAGTCTAACGAGGCGGTTTATAACGAAGTCGCCACTTTAAAATCCGCCGGCTTTAATATGCTTAGAAAACATATAAAAGTCGAATCGGCGCTTTGGTATTACTATTGCGATATTTTAGGCGTCGCGGTTTTTCAAGATATGATTAACGGCGGAGGCGAATATTCCAAACTAAGAATCAATTTAGGTCCGTTTATAGATTTAAGGCTAAACGACAAAGATTATAAGTCGATGAAGCGCGGCAATATAGAGTCGCGCAAACAATACTTATACGAGGCTAATCGGCTTATAGACCAACTTTATAACGTTCCGTCGCTATTTTTATGGACGCCGTTTAACGAGGGGTGGGGACAGTTTGACGCCTACGATAATTGGAAGATACTTTCAAAAAAAGACGCCTCGAGGCTTTTCGACCATGCAAGCGGTTGGCAAGACAAGGGGGGTGGCGACGTTAACAGCAAGCACGTTTATTTTAAAAAAGTGAAGCCGAAAAACGATTATAAAAGGGTGCTTGCCGTAACCGAGTTCGGCGGGTATTCGTACGAACTTTCCGAAAAACCGGGTAGAAAATTCGGTTATAAAACCTTTAAGTCGGTAGATAAATTCAAAAAGGCTTACGAAAAACTTTATTTAACGGAAATTATTCCTTCTATAATTAACGACGGTTTGTCGTCGTGCTGCTATACGCAAGTTAGCGACGTCGAGGACGAAATCAACGGGCTTTTTACTTCCGACAGAGTTTTAAAGTTTGAAGTTGACTTTTTAAAGAATATAAACGACGAAGTTTTTGCCGCTTTTTATAAAAGTTTGGGTATTGAAAAATAAAACGATAGTCCGCCTAAAAGTCGAGATAATCGACCTATAGGCGGACTTTTTCAAACGTTTTATTTATTTTTTTTCGTAAATTAAGGGCGTACGTTTTCAAACACGAAGTTTTTGGCGTAAGTTTTTGCTTTTTCCAAATCTTCGTCGTTTTTTACGGTCCAACAAATAAGCGGCAGCCCGTTAGTTACTTTATTACTTATAGGTAAGTCGTTTACGCAATAGTGTACGAAATCGGGCTTTACCAAAAAGTTTAACGAAAGATTTCTGACTACGCGCCATTTTATTCCTTTTTTATCGTTGTTTAATCCTAATTGCCCGCGTATAACTTTCGGTGCGAGTTTTTTTATTTTTAGCATTACGAAGGGGTCGAAAGATTGAATAACGTATTCGCCCTTATAATCTTTTAACGCGGCGACAATTTTTTCTTCTATTCCTTTGTTTATTTGTTGCTTTATCTCTATTAATAGGGGAACTTTTCCGCTAACAAGGTCTAAAAATTCTTCAAACGTAGGCACTTTTTCATTACCAACGGTTAAATTTTCTATCTCTTTACTAGAAAGCGTGCGGATATCTTTATCCACCCCGGTCGTGCGTTTGGCGTTATCGTCGTGAAAACAAAAAAGTTTGCCGTCTTGGGACATTTGTATATCCATTTCGATAGGATATCCGTTATCTATTGCGTTTTGGTACGCCGAAAGCGTGTTCTCGGGAAAACTTTCGTTCCAAAGTCCTCTGTGCGCGATAGGTTTACTCAAAACCCAATGCTCGTCGGTGATGCGCGATTTCATAAAATCCTCCTTTTAAACGCACTTGAAAACGATACGTCGTTTAAGCCGCGTGTTTTTTACGATTTTATAACATTATACTCTCATTTTTTTTGCTTGGCAAGTTTATTCCGTAATGTAAAAGAAATCTCTTTAAAAAATTACTCGAAAAATTCGCTCAATAACTTGATTTAGTTGCTAAAATATTATATACTTATATATAAGCAAATTAAAATAGGGACAGTATGGCAAAAACTAAAAAAACTAACGTTCGCAACTTTTGTATTATAGCGCATATAGACCACGGCAAGTCTACTTTAGCCGACAGGCTTTTAGAACTTACAGGTCAAGTTTCCGCAAGGGATATGGAAAACCAACTTTTGGACTCTATGGACTTAGAGCGCGAAAGAGGTATAACTATAAAACTTACCCCCGCGAGAATGTACTATACCGCAAAGGACGGAGAAGAATATATTTTCAACCTTATCGACACGCCGGGACACGTAGACTTTTCTTACGAAGTATCCCGCTCTTTAGCCGCGTGCGAGGGCGCGATTTTAGTCGTCGACGCTTCGCAAGGCGTGCAAGCGCAAACTTTGGCTAACGTTTATTTAGCGTTAGACAACGATTTGGAAATCTTACCCGTTATAAACAAAATCGACCTTGCTTCCGCCGACGTCGACGGAACCAAAGCCGAGATAGAAGATACTATCGGGTTAGACTGCTCGCGCGCGCCGCTTATTTCGGCTAAAAACGGAATCAATATCGAAGAGGTTTTAGAAAAAATAGTAACCGACCTTCCTTGCCCCGAGGGCGACGACGAGGCTCCTTTGAAAGCGTTGATATTCGACTCTTACTACGACAACTTCAAAGGCGTCATTTGCTTCGTAAGGATTAAAGACGGAACGGTAAAAGTCGGCTCTAAACTAAAAACGTTTATGTCGGACAAGACTTTCGAGGTTACCGAAGTCGGTATTTTCAGTCCCAACCTTACCCCGCGTGAAAAGTTGACGTCGGGCGAAGTCGGGTATATCGCGGCGAGTATTAAAACCGTGCAAGACACGAGGGTAGGCGATACGTTTACCGACGCGTTAAACCCCGCGAAGGAACCGCTTCCCGGGTATAAGGACGCGCTCCCTATGGTCTTTTCGGGCGTGTATCCGTTGGACGGCTCAAAGTTTAACGACTTAAAAGACGCGATTTCGAAACTGAAATTAAACGACGCCTCTTTAACTTTCGAGGCAGAAAACTCCATGGCGTTAGGCTTTGGCTTTAGATGCGGCTTTTTGGGACTGTTGCACATGGAAATAGTACAACAAAGAATCGAACGCGAATTTGATTTGGAAATTATAACCACCGCGCCCAGCGTTTCGTACAAAGTCTACAAAACCGACGGAACTATGGTTATGGTCGAAAACCCGTCTAAACTTCCAGATCCCGATAAAATCGATTATATGGAAGAACCCGTTATCGAGGCTAATATTTACACTCCGCCCGATTACGTAGGACCTATTATGGATTTATGCCAAGAAAAACGCGGCGTTTTTATGGATATGAGTTATATCGACGCCAAAAGGGTAAGGCTTTTATATAAACTGCCCTTGAACGAAATTATTTTCGACTTTTTCGACGGGTTAAAATCGAGGACGCGCGGCTACGCTTCCTTCGATTACGAACTCAAAGGCTACGAAAGAAGCGATTTAGTCAAACTCGATATGTACCTAAACGGCGATATTTGCGACGCTTTAGCGATAATAGTCCATCGTGAAAAGGCTTACGCAAGAGGCAGGGCGATTGCCGAAAGATTGAAGGAAGTTATTCCTCGTCAAATGTTTGAAATACCTATTCAAGCGGCTATCGGCGGTAAAATCATCGCACGCGAAACGGTAAAAGCGCTTAGAAAAGACGTTTTGGCTAAATGCTACGGCGGCGATATCACGAGGAAGAAAAAACTTTTGGAAAAGCAAAAAGAAGGTAAAAAGAAAATGCGCCGCTTAGGCACGGTTGAAATTCCTTCCGAGGCTTTTATGTCTATACTTAAAATAGACAGCGACAACTAAAATAAAAAAAGTCCGCCTATAAGCCCGTTATCGGTGTTTTGCGGACGAGGATTTTATAATGGCAGGTATTTATATACACGTACCTTTTTGCAAACAAAAATGCACTTATTGCGACTTCGCGTCGTACCCGAGGGAAATAGGTAAAGCCGAACTTTACTTCGGGTGCTTATATAAGGAGATGAAAAGCCGTTCGATGGCGTTAAAAAACAAAACCTTCGACACCGTTTATTTCGGCGGAGGCACGCCTTCCTTCGTCGATCCTAAATATATTCTCGGTTGTATGCGGCTTATAAAGCAATGCTTTAATCTTTCCGACGCGGCAGAGATTACTTTAGAGGTTAACCCCGGCACTATCGACCGCAACAAACTGCGTATATACAAGGAAGCGGGAATAAATCGTTTCAGTATAGGGCTGCAAACTTCCGACGACGAGACGTTAAGAAGTCTAAACCGTATTCATACCAAGGAAGACTTTATACGCGCGACGGAAATTTTAGGCGATTACAATTTTAGCGTCGACGTAATGATAGGACTTCCCGATCAAACGTTAGATAACGTTAAAAACAGTTTGGATTTAGCGATAGAGCGCGGTGCTAAACACTTATCCGTCTACGCTTTAAAGGCGGAAGAAGGCACGCCTATGTTTTCCAAATACCTAAACGGCGATTTGCCCGACGAAGATACCGTAACCGACTTTTACGATTTCACGGTCGACTATCTTAAGCAACGCGGCTTTAACCGTTACGAGGTTTCAAACTTTTCTATTCCCGGCTACGAGTCCCGCCATAACTTAAACTATTGGAAGCGCGGCGAATATATCGGTTGCGGCGTTGCCGCCTCGTCTTTTATAGACGGAAGGAGGTTTACCAACACCGAAAGCATCGACGAATACGTGCATTGTCTTTTAGCGGACAAGTACGCTGAAGTTTTCAGTGAAAATATCGAGGGTGAAGAGGCGAAGTTCGAGTACGTAATGCTTGCTTTGAGGACTAAAGACGGAATAAGTTTTGCCGATTATAAACACGCCTTCGGTACCGATTTTTACGCGGATTTTAAAAACAAACTTCCGCCGATAGTAAAATATCTTGACGTCAACGAAGATAGAATAAAAATTAAGGACGAGTATCTTTACGTTCAAAACAACGTTATAATCCAACTTATGGATTAACCATAAAAAACGATGATAACGGGCTTATAGCCCAAGATTTTAAAGATAATTAATTACCTTTGAGGTGAAAAATGACAGATTTCGTACACTTACACGTTCATACCGAATACAGTATTTTAGACGGGGCTTGTAAGGTTGAAAAGATATTTCCGCATATAAAAGCGATGGGGCAAAAAGCCATTGCTATCACCGACCACGGAAATATGTTCGCCACCCTCTATTTTGCCGAGGAAGCAAAAAAAGCCGGCGTAAAACCCATTATCGGTTGTGAATTTTATATGTGTGAAAATATGTACGAAAAAGGCGGCGGGGCAACGGGCGGTAACTACGACCACTTAGTGTTGCTATGCAAAAACAAGCAAGGTTACAAAAATATGATTTTGCTTAATTCCGACGCCTACGTAGACGGTTTTTACTATAAACCGAGAAGCGATTACGCCCATTTAAAAGAACACGCCGAAGGTATGATTTGCTTATCCGCGTGCTTGGCGGGCAAACTTCCGAGATTGCTTCTTGCGGGTAATTACGAAGCCGCGTATAATCACGCCAAAGAGATGAAGGAACTTTTCGGCGAGGATTATTATATAGAACTTCAAGACCACGGATTAAGAGATCAAAAAAAGGTTAATCCGTTGCTTATCAAAATAGCACGGGAATTAAATATCGGTTTAGTCGTTACCAACGACGCGCACTATATTCAAAAAGAAGACGCTAAAATTCAAGAGGTTATGCTCTGCATAAACACCAAGCGCACCATAGACGATCCTAACCATATGCGCTTTGAAACCGACGAATTCTACCTAAAAAGCGGCGACGAAATGGCTTCGCTTTTCCCCGATATTCCCGAGGTCGTCGAAAACACTTTGAAAATCGCCGACAAATGCAGCGGTGAAATTTTCGATTTAAACGCCAAGTGCGAACCTATAAGAGATAAATCGCTTACGCCCGGGTACGTCCCCGCGGACGGCTCTACCCCGTACGAGTTTTTAAAAGGAATTGCCGAAAGAGGCTTGCACGAGCGTTACGACGTAATAACCCCCGAAATTCGCGAAAGATTCGATTACGAACTTTCCACTATAAGCGATATGGGGTACTTGGAATACTACCTAATCGTTTGGGACTACATCAACTGGGCCAAGGAACACGGTATCCCCGTAGGCGCGGGGCGCGGCAGCGGCGTTTCGAGTATCATTGCGTATTCGATGGGTATTACGGACGTTGAACCTTTGCAGTACGACTTACTTTTCGAAAGGTTTTTAAACCGCGAAAGGGTATCGATGCCGGACTTCGACGTCGACTTTTGTACCGACAGACGGCAAGAAGTTATCGAGTACGTACGCGATAAATACGGACACGACAACGTTGCGCAAATAGTAACCTTCGGTACGATGGCTTCAAAAGCCGCCATAAAAGACGTAGCAAGGGTTTTTAACGTTCCGTTTAACGAAGTAAACAAAATTACCAAACTTATAGATTTCGGTAACACCATAGCCCAAAGTTTAGGTTTAGAACTTAAAGAAAAGGTTAACGTCGGCAGTCGCGAACTAAAAGATATTTACGACACCGACGACAGTTTAAGAAACGTTATCGATATAGCGATGAAGTTAGAAGGAATGCCGCGTAACATTTCTATGCACGCGGCGGGCGTCGTTATTTGTAACAAAGTCATTAAAGAAAACGTACCTTTAGCAAGATCCGGCGAGGATATAGTTACGCAGTTCGATATGAAGGAAATCGAACAGCTTGGTATGCTTAAAATGGACTTTTTGGCGCTCAGGACTTTAACCGATATTAAAAAATGTAACGATTATATTTTAGAAGACTACGGTATAAAAATAGACTTTAGAAAGATAGGTTACAACGAAAAAGTTGCGTACGATTTAATCTCGACGGGGGATACCGACGCGGTGTTCCAATTAGAATCAGGCGGCATGAAACGCTTTATGCGCGACTTAAAACCGACCAATCTTGAAGACATTATAGCGGGCATTTCGCTTTTCCGTCCGGGTCCTATGAAGGCTATACCGCAGTACGTAAACTTTAAAAACCACCCCGAACAAATGACTTACAAGCATCCGCTTTTAGAGTCCATATTGAAGGTTACGTACGGCACGATAATTTACCAAGAACAAGTTATGGCGATAGTTCAAAAACTTGCGGGGTATTCCTTAGGACAAGCGGATATTATTCGCCGCGCCATGGGTAAAAAGAACGTCGAAGAAATGAAACGCCAACGCCAAAAATTCATTTTCGGCGAAAAGGACGAAAACGGCAACGTAATTATAGCGGGCGCTTTATCTAAAGGGGTGCCTGAAGAAGTAGCGGCGGATATATTCGACGAAATGGCGGACTTTGCTAAATACGCGTTTAACAAGTCGCACGCGGCGGCGTACGCGGTAGTCGCGTATCAAACGGCGTATCTTAAAGCGTTGTATCCGCAAGAATTTTTGACCGCGGTTTTAAACAACCGTATCGATAGTATCGACGAAATTACGAAGTACGTAATGTACTTAAAAGAAAGGGGTATAAAAGTTCTTCCGCCCGATATCAATAAGAGCAAGCAATACTTCTCGGTTGAAGGAAAATGCGTCCGTATAGGGCTCGTCGCCATTAAAAACGTAGGGCACGCGGCGATGGACTCCATCGTTACGGAACGCGCTAAAAACGGTCCTTTCCTTTCGTTCGAAAACTTTATGTCGAGGGTAGATATACGCGCTTTAAACAAGCGTATGGTTGAAAACTTAATTTACGCCGGCGCTTTCGATTGCTTCAAAATAGAAAGGGCAAAACTTATTTGTGTTACCGAAGAACTTATCGATAGGGCGAACTCTTTGGCACGTGAAAAGGAAAGCGCGCAAATTAGTTTCTTCGGTACCGTTTTCGAGGAAACCAATTTAGAGGTCGTCTATCCGGACGTTCCCGAATACGACGTTAAAACCAAACTTTTGCACGAAAAAGAAGTTTTAGGCGTTTACCTATCCGGTCACCCGTTAGAGGGGCATATGGAAGAGTTTAAGCGTTACGGATTTTCTTGCGTTCTACTAAGCGATTACGAGGAAGACGAGGACGGTAACAAAACGTACCCGAACCTTACCGACGGACAGCCCGTTACTATGGGCGGTATGATAGGCGCGGTGTCTAAAAAGACGACTAAGACGGGACAAAGCATGGCTATCATTACCGTCGAGGACGTTTACGGTTCGATAGAAGCGGTAATGTTCCCGAAAGTTTTCGATAAATATAAGGACAGATTGGAACTTGAAGCCATCGTTGAAATTAGCGGCAAATTGCAAATTCGCGACGGTGAAAGACCTAATATCGTTCTCGATAAAATAGAGATTTTACAAGAAGAAGAAGCGGAAGCTAACGAAACCGTCGTGCAAAACCTCTACGAGTTTTCTTCGCCGTTCACCCAAAAGGCGGAAGAGGTCGTAAAGCCTAAAAAGAAGTTTTTAGTCGTAGTATTAAACGGCGCCGACGCGGAGTGTCGTGAAGACGTTTTGGAGATTTTAACCAGTTACCCCGGCGATATCCCCGCGTACTTAAAAATCGACGGAAAAACTTACAGCGCTAACTATAGTTGTCGCGAATCCAAAGGGCTTTTCCACGAACTTTGCACGCTAATTGACGGCGAAAACGTAAAATTCATTGAAAAATAGACGAAAAAACGAAAAACGCCTTTAAAAAGATAGCCAAAAAGCCGCTAATTTGATACAATTACAAAGAGATACGAAACACTAAATAAATAGATGAAAAACGGTAACGTTTGCGAGTAATTTGGGATAATTATTTCTTCAAAATTATCTAAACTGAAATTTTCCAACCAAAAGAGGTGTATACAATGAAAAAAATAGCCGTTTTAACCAGTGGCGGCGACGCGCCCGGCATGAACGCGTGTCTGCGCGCCATCACGAGATACGCAATTTATAAAAATTTAGAAGTCTACGGCGTTGAAAGGGGGTACGAAGGACTTATCCGCGACGATATATTCCCGATGAGTTCGCGTTCGGTATCCGATATAATTCAACGCGGAGGAACTTTTTTAAAATCGGCGCGCTCGGCGGACTTTGCCACGCCCGAGGGCTTGGAAAAAGCATATAAAAACCTTCGCATCCACGGCATAACCACTTTGATAGTAATCGGCGGCGACGGAACTTTACGCGGCGGAAAAGAACTTTCCGACAAGTACGACGTTAACGTCATAGGTATTCCGGGAACTATCGATAACGACCTTCAGTATACCGACTATACTTTGGGCTTCGATACCGCGGTAAACACTTGCTTAACCGCAATAAACAATCTAAGGGATACGATGAGTTCGCACGATAGATGCTCTTTAGTCGAGGTTATGGGAAGAAGTTGCGGCGACATTGCTATTTACGCGGGTGTCGGCGGCGGCGCCGAATACATATTGGTTCCCGAAATCCCTTACGACTTGGACGAAATCGCTAAAAACTTAAAAAGAAGCCGTGAAAAGGGCAAGACTTCCAACATGATAGTCTTTGCCGAAGGTGCGGGAAATCGCGACGAGATTGCTGCTTATTTAAAAGAAAAATCCGGTACCAAAATCACCAAGGTTACTTTGGGACATATTCAAAGGGGAGGCTCTCCTACTATGGCGGATAGAACTTTAGCGGCTAAATTCGCGCTTCACGCGATAGATCTTATTTTGGACGGCGGCAGAAACCGCGTAGTGGGTATTCACGATAACAAAATTATCGATATGGATATCGGCGAGGCTTTAAATATGCCGAGGGTAGTCGATAGCAAACTTTACGAAGCCGCAATGATACTTGCACTATAAAAACACGAAATAAAAAAATAAAAGTGGGGCTATAGGTCGATTATCGCACTTATTTAGCCCGATAAAAGGAGATTATAACAATGAAAAATTTAACGGGAGCATGTATTTTTGCTCAATCCGGCGGTCCTACGTCGGTTATTAACTCTTCCGCGGCAGGCGTATTTTTACAAGCCTTAGAAACCGAATGCATTACTAAAGTTTACGGTGCCGCGCACGGTATCAGAGGTATCTTAGAAGAAAACTTTTACGACATGGGCATGGAAGACGTTAAGGAATTGGAACTTTTAACGCATACCCCTTCTTCCGCTTTAGGCTCGGTAAGATACAAACTTAAAGACGCTTCCGTCGACGCAACCGACTACGAAAGAATTTTAGAAGTTTTCAAAAAGTACAATATTCGTTACTTCTTTTATAACGGCGGTAACGACAGTATGGATACTTGCAACAAGATTTCCAAATATATGGCTAAATCCGGTTGGGATTGCAACGTAATCGGCGTACCTAAGACTATCGACAACGACTTAGTAGGTACCGATCACTGTCCCGGGTTTGCTTCCGCGGCTAAATACGTCGCTACTACTTGTGCGGAAATCGCTTTAGACGCAAGAGTTTACGACACCGGTTTAGTATGCGTTATCGAAGTTATGGGTAGAAACGCCGGCTGGCTTACCGCGGCAAGCGCTTTAGCGAAACTTTCCGGTAACGGCGTAGACCTTATTTATCTTCCCGAAACCGACTTCGATATGGATAAGTTCGTTGAAGACGTAAAAGGCGTTTGCGCTAAAAACGGCAACAAGTGTATAGTGGCTGTTTCCGAAGGCATCCACTTTGCCGACGGCAGATACGTAGGCGAATTCAAAGCGTCCTCCACCGACCTTTTCGGTCACGCTCAACTTGGCGGCGTTTGCGGAGTTTTAACTTCGGTTATTAAGGAAAAATTGGGCGTAAAAACTCGCGCTATAGAATTCAGTTTAATGCAACGTTGCGCAGCGCACATTGCGTCCAAGACCGACGTAGACGAAACCGTTCGCGCGGGTAGAGAAGCCGTTAAGGCCGCCGTTCAAGGCGAAACCGACAAGATGGTAGCGTATATCCGTAAACCCGGCAAAGATTACGAAATCGAATACAAACTTATTCCTTTGGAAGTTTGCGCTAACGCCGAAAAGAAGATCCCCGCCGATTGGATTATCAACGACGGTACTTACGTATCTCAAGACTTTATCGATTACTGCTTACCGCTTATTCAAGGCGAAAATCCCTTCGTTACCGAAAACGGTATGCCCAGATACGCTCGTTTAAAAAAGGTTCAAGCGGGCAAATAATTAAAACGAAAAACGATTAAAAACAAGTAAACGGTTTCCTTAGGTAAATATATTTTCCACCTAAGGAAGTCGTTTCTCGTGCGACTTTTTCGTAACAAAACGGTATCAGCTATAAGCGGTTTTGCGTTTTTAGCGGAAGTTTTTATAATTTTTCAGGTGATATTAAATGGACGATTTAAAACAAGATCCTTTCAAGGAATATTTTAAGGCGACCGAGCCAGACAAGCTAAGCAAAACTTACGCTTGGGCTACGGCTATCGGTTTGCAAGCGGTTGACGGATTAACGCCGTCTAAGTATTTGCTTGATACCGCCGCTTTAAATATCGAGGGTAAAATCACCTTAAAAGAAGCGAAAACCGCTATCGAAAGTTACTACGAGCAAAGACCTTCCAATATCAACGACGACGACAGAACCGAAGAAGCCGACAAAGTATCCGTCAGAATAGCCGAGATTTTATCGGAACCTGCCTTTTCTTTCACGTCAACCGAATACTTGTCTATTCATAGAAGACTGTTTCAAGGAATTTACAAGCACGCCGGCAAGATAAGAGATTACAATATCACGAAAAAAGAGTGGGTTTTAAACGGCGCGACGGTTACGTACGGAAGCGCTACCGAACTGAAAGCCACCCTCGAATACGATATATCGCGTGAGCGTAAATTCGATTACGGCGGCTTAGATATGGATAGTATTATCAAACATTTGGCAAGATTCGTGTCAAGGCTTTGGCAAATTCACGTTTTCAGTGAAGGAAACACGAGGACTACCGCGGTATTTTTTATAAAATATTTGCGTTCGCTCGGATTTAGTGCGGATAACGACCTTTTTGCCAATAACGCTTGGTATTTCCGTAATTCGTTGGTTCGCGCAAATTATTCTAATTTGCAAACGGGCGTTAGAGAAACGACCGAGTTTTTGGAAGTTTTTTTGCGTAATTTGTTGTTGAAGGAAAACAATCCTTTGCACAACCGTTACTTGCACGTCGACGCCGAGCGTTTGTTTGCTGATTTCCTCGCCGAAAGTAAAAAAGTAGACATTGACGCCAAAAAAGTAGACATTGACGCCAAAAAAGTAGACA